>NZ_JHEG04000001.1:2071246-2439511 GCF_000760695.4 Tolypothrix bouteillei VB521301 | reverse complement strand
TCAGCCACTTCAGAAAAGTCTAATAAGACTTCTCCCAATGCTTCAAGTTGTTCTATAGATAATTTTCTAATTTGTTGAGTTAATGATGCATCGATTTCACCAAAAAGGCGATTTAGCTGACGCATAACCAGACGTTGCTCTCCTTCAAGTCGTCCCTCTTGTCGTCCTTCAAGTCGTCCCTCTTGTCGTCCTTCAAGTCGTCCCTCTTGTCGTCCTTCAAGTCGTCCCTCTTGTCGTCCTTCAAGTCGTCCCTCTTGTCGTCCTTCAAGCCGTCCCTCTTCTTTTGCTTGTTCTCGATTGCGTTGATAAAGCGGCTCTAATCGCATAATTAACTCCCTGTCGTCTTTATCTATATCTTGATTGATTCTCAAATTTTCTTGCAAGTTATAAACTAATTCTAGCGTTGCTTTTTGATAGGGATGATTCTCTGGTAACTCCACGAGTTCAAGAATTGCTTGCTGCTGCACTTTTCCCCTACCTAACAGTCGTAACCATAGCGTCTCTGGTGTTGGTGGTAGCTGATGTATAACCACAATTGCTGCTCTCAACGCATCTCCCAAAAAGTAAATTCCTGGTAACCATCCCGGTCTTTGGTTAATATTAAAGCTGGATAATCTGTTAGTAGATGCTGTGGGAGTGAGAATCCACAATTTGGGAATTTTCTGTTTTAGAATTTTAGTTTTATTGGCTTTTGCTTCTCGTCGCATGGACGCTCTGACTTCCAATAATTTTAGCAAGCAGTCGCAGATTTCATCTTCAGAGGCTGCATTGCGAAATGGTTCTACTATCATCGGAAATTCAGCAAATCTGCCCAGCAAGCCTAATGTTTGTATATCAGAATTCTGGGGTTGAGCGGGGATGAAGAAAACATCAATTTCTTTGATCTCTCCTGAAACTTTTTCTGAGGTTTTGACCTCCCCGTAATTTTTGAGTAATTCTTCAAGGTAATCTTTTGCAAACTTATCATGTATAAAGCGGGTCATGGAATTTGAAGCATGGATTTTGGCATTTATTAAGCGGTCATTGTATCAGACTTTATCCAAATATCTCTTTCTCCATTTAAAATTATTATGTCTCTAATGTTAGTTTTGTGTAAGGTTACATAATATTGCCTTCAGGCTATAAGCCTGGATCTGCACAAACAAAGAGGTCGCTTCGCAGGCTCATTCTATGCATCTTTAAAAAGGCTTGATATTAACTATAAATTACTGGGTGTTGTTTTAAATTTCTCTGGAAACCCTAGAGAATAATCTTCTAACTTAAAGTCAGCAAATGGTTTTTTCTCTAACCTATCTCTAAGGGCTTCATCCAAAAGAACGCCTTCTGATTGTTTTCTAACTCCGATGATAATAATGCTTCTTTGATAAGCGGTTAAATCCTGGCTCGCCTGACAGTCATTGCGACGAAATTGCCCTAAATTGAGTAAGCGATAACCTTTGACACTGTTCGTATTACTAAATATTTTTTTAGCTAAAAGTTGTATCTGCTTTGAACGCTCAAGCGCCCTACGTTCTTCAACTGCTACGACCCCCTCACAAGAAGCTGTTCCTACAGAAATAATCTCTGTAGGATTTTCCATAATTCTCTGTATACCTTCTTGCTCTAAATTGGATCTCAAAGCATCTAGATTAATGACTTGGTCGTTGTATTTGACTTGGAAATCACTACCCAACAGCCATTTATATTCTACAGAGAGAACAGCTACGTTAAATTCAGCTATTCTACCTTGGCTATCTCTACCTTCTTCATAGGGAAAGTAGTCAACTTTTCCTTTTCTTTCTGGTGCTTGTCCGTAATCGGGAAGTGAAGCAAATTGTGGAGACCGTGTTGCTAAAGCAACGATACCAAGAAAGCCTAAAACCACCAATAGAGCTGCAAACAAGGAAAGTAATGGCACTTTTTCGGATGGCTGTTGTACTGGGACATGGGGTTTTGGTGGTAAGGTTGTCGTATCTGGTGGTGACAAAGGTTGTGTCTCTAAACTTCCCACAACATTGACAGTAGCTACAGCACTTCCTCCCAACTGTTGTTCGATCGCAGCAAGGCGTTTTAAGATTTCTTGAGCATTAGCAGGACGTTGACTAACTTCTGTTGCCATTAACCAATCAACACAGTTTAACAGGAGTGGTGAAATACCAACAGTGCGATCGCGCCAATGCAATACGTTGTGATGGGCGTCATACAATGTTATGGGGTTTTGTCCTGTCAGCAAAAATACAAAAGTGCGTCCCAAAGCAAAAAAATCTGATTGAGGTACAGCCAATCCATTCAATTGTTCTGGGGGGCTATAACCGGAAGACATAATAGCTGTGACACCCCCTGCACTACCGTGTAGTTTTGCTAAGTAAGTTCTCGTCACTTCCCGAGCAGTGCCAAAGTCAATGAGTACCAACTGTCCATCCGGTCGAATCATAATATTAGATGGCTTAATATCTCGGTGCAGATACTGCTTTCCATGTACGAGCCCCAAAATTTCGGCCAATTGTTTCAACCAAGCGATGGCTTGGTCTTGAGAAATGGGTCTATTTTGCTGTTGTCTCAGCCACTGTTCTAAGTTAGGACCCTCAATCTTTTCCATAACAATGCAGTGTAAATTCAAACCGTGTCTGGTTTGATACTGAAAGTAGCTATCTTCATTGGGAATGCCAGAATGTTCCAATTGTCCCAAGACAGCCACCTCTTGCTGGAAAAGTTCTACTGCTTTGGCGTCCGTTGATAATTCCTCTTTAAGAACCTTCAGAATTTTTGGCGTGTCCCGTTCGTAAGCCTCATAAATTTTTCCAAAACCCGTTTTATCACTTAAAAGCCGCATCACCCGATAACGTCCCTGCAATTCCATGAGGGAACCACAGCTTTGACAAAAGCGGTTTTCATCATTATCTGGATGGTTCGGTTTGGGACACGTGGGGTTTATACACAGGCTCATGACAAACAATGAATGGGTAAGCGTACCAGTACTCTATAGTAGCGACTGAAATTTACTTGTATAAATGACAGATACACGTAATTAAAGTTGCAATATCTCACGCAAAGACGCGAAGAAACTCTTTGCGTCTTTGCAACAAGTGCGTGAGATAATTATCTAACTCCCTGTAAAAACGCTTTTACAGTTTGATTAAATATCTCAGGTTCACTCAGGAACGGCCAATGATTGCCAGGAACCGTACTTATCTGTAAACTTTTCAGATAAGTTTTGTAGGGTTTGATCTGCCAATCTTTGCGGTTAACTCCTTTTTCTGGTTGTATAAACAGGGTGGGAGTATGAATTGGGATTGTAAAACCAGGAACTCGCATCACTTCTTCAAAAATTCCATTACGGGCTGCGATTGTAAATTTACTACCCCAGCTACCATCCGGTTTTTGTTCTATACCTTCTTTAAAAACCTGCTGTTGTAAGGGGCTCCATCCTTGGAATTCATATAACTGACGCGCTTTCTGTTCGGCTTCTTCGTAACTTGCAAACGGTCCCATCCCTTTAAGAAAGGATAAAGAATTGTACAAAAGTGGAAAAGTGAGTTTGAAAATACTGGGGATTTTCCAGATAAAAATTGGGTCTATTAAAACCATGCTCCGTACACGTTGGGGATTGAGTCTTGCCCAAATCACAGCCAGTTTTCCCGACCAAGAATGACCTACAATATGAGCAGATGACCATCCTAGTTTATCCATGAGTGCTTCTAAGTCCGCGATCGCACTCTCAAAACTGTAGTCATCTTCGGGTTTGCTACTTTCCCCATGACCGCGCATATCTGGCGCAACGATATGGTAATCTGCTGCTAGGTCATCTCCCAAGCTAGACCAAACTAAGGCATGGTCGGCTAAACCGTGTAACAGCAGTAATGGTTCTTGACCTTGGTTCCATTCCAAGTAAGAAAGTTGGATATCTCTCGTTGACAAAGTTTGACGTACAGGCTTCATGGCAAATTCACCACATTTTGAGACGGTATTTCTCTTCATTGCTTAATATTCTGTTATATTCGGTCAACTTTTTCTGCTCGCTTAGCTCATACAAAAAGGCAAAAGTCCGGATGTAGAGAGCCTCAGGCGCAAAAGCGTACAGGAAAAACTTTTTTAATCTGTTACCATTGTCAATCTTGATAAAGCTTAGAGTATAAGCGTGTTGCTGTCATCCTTTAGCCTTCATACTGAGCGCCGTTTTGTACCAGTCATACGAACAACTAGATTATTTATAAAAAATTGTAAGTACAGTAGTCATACCGGGATTGGTTGAATTGAATTAAACCTTAAAGACATTTATTCTTATTCTCTAATTTTCTACTTTTAAAGTGAAACAATCGCTCCTTTGATAGAAGCTGATATCACTTCTTTCGATAGAAAGCTTTTCGTAAAGAGTGAGGCTATTCTAATAATACTTTGAATGAAATTTGTCACTTATAACCAGGGAATTATATCGATAATATTCCTCAATTCAAAATAAGAATTGAGAGCAGGTTAATGACTTGCTCATAGCCAATCATTTTTTCCCTATCACCTTATTAAGAGAATAAAAACAACTGTTATGAACGACTCAAACGATCGCAAAAACTTTCAAGAAATTCACAAAGATATTTATACCGATGGGAATGGAAACACTCACGCCAACGTGACACGAACAACTGAAACAGTCAATAACGGTAGAACCGATGTTCAGTCTTATCAAAATGGTTACCTCCACGGTCAATCCTCAGAACGGAATTATCAAGATCGGATTGAACAACGGGACACCGATAGTACTGGGCGTGGAATCATTTTAGGCTTATTACTGACCCTACTGACAGGGCTAACAGTAGGCGCTGTTTGGTATTTCAATCAACAAGATTCTTCTGTAGAGAATACTACTACCACACCATCAGCAGTTCCTTCAACAAACACTGCATCTCCAAGTCCATCACCCGTGGGAACTCAAAATTCTCAAACCAAAACTACGATTATTGAAAGAACGAGAGAAGTTCCAACAGTTATTGAAAGAACCAAGGAAGTTCCAGTTCCAGTCTTTATACCCGCACCAAAGCCATCACCAGCTACTACACCTAATGTCAACATAACTGTTCCACCTCAAGAAGGTGCAACCAAACCAGCTCCTCCCGCAACAGCAACTACACCCACATCACCTTCAAACTCCAACACAAGTACTTCTGATGAAGAAACAAATAGTGATACTAATACACCTACTTCATCTGTAGAAAATGAAACTGTAGTACCAAGTAGCAGCCCCTCTCCTGAAGCTAATAGCCAGGATAATCCAGACCGATAAGATCTGTGGGGAGAATATTCTAGTATGGCGATCGCACTCTATGATGATTGAGTGCGATCGCCTATTTTACGTGTCAGCATACAGCAGATTTCAACTTGGTGAGGTACAAAAATTACCCCCCTCTGTCCCCCCAAAGCATCGGGGGGATGAAAGGGGGGTGTACCTCATTCAGATGCAAAGCGCTGTATCTTTACTTGTTGTGCAGCTTGCGTTTTACAAAATTGTGAGATAAGTTTCTGAGGGGCTGATGGGTAACACAGTCAAAGTGTCAAAATTTTCAGAGTGTTGCTTGAAATATTTTACCATCATGTTTAATGTCAAAGATATTGAAATTAAGAATATTGACCACTTGGACTTATTAAGTGTACTCTTATGAGTAACAACACGCGTGTCAAAACAATTCTGGTATTAGCTGTTAATCCCACAAATACTTCTCGGTTACGACTAGATAAAGAGGTATCGGAAATTGATGAAGGATTGCGACGAGCAAACAAGCGAGAGCGTTTCAAGCTAGAGCAGAAGTGGGCGGTGCGCTCGCGGGATTTTTACCGAGCAATATTGGACAGTCAACCGCAGATTGTTCACTTCTGCGGACATGGTGGTGGCGAAGATGGTATTGTCTTGGAGGATGAAACGGGGCAGGCAGCCTTTGTGCGGGCAGATGCACTCTCTAGTATGTTTAAGCTGTTTGCCGTAAAGGGAGTAGAGTGTGTACTGTTGAATGCTTGCTACTCAGAAGTACAGGCGGAGGCAATTAGTCAACACATTAACTATGTGATTGGCATGAATCAAGCAATTGGGGATAAAGCAGCCATTAATTTTGCCGTAGCGTTTTACGATGCCCTAGGAGCCGGGGAAGAAGTGGAGTTTGCTTTTGAGCTAGGCTGCTCTCAGCTAGTTGGTCTTAAAGAGCATCAGACCCCAGTGCTTAAAAAAAAACTAATTCATCCTGTCTCAATTGAGATTGAACCAGAAGTAATTCTCCCACCAAACCCATATCAGGGATTATCTGCATTTCAGGAGCAGGATGCACAGTTCTTTTTTGGGCAAGAGACATTTGTTGAGTGCTTAGTTCAGGCTACTCGCAAACAGCCCTTAGTCGCAGTAATGGGTCCAAGTGGTAGTGGAAAGTCTTCTGTAGTGTTTGCTGGACTAATTTCACAGTTACGGATGGAAGAAACTTGGCTGATTGAATCGTTCCGCCCTGGAAAGCAACCGTTTGATGAGCTTGCCTACACTTTAGTGCGTCAATTAGAACCAGAACTTGGTAAAACAGAGCAAGTGATAAAGACAGCTAAACTGGCAGAATCCTTGAAAAAAGGTGAAATAACCTTACAGCAGGTAACTTCTCGAATTTTGCAACATAACCCTAACAAAAATTTATTGCTGGTAGCAGATCAGTTTGAGGAACTCTACACTCTTTGCCAGATTAAAGAGGAACAGGAGCGTTTTGTTGATACGTTGTTGGCAGCTATACATCAAACAAGTTTGACGCTGGTCTTGACTCTAAGAGCTGACTTCTACAGCTATGTCCTTTCCTATCGTCCGTTTCGAGATGTATTGCAGCAATTTACGCCTCAGTTGCTAAGTTCAATGAGTAGGGAGGAACTACAGACAGCCATTGAGCAACCTGCCCAAAAGCTAGAAGTGCAATTGGAAGCACATCTAACCGAGCGAATTTTGGATGATGTGGGACAAGAACCAGGTAATTTGCCGTTGTTAGAATTTGCTCTGACCCGACTGTGGGAGAAGCAGCAAAATCGTGTGTTAACTCACCAAGCGTATGATGAGATTGGGGGTGTGAAAAAAGCTTTAGCAAATCATGCTGAACGGGTTTATTGCAAACTCAGTGAGACAGAGCAGAAGCAAGCACAACGGATTTTTCTGCAATTAGTACGTCTGGGGGAAGGAACCGAGGATACCCGCCAACTAGCTACTAGTGCCGAAGTTGGGGAAGAGAATTGGGGATTGGTGACTTATTTAGCTGGCTATAAAGCACGTTTGGTAGTGACGGGACGCAATGAACAGTCAGGGGAAGAAACAGTGGAGGTAGTTCATGAAGCCCTGATCCGAGAATGGCAACGTTTACGCGGATGGATTGATGAAAATCGGGATAAGCTTAAGCAACAGCGCAAAATCGAAGCAGCGGCTAAAGACTGGCGAGATCAGAGAAAGTCGAAGGATTATTTACTCCAAGGGAAAAGATTGACACAAGCAAAGGTTTTTCGACAAGAATACAGTAATACCTATCCTCTGTCTCCCCTTGCTGAGGAGTTAATTCGAGAAAGCCTAAAACAAAAACGATGTAGGCAATTCCAAGCTATTAGTTTTTTAGTAATTCCAGTTATTGCTGTATTGGCTGTGCTCGAACCACGCCTGAGGGAAGAAGTCATCGGAAACGACATTGCCATAATTAATAAAGAAGGTGGTGCAGGGAAACGTCAAGCACTTGAACGTCTAGTCAAAGGGTGTTGGATCGCACTAAGGTTTAAATGGAAGCCCAATTACTTGTCAGAGCGTTTGTTTGGTAATTGCAGACCTCTTAATCAAGCCAACCTCACCGGATCTGACCTCAGTGGAGCAAACCTCAGCGGTGCTAACCTCAGCCATGCCAACTTCACGAAAGCAAATATCAGATCGGCCAACCTCACCGGAGTCGATCTCAGTGGAGCTAACCTAACGGAAGCCTACCTTTGGGATGCCAATCTCACGAAAGCCTACCTTTGGGGAGCCGACTTTACGAAAGCCAACCTCCACAACGTCAACCTCAATGGAGCCAGCCTTGGGGAAGCTAACCTAACGGAAGCCGACTTCAATGGTGCTAACCTCATGGGAGCCAACTTCACGGAAGCCAACCTCACGGGAGCTAATCTTATGGGAACTAACCTAACGAAAGCTAGCTTTAACGCAGCTAATCTTAGGGGTGCCCGTCTCGACGGTGCTAACCTCAGCGATGCCAAACTCAGCAGTGCCGATCTCTTCGATACCAACCTCAGAGGTGCCAACCTCAGCGGTGCCAACCTCAGCAGCGGTAACTACTACGGCAATGCTAAACTCGGCGGTGCTAAACTCAAAGGCTCTTTGTACAACAAAGAAACTAAGTTCCCTCAGAATTTCGTTCCTACTAATCAGCAGATGCACCTTATTGGTCCTAATGTCAACCTCAGTGGTGCCGACCTCATTTCTGCAAACTTCAGCGATGTCAACCTTAGCGGAGCTAACCTCAGCAGTGCCTTACTTGCAGGTGCCAACTTTAGCGGTGCTAACCTTAGCAATGTCAACCTCAGCGGTGCCTTACTTGCGGGTGCCAACTTAATGGAAGCCAAAAACTTGACTCCTGAGCAAGTTAAATCTGCCCAGATGTGGGAGGCAGCAATATACGACGAGGATTTTCATGCAAAACTGGGTTTGAAACTTTAGATTTTTCTGACAGAAAAAGCGTGACTTGCACCAAATGTTTTCAAAATTTTTTGAGGGCAAAGCGTGTGAACATTTAATTGGTTCTGGAGTCAAGCCGGAATACTTAAATGATGATAAATTAGGTAGAACTCTGGATAAATTGTATATGAAGGGATTAACAACAGTCTTTTTAGCGATCGCTTTGAACCACCCTTCCGCACCCAAACTGTCACACATGAATAAGAAGCAGAAAAAGTTGTACATAAAAACTAAAAATAGAGTAGATAACAATTCAGTATTTAAAAATTACTTGCAATAGTGATTCAAGAGAATTTAGAGGGATAGAGAAGTAGATTTACGTAAGCTCTGACAAAAAATTCTGAAAGCTGAAGAAAAAGCTCGCAACGAATTGAAGAAGTTAGCCGCCGAAAAATTTGCCTGTGAAGCGGATACGGTTAAAGCATTATCAAAACTTTCTCAAAAGTTCAAATATCATCAAATTGAGCAACATAAAGTGACTGTAATAACCCCAAAAGCACGAGGATAAGCAAGCTCCCTAGCTACTTTTTATCAAATATCAGCAATAATAATGAAAGAAATTTTATTTTGAATCTCTTGCCCGAACATTGTCAGCGTTATTACCGCTTAGTCACATAATTAAGTTTTGAAAATTTATATTTATAACTTCTCTACAAAATAGCTATTTTTTGAAAAATGGCTCTCAATCAGTATGTCTAATCGTTTTCTATTGAGACTTTTACATTAATGCAATCATAAATTTATTCAAGAAACTATAGGGATTTATCTATCAATTACCACAGAAGATCTCTGGCTATCTTATTGCTAATAATTAAGAATGAGTTGAGTCTCTTATATCTCAGTTTCTACGCTTTCTCACCTGTCTTTTTGGCAAGCAACTGTATATTTTTATTCTTTTTTTAAAGATTTTACTCAGTAATTACCGTTTGTGACGGTTGGGGTGCGGAAGGGGGGGTTTAACCTTGCAGAACTAAAGAGAAGGTCTGATTGTAATCAATTCTTTGTATGCGATAAAGAAGCCATTACGAAGTACAGCTGTATTGCGGGGTCAATTTTACGCTATAAAAAAATAATGAAGATACGTAAAAAACGCAACGCTCTGCGCCAATCCCTTGCAGTTTTTCGATACAGTGGGCGAGCTTTAGGCTTAGTCTGGACGACTAGCCGCTCTCTTACCATTATTCTTGCGAGTTTAACTTTAGTCGCAGGTCTTTTACCAGCTGCTGTCGCGTATATTGGCAAGTTAATAGTTGATGCTGTCATAGCAGCACGCAATTTTGCAGTTACATATAATAGCGACTCTGTCAATCTTTATTACCCATTAATGTATGTGGGACTAGAGGCTATTGCAGTGGCTTTACTAGCAGCAAGCCAACGAGGTTTGACGGTTTGCCAATCCTTGCTCAGAATGCTGCTCGGTCAACGGGTCAACGTTCTAATCCTGGAAAAAGCACTTTCACTCGAACTCACTCAATTTGAGGATTCAGAATTCTACGACAAAATGACCAATGCAAGGAGAGAAGCATCTGTTCGTCCTCTCTCTCTCGTAACTCGCACCTTTGGCTTGGTACAAAGTGCTCTATCTCTTGTCACTTACGGTCTTTTGTTAATCAAGTTCTCCGTTTGGGCATTATTGATGCTAGTTATAGCAGCAATGCCAGCATTTTTTGCAGAAACCAAATTTGCAGGAGAAGCCTTTCGCCTCTTTAGCTGGCGTGCTCCTGAAGCCCGCGAACAGCATTATTTAGAAACCCTTCTTGCTAGAGAAGACTTTGCCAAAGAGGTGAAGCTTTACCAACTAGGAGATATGTTGCTCGAGCGCTATCACACGATCTTCAATCGACTTTTTGGAGAAGATCGCGACTTGACGCTGCGGCGAGGAATGTGGGGCTACCTACTGAGTTTGTTAAGTACTGCTGCTTTTTATATAGCTTATGCCTGGATTGTAGTGGAAACAGTTGCAGGCAGAATTTCTCTAGGAGATATGACAATGTATCTCACCGTTTTTCGTCAAGGACAATCAACATTTTCTGGTGCGCTCACCTCTATTGGAGGAATGTACGAAGATAACTTGTATCTTTCCAATCTCTATGAATTTTTAGAAGAGGGGATACCAGAACCAAAAGGCAAAGCAACCAAAGGGCTAAAATCTAAAGATGGTATTCGTTTTGAGAACGTATCGTTTACATATCCTGGGAATTTGCAACCAACATTGAAAAATATTTCCTTTCACCTCAAGCCAGGAGAAAAACTAGCCATTGTTGGTGAAAATGGTTCAGGTAAAACAACACTTATCAAACTGCTGAGCCGACTTTATACTCCTAATTCCGGGAGGATCTTATTAGATGGTTTAGACTTGCAAGAGTGGAACGTGAATGTATTGCGGCGGCGTATTGGGGTCATTTTTCAGAACTTTGTGCGCTACCAGTTTACAGTGGGTGAGAATATTGGTGTGGGAGATGTGGACAACCTAGAAGACAATACTCGGTGGATAACGGCTGCAGACAAAGGTATGTCACTTCCTTTTATCGAACATTTGCCTAACAATTTTCAAACTCAGCTTGGTAAATGGTTTAGGAAGGGATACGAACTTTCTGGAGGACAGTGGCAAAAAATTGCTCTTTCCCGTGCTTTTATGCGAACTCAAGCAGATATTTTGGTTTTAGATGAACCAACATCAGCCATAGACCCCCAAGCAGAGTTTGAGATTTTCAATCGCTTTCGCACTCTCACTGTTCATCAGATGGTCTTTCTCATCTCTCACCGTTTTTCTACAGTGCGAATGGCTGACAAAATTATGGTTGTTGAAGCTGGAGAAATTGTAGAACAGGGAACTCACGAAGAGTTGTTAGAATTGGGTGGGCGTTACGCAACACTGTTTTCTCTGCAAGCTGCGGGGTATCAATAGTTTTGTTGCAAAGGAGCGCTCTAAAAATTCCTCTCTTATATAAGGTAGATGTAGGTTGGGTTGAGGAACGAAACCCAACTTTTCAATTGAGTGCAATATATAAAAAAGTTATGGAACCCAGCCTGTAGCAGACGAACGCGGATAAATCTGTACCTCACTCCGATGCAAATCGCTATAAAATATAGTTTTTTTTATACAAACAAAAAAATATTATTGCAGAAAACTGTCTTGCTATCGGGATACGCAAGAATATTTACTAGAAGTATTGCTTAAGCATACAGTTTGATTAGATACTCGTATAGACCAAATGAAAGCACACCCAATGACAAGAAAACACGGTTTACACAAGTGTTTGCAGTTCGGATTGGCTGGGTTACTTGGCTGGTTGAGCATGAGTCTCTTCACCACGAAAACCCTAGCGCAACAAAGTAATATTGTACCCGACAACACACTTGGCGCTGAGTCCTCCCAAGTGACAGGCAACTTTTACCCGACACCGATAGAAGTCATTACAGGTGGTGCAATTCGCCAAATTAATCTGTTTCACAGTTTTAAAGAATTTAATGTTAGCGCGGGACGGGAAGTATATTTTGTGAGTCCTAGTGTAGATATCCAAAATATTCTGGCACGGGTGACAGGGAATAACCCTTCCGAAATTTTTGGGAGACTGGGAACATCTGGTGGTTCTAACCCGAATCTATATTTGATTAATCCCAATGGGATTGTATTTGGCAAAGATGCTAGTTTAGATGTGCAGGGTTCCTTTGTGGGGACAACAGCGAACGGGGTACAGTTTGGCGATCGCGGTGTTTTTAGTGCCACAAATCCCGAAGCAGCACCATTGTTGACGGTGAATCCTTCAGCCTTGTTGTTTAATCAAAACCAAGGGAACGCAAGAATTACTAATCAATCGCAAGCTTCTGCTGGTAAGAATCTTATTGCTGAAGATGTCACGGGTTTAAGAGTACCAGATGGCAAAAGTTTGCTGCTTGTTGGTGGAAATATCAATATTGATGGTGGGAGTATTCGCTCCTATGGGGGGAATATTGAGTTAGCAGGTTTGGCTGCACCGGGAAATATAGGATTAAATATTGCAGGCGATCGTATCAGTTTAGCAGTACCTGATGGTGTAGAACGGGCAAATGTTTCCCTAAATAACGCCGCAGAAGTTAATGTTCGTGGTGCGAATGGCGGGAATATTAAAATTCATGCTCGTGATGTGAATTTAGCAGGAGAAAGTAAACTTAGAGCAGGTATAGAAACAGGTTTAGGAACACCAAATAGTCAAGGTGGTCATATAGAAATTAACGCCACAGGAACCATAAATCTGACTGATACTAGCTTTATTTCCAACACATTGCGAAAAGACGCTATTGGTAAATCGGGTGACATTAATATAACTACAGGTTCCTTAAGCTTAAGTAAAAATTCGTTTTTAGATGCCAGTACTTTTGGACAAGGAAATTCTGGAAAAGTTTCAATACTAGCCAAAGATAATATTTTGCTTACAGGTAGTAGTGAGATTTATAGTTCTACGGAAGAGGGAAGTTTCGGCAATGGTGGTAGTATCAACATTCAAACAAGTTCTCTTTCTCTAGCGCAAGGTTCCGAACTCAACACCAAAACTTTAGGACAAGGAAATGCTGGTAGTATCAATATCAATGCTCGCGATACCATAAGTTTAGATGGTTTTGTAGAGACTACTCTAAAAGACGGAGAACCAAGTCGAATTTATAGTCGTATTATTAGTGCTGTCAATCCAGAAGGCACAGGTAAAGCTGGAGATATTCAGATAAAAACAGGATCTCTCCAATCAACCAATGGGGTATTTATTAGCAGCAGTACCCTGGGTAAAGGCGAGGCAGGAAATCTTACTATTGATGCTAATAATATTGCTTTTGATGGTGGTAGTTCTATTGACAGTAGGGTGTTTGCAGATGGTGTAGGTAAAGGTGGAAATATCTGGGTTAATACTGGAATTCTTTCGTTATTAGGTGGTTCAAAAATATCTACTACAGTTTCCGGTAAAGGAGATGCAGGTAATATCTTTGTGAATGCCCGAGACACAATTAAGCTGGATGGGATAGGAGAGTTTTCGATTGCTGGTATTCAAAGTGGTGTAATAGCTGGAGGTGTCGGTAATGGCGGAAATATAGAAATAACAACGGGTTTGCTGTCATTGACAAATGGTGCAAGTATTGATACAGGTACAAACGGGAAAGGCAACGCAGGCAATATCAGCATTGACGCTCGTGAAAATATTAATCTAGATGGTTTTGGTAAGGTTTTTACGGAACAATTTGGACAAGTAAAGTTACCCAGTAGGATTAGTAGTGATGTGAGTCTTGATGGTGTAGGTAAAGGTGGAAATATCCGCATTAATACCAGAGAATTATTCTTAAACAACAAAGGTCAAATAAGTGCTGATACCTTTGGGATTGGTGATGGAGGTAACATTTTTATTCAAGTATCAGGAAAAATTTCTCTCAGCGATACTAATAATATTGGCTTCACTCAAATTAGTACCACGGTTTCTAGTAAAGCCAGGGGTAATGGTGGCACTATCAACATTCAAT
This sequence comes from Tolypothrix bouteillei VB521301, assembly GCF_000760695.4. Classification (GTDB taxonomy): domain Bacteria; phylum Cyanobacteriota; class Cyanobacteriia; order Cyanobacteriales; family Nostocaceae; genus Scytonema; species Scytonema bouteillei_A. The sequence continues at coordinate 2,425,335 of NZ_JHEG04000001.1, read as the reverse complement.
CTGGGAATTTGTTATTAGATAATGCTTCAATTAATAGTTATACTTCTGGGCAGGGAAATGCTGGTACTATCTCGATTAAAGTTCAAGATACTTTATTTTTGAATAATCAAGCATATTTTAGTAGTGCAACTTCAGAAATAGTAGGTAATGGTGGAGATATTGATATTCAAACAGGAAAACTTTTTTTAGATAATAATTCTTATTTCTTTGCTAGCACTTCTGGTAAAGGAAACGGTGGTAATATTTCAATTCAAGCAACAGACACAGTTTCTCTTGCAAATAACAGTAATATATCGAGCAGTATTTCCGAAACAGGTGTTGGTAATGCCGGAAATATTAATATCTTTGCCAAGTCATTTTTTGTAAGCGGAGAATCTTCGATTTTTAACAGCAATCTTGGTGGTAAAGGCAATGCTGGCAATATCTTAATAAATACAAAGGAGAATACTTCCTTTACAGGTGGTTCTTCTCTGAGTAATGGTACATCAGGTGAAGGGAATGCTGGGAATATCAAAATTCAAGCAAGCGGTGCTGTGATACTTTCCGGACGCAGTGAAAGACTGAGTAGTGGAATATCTAGCGGAGTGTTGGAGACTGGTGTAGGTAATAGTGGTGATATTGAGATTTTCGCCCGTAGTTTTGAGCTATTTGATAATGCTAATTTAGCTACATTATCTTTTGGTAAAGGTGATGCGGGTAATGTCTTGATAACTACATCAGGTGACACAACTATCAAAGATAGTAGTGGTATAGCAACATTTATTGGCAAAGAAGGAAATGCTGGTAAAATTGCAATTCGAGCAGGTGGTGATGTCTCTATTTCAGGAACAAGCAGTTTGTCTTCCATTCTTTACCTAAATGCGGTAGGTAAAGGTGGAGATATTGAAATTCAGGGGCGTAACTTTTCGTTATCCGATGGTGCTGCTTTATTGTCCGCTACTGTTGGTAAAGGTGATGCGGGAAATGTGTTAATTAATGCTACTGACGATATTTCTTTTACAAATGGTTCTCAAGTTCGGGCTGATACTTTAGGACAGGGAAATGCAGGTAATGTTACATTAAATGCTGGCGGTACTGTATTGTTTGATGGAATGAGTTCAGGCGGTCGTAGAAGTGGAATCGCAACCCAAGTTACAACAGAAGAAGGATTTACTGGCAAAGGTGAGGGTGGTGATATTAATATAAATGCTCGTACTTTATTGATTACCAATTATGGAGTACTAAGTTCCAGTAGCACAGGACAGGGAAATGCTGGAGATATTAACATTAATACTCGTACTGTCAGTCTAGATAATGAAGGAATTATTGCTGCTCAAACAAACTCTGGTAATGGTGGAAATATTAACTTAACCTCTACAGATTTATTACTATTGCGTCGTAACAGCAATATCAGCACAACTGCAGGTTTAACCAAAGCAGGTGGAAATGGCGGGAACATCAATATCAACGCTAAATTCATCGTCGGTGTTCCTCAAGAAAACAGCAATATTAGCGGCGACTCTTTTGAAGGAAGCGGTGGAAATGTCAGAATTAACTCACAAGGTATCTTCGGTATCGAAGCGCGTCCAAAACCAACGGAAAAAAGCGATATTACAGCCAGTTCTGAATTGGGTATTTCTGGTGTAATCAACATTAACGCACCCGATACCAGTTCCATCCAAAACTCCTTCACCGACTTATCCTCAAATCTTATCGACACTAACACACTCCTCACCAAGAGTTGCATTACTCGCAGCATCAAGCGACAAGAAAACTCTTTTACTATCAAAGGTTCTGGTGCTTTGCCCACTAATCGCCCTGGTGTTTTGGTTTCTACCTACGCAACTGGTGAGGTTAGAGGTGTGGAAACTACATCTCGTCCTTGGAAAAAAGGCGACCCGATTATCGAAGCGCAAAATGTTTACCGCCTGAATAATGGGCAATTAATATTAAGTCGAGAATGTTCTAGTTAATTTTACAGATCTACCTTGTAAGGATATCAATTTGTCAAAATTGTCAAGGAAGTCGGAAGTGGATTAAATGATTCCAGAAGACAACTAGCGCATCTTTTGTCTCAAGGTAACTAAACTATAATCGCCACTACGAATGTCAAGCATTTGAGTAGATTTGCCACTGCCAGCAGGTGGCAAGATATTTTAATATAGGGTCGCTAATCTCTTCCGTTCTGCTATTCTCAATTTTGCAGAACGAGCGCGGGGGTTGTTGGTAATTTCCTCCTCTTGTGCTGTTATGGGTTTCTTAGTTAATACATTCAACAAAGGAGAATCTCTCAAACCGTGCTTCACTATCCGGTCTTCCAAACTGTGAAAACTAATAATCGCGATTCTACCACCAGGGACAAGAGCGTTTGGTGCTTTTGTTATGAAAGTCTCTAAAACTTTTAACTCATCATTGACAGCAATTCGCAAAGCTTGAAAAACACGGGTCGCAGGATGAATTCTACCATGTCGGTATTTAGCAGGTACAGAAGATGCGATCGCCGTTGCTAATTCTGTCGTTGTTTGAAATGGTCGTTTTTCAACAATCCGTCTGGCAATACGTCGCGATAGACGTTCCTCTCCATACTTAAAGAAAATATTGGCTAATTCAACTTCATCCCAATCATTGATAACATCAGCCGCCGTTAAAGATTGTCTCCTATCCATTCGCATATCCAAACGCGCCTCGCGACGAAAACTAAAACCGCGTTCTGGAGTATCCAAATGGTGAGAACTAACACCTAGGTCAGCGAGTATACCATTAAAAGTGTTTTGAGGAAATTCGCAGACAGCAAAGTTACCGTGTATAAATTGCACTCTTTTTTCAAATACTGCTAATTCCTTTTTCGCCGCAGCCAGAGCATCTTCATCTTGGTCAACAGCTGTTAATCTTACATCAGGAGCAGATTCCAAAATCAGCCGACTGTGACCTCCACCGCCAACAGTCGCATCCAAGTAGTGACCGTTGGGAAGCACAGCTAAACCCTCAACCACTTCCCGACTCAGGACGGGAATGTGTGAGAATGCAACTTCTTCAATATCAAGTGGAAGCTCATAATCTTTCATAATAACATCTTACCTTTATTGATAGATTAGGATTGCTTTTATCTATGCTGCGAATTCACAACATTAGGGATAAAGAAATTCCTGCAACGATCTGTCCTTTCGCCTCATCTTTATATAATTAATGAAGAAGTGCAACAAAATAAAACATCAAGTAAAAACCCCTACTGCCACCCTCTCCCCAACTACCGAGCTTTGTGGAGTGCTCAACTGAAGTTCTGAGTCCCGCCCTAAAGGCTAAAATCTTTGCTCGGGATTCTCTTTAAAATTTTTCCAAGACCGGAGAACACACCAAATCTATGCCAAGAATCGAAACCCGCACCGAACCAATGGTGCTAAACATGGGTCCCCACCACCCCTCAATGCATGGGGTACTACGACTGATTGTGACTCTAGATGGCGAGGATGTCGTTGATTGCGAACCAGTCATTGGCTACTTGCACCGGGGAATGGAAAAAATTGCGGAGAACCGCACCAATATTATGTACGTCCCCTATGTCAGTCGGTGGGACTACGCCGCAGGAATGTTTAATGAAGCCGTTACTGTGAACGCCCCAGAAAAACTGGCAGATATTCCCGTTCCCAAACGTGCTAGTTACATCCGCGTTATCATGCTAGAGTTGAACCGCATTGCCAATCACTTGCTGTGGTTCGGTCCCTTCCTTGCTGACGTAGGTGCTCAAACTCCCTTCTTCTATCAATTCCGCGAACGGGAATTGATTTACGACTTGTGGGAAGCTGCTACTGGCTACCGCATGGTCAACAACAACTACTTCCGGATTGGTGGCGTAGCTGTAGATTTACCTTACGGTTGGGTAGACAAGTGCTTGGACTTCTGCGACTACTTCACACCCAAAATTGATGAGTACGAGCGATTGGTAACCAACAACCCCATTTTCCGCCGTCGCGTTGAGGGTATTGGCACTATTACTCGTGAAGAAGCAATCAACTGGGGACTTTCCGGTCCCATGTTACGCGCTTCTGGGGTGAAGTGGGACTTGCGGAAAGTTGACCACTACGAGTGTTACGACGATTTTGACTGGGACGTACAGTGGGAAACAGCAGGTGATTGTTTAGCCCGTTACATGGTACGGATGCGAGAAATGCGCGAATCCGTCAAAATTCTCAGGCAAGCTATTAAAGGGCTTCCTGGGGGTCCCTACGAGAACCTAGAAGCCAAACGCTTGGCAGCCGGTAAAAAATCAGAGTGGGATGGCTTTGATTATCAATACATTAGTAAGAAAATCGCCCCTACTTTTAAAATTCCCAAAGGCGAAATTTACAGCCGTGTCGAAAGTGGTAAAGGTGAATTGGGAATTTACCTGATTGGAGATGATAACGTCTTCCCATGGCGCTGGAAAATTCGCGCTGCTGATTTTAACAACCTGCAAATTCTACCTCATTTGTTAAGAGGTATGAAAGTAGCAGACGTTGTCGTCATTCTCGGTAGTATTGATATCATTATGGGATCTGTAGACCGCTAAGATATTTCAATACCATCTTGGAAAAACCCGGTTTCTTTTAGGAATCGGGTTTTTGCTATCTTGAAGAATAGAGAAGATATAATGTTGAATTTTGATACCAGAGATATTTAGGATAAAATTGATTTGTCGTTATCCATATTGTTGTATTGGGCTGAGGTTTCTTGAGGATAGAATTAGAAGTTTCATCATTTAAGAACTCTCTTGGTTTTAAATCGTAAGCTAGCTTATCTTTAACTCGGTCATAATTTGCTAAATTTTGACTCTTAATTAAATTTTTAAAAAAATCTTCTGGAACCTTTACAGCAATTTCAACGTTTTTATCGGGAGCATCAGCAATAATTTTATACTTTAAATACGAATAGTTATTAGGTAGGGGTAAACCCAACCAATTTCCTATTTCTTTTAAAGGAGGCTTTTGCCCATCTTCATGACTGTAGTTATTACCAAAGTTAAGACATCCAACAAGCAATGCAGAAAGTATTACCAATACTAAAACGCGCCAAGAATTTTTACGCATACTTTTTCTGCCCAATTTTCGGTTGACTTTCCTTTGATTTGTAGTTGCACTTTAGCGCATACACACCAAATACAAATGTAGTATAAGTGTTTTTCCAAACGCGATATCTCATTCAGATGGAGTATTGGCAGCAATGTCAGCTTCTACATCTGCTAGAATTTCTTCAATGGATTTTGTTGTCTTATAGTTCAAACGCTCATCTAAAAACTCCTGAAAAGATTTGCTTTTACGCAGTGCTTCCACTTCAATTGCAAACTCTACATCATCTTTATCTTCTTCTGATAACCGTTTAAGAATAAATGTTTCTCCATCCGAGGAGACAAGCACAACCGATTCAGCTTGGGCAAACTTCAGTAACTCCGATAAACTAATAGTCTCCATTTGTTCTAAATTAATTTGTTTCATAGCTTGACCTCTACCCCTCGAATATAAAGAACATTGTGTTCCTTTTTGCCAACTGCAACCACAATAACAGTGACTACTTCTGCTTCTACATTATAGAAAATTCTAAAACTCTTGAATTTCAACTCCCAAGGTGCAACTGGATTCTCTCGAAGCTTCTTTTTCTTGCGGGTCTCAGTTAATGGCTCGTCAGAAAGGTGAAGAATGATGTACTCCAAAATGGCTTTGCGATCGCTGGCTTTAAAAAACTTTAAATCTTCCTCTGCTTCACTTGAAATCTCTATCTTGTAGCGTGTCATATCTTCTGACTTTTTTGCTTCATCTCACTTTTTGCCAGACACACTCTGACTTTGGATCAATGCTTCCCTAATTCTTACATAAGTATAATTTTGTTGTCTATACTTAGAATATCCCTCTTCTCAAAGTCAAGTTTTGTCTGCTTTTCTTTGCGGCTTTGCTTGCAAAAAAATATTATTTATGCAAGAGGTTGATTATTACAACTCAATAAAATTTTGTTTATGGCAGTCGTAAATGATTTACAAACACCTCTTTCTTGTCTTTCTTGTCTTCCTTGTTTTGCTCTCAAATAGGATTGCTATATCCTTCAGGCTACACCCTTAATCTGTCATAGAACACAGTACGATCGCAACTAAAGCTAGTAAAATACCAAGACTCTGTTTTAAAGACAGAGATTCTTTCAGAATAAAAACCGACAGGAGGATCGTGACTAGAGGATATAACGAAGTTAGAGGTAAAATAATAGAACTTGCTCCTTTAGTAATAGCAATAAAGAAAAGAAATGTTGCCAATGTTCCAGAAACACCTACTAAAACAGCATAAAAAATACCTAGACGATCTACCCTGACTCTGAAGCCATTATTGCTAAACAATACTAAACTGACCATAAGAGCACCTAAAACTTCATTTAGGAGAGCGCTCTTTGGGTCGATGTAGTTAGTGGCTAACTTACTAAAAAACCCCCACAAACCGTATAAGAAAAGTGCAAGTAAAGTATAAATGAGCCAACTATTTATTTGAAACATGGGTGATTCATCAGCACAAATCTATGATAATTTCAACTGAAAGTGACTGTAATTAAACATGATTTTATTATTCTATGCATTCTAATACTGCTTTATGTGATGCGATCGCACACAAAATTGCGACAAGTCCTCAAAACCGCATAACCTTCGCTGAGTATATGGACTTAGCGCTGTATCACCCCACCCATGGTTACTATACGAACAAGGCGATCGATATTGGAAAAGAAGGCGATTTTTTCACGAACGTTCACCTTGGGGCTGATTTTGGCGAACTGCTTGCCATTCAATTTGTGCAAATGTGGGAAATATTACAGCGACCAGTACCATTTTCTTTAGTAGAAATGGGTGCGGGTCAAGGACTTCTAGCTGTAGATATTTTGAAGTACATTCAGCAGGAATATCCAGATTTTTTAAAAGCACTGGATTATATCATCGTTGAGAAGTCTCCAACCCTCAAGCAACAACAACAACAACAACGCCTGCAAGAATTTTCTGTACGTTGGTGCAATCTAGAAGATATACCCAACAACTCTATCTCTGGCTGTTTCTTTTCTAACGAGTTGGTAGATGCTTTCCCAGTTCATCAGTTTGTTTTGGAACAGGGACAATTGTTAGAAGTGTATGTTACGACTCCTCATTTCTCTGCTTCGACTTCCCCCAACCCCTCACCCCCACTCCCCTTTGTAGAAGTCGCAGATACTCCTTCAACTCAGCAACTGGTGGAGTATTTTGAATTGGTCGGTATAAATATCAAAAATGGTTATCCAGATGAGTATCGCAGTGAAGTGAACTTAGCTGCTTTAGATTGGCTGAGTGCAGTCGCGGGTTGCTTGCAGCACGGATATGTCTTAACAATTGACTATGGGTATCCGGCTCACCGTTATTACAACCCAAGGCGATCGCAAGGAACGCTACAGTGTTATTATCAACATCACCGCCACAACAATCCGTATATCAATATTGGGCAACAAGATATCACATCGCACATTGATTTTACTGCTTTGGAAAGGTGGGGCGAACAGTGCGGACTCGATAACATTGGTTTTAGAGAACAAGCATTATTTTTAATGGCATTGGGATTGGGAGAACGAATTGCGAATCTTTCCTATACAAAACTACCAATGTCACAATTGCTACAGCGTAGAGATGCACTCCATCAACTCATAGATCCGTTAGGATTGGGTGGCTTTGGTGTTTTAGTTCAAAGCAAAGGATTGACTGAAGCACAAGCCGCACAGCCGTTGACAGGATTTACCGTACCAGAGGGAATGCAAATCTGAAGATTCCACTGTATTAACACTGTCGTGGAGATACTTGGTCTAACATAGCAGTGATTGCGTAAAAACAGAAAACATTAGGAGGGTAATATTTATGTCTCCCCACGATTTATTAATGTTAGTTGTACTGTTAACCCCAGGTATTTTGCTTTCAGTCATGATTATGGTGACATTTGCAGCAGGGGGTTAGTTGGTAATTGTTAGTGGTTAGTTGTTTTCCACTAACCACTAACCATTCAATTATTCTTATTTAATCTAAACAAACTGATAACGGACGGTGAAAAATGAAGGTAGCATTTCTGGGGACTGGATTGATGGGACTCCCCATGGCTCAAAAGCTTCTAGAAAGAGGAATACAGGTAATTGCCTATAACCGTACCCCAGAAAAGTTAGAACCACTCCAGACAGCAGGTGCTCAAGTTGTAACGCACTCCTATCAAGCAATCAATTCTGCTGATAGTATCATTTTGATGCTAAGTAACGCTGCAGCTATATACAGTGTTTTGCTTTCAGATAGGTCTTGGCGAACCGTAGCAGGACGCAGTGTTATCCAGATGGGAACAATTACTCCCGCAGAAAGTAGAGAAATTAGAGATGCAGTTGTGGCTGCAGGTGGCGAATATATAGAAGCACCCGTTCTTGGTAGTATTCCAGAAGCAAAAGCCGGCAAACTCATCGTTATGGTAGGCGCACTTCAAGAACAATACAATCGCCATTTAGATCTCTTAAAAAGCTTTGGTCCGGAACCGGTACTTGTTGGTTCTGTAGGGAGCGCGGCTGCGCTAAAATTAGCACTTAACCAATTAATTGCTTCTCTAACAACCGCTTTTGCTCTTAGCCTTGGTTTTGTTCAAAGACAAGGTGTAAACGTCGATTTGTTTATGGAAATTGTCCGCGAAAGCGCCCTTTATGCACCTACATTTGATAAAAAATTGCAACGAATGCTAGAGGGAAACTATGACAATCCAAATTTTCCCACAAAACATTTGATGAAGGATACAGAGCTTTTTATTTCCGAGGCAAAATCTGTAGGCTTAAATGTTGCCAGTCTTGAAGGTGTGCGGGAAATTATAGAAAGGGCAATGAAAATGTCGTTTTCTCATGCGGATTACTCTTCGCTATTTTCAGCGATTAATTCTGAAAGCTAATAGCTAATGGCTAATGGCTAATGGTGAGTCCAGTGCTGTAGGCGGGTCTCCAGCCGTAGGGGACTGGCGTACAGCCCTGCGGGCATAGCCTTCGGCATCGCGTAGCGTCTCCGTAAGGAGATACCCGAAGGGCGTATAGCCCTTACGGGCATAGCCCAAAGGCATAGTGGAGCGCGTGCAAAGCACATAGCGTCTCCGCTCCTGAGATAAGGGAGGGCTATTAGCCATTAGCCATTAGCCATTAGCCATTAGCTATTAGCCATTAGCCATTACAACTTTGGCAAAATCTCTGGTAATAGCTGACCGGGAACTTTAGATAAGGCTAAATTTTGTCCTTGTATTCCTAATTCATTATGGAATGCCCTGATAGTCTTAACTACGTATGCAAAGGTTGTTTGATAAGCTTCAGGTTGTTTGCTTAATCCATTTAAAGCTTGTAAATGATTGTCTAATCCTGCTTCTAAATGTTTGGAACGTTCTGCTTTATCTAAACTAAAATACTGATCTGTTGCCAGCTGATAATGGGCTAATCCCAAATTATTATGGGTGGCAAATATATCAAAGCTCAAAGACATACCGCCTAAAGAGTGGGCAAGAGAAAGGGCTTCTTCATACGAAACAACGCACTGTTCTAACAATTTTTGCTTTTCTTCTCTTGGTGTTTGCGCTTGATTTGCCAAATGCCAATAAGCAGTACCTAGATTATTTTGGGTAGCCGCACAAGCAGGGGGAACGTTAGCAGGAGTACGGTACTTCAGTGCTTCACGATACGCCTCTATGGCTGAACGTAAATTTTCTGGTGGCTGTTCGTATTGGGCAATGTTCCAATAGGCAGTACCAATGTTATTTTGAATCATGCCGTACTTGAGCGGTTCTTGTTCTGGGTTGTAGTAAGTTAGCGCTAAGTTGTAGGCTGCGATCGCTTTCTTCAAATGCTCGACGGGTTGGTTGTACTGCGCCAAATGCCAGTAGGCTGTACCCAAATTATTCTGACAAGCAGCATATTTTAGGGGTTCCATTTCTGCTGTTCGGAACTGTAGCGCTTCGCTGTAAGCTAAAACTGCTTGTTGCCAATTTTCTGCTGGATTGGCAAAACGAGCTAAATCGCCGTAAGCTGTACCCAAGTTATTTTGAACGCGAGCATAAGTATCCGGATGTGTTTCTGGAGATATCAGTTTTAAAGCCAGATGGTAAAATTCTATGCCTTGCTCTATGTAAGCTTGTCCCTCTTCTGAATTCGGTGGGGTGCGGTAGAGCATCCAGTAAAGAGTACCCAAGTCGTTTAAAATATCCGGGACTTGAGATGAGCTTTCGTCATGGGTAATGGCTTCTTGGTAAGCTAAAATTGCCACCATCAAATTTTCCAAGGTTGACTGTCCTTGCTCGATTTGGAGGCGATAGAAGTTCCCCAGTCGCTGATAAGCTGCTGCTATTTTAACTCCAGACCCTGCTTGTCCGTGTGCTTCCTCTATTTCTTCTAAGATTTCTCGGACTTGTGAGTTTTGGTTATTGTCTTCTGAAATAGCACTGTTGAGAGTTGCCAGTACCAGTTCTGTTAATTCCTTGCTAATATGAGAGACCCGTTGTGCTTTGGGAGGCTCGGTGCGATCGCTGGCATCAGTGGGTTCATCTTGAAAAGGTATAGCCAATACTTCTGATTTGACACCAGAAGGTTCCTGCGGTTTGTGTCCGCGATTAACTGGGAGTTGTTTTTGGAAATCGTAATCTTCTTTCAGAACTGATTCTTCTAGAAAAGATTGGTCAAGAGCGCCCAAATCGGGATCTTTGGAACTAGAAAACCGTTCTGGAGAACTCTTATTCTGACTCGTAGGCGTGGGTTCTCCAGCAAATACAAACACCCCAGTACGGTAACGCCAAAATTGTGGTGCTGATTGCTGGACAGCATGCAGCCAAGGGCGCGGTAACCACAACAGAAGACTCGATTCAAAATTTGACAGTTGTTGTTCAGACAAACGCAAGTAGTGCAAGAATAGACGCTGTACTGCCACTGATTGTCTGGTAAGCTGCTCAACACCTACTATTTGAAATGCCGGTACTGGTAAAGGTCTTCCGGGGGTGTCTTTAGATGTGCCAACAATAGGCGGTGGATAGCTTGACAGCCATTGATTGATCTGAGCAATAGGATTGGGATCGCTTAAATTTAAGCGTAAAGTTACCAATCGCGGATAAGCTGATGTGCTTGATTCCTGAGTCGAAGACGGCTGATACAGCACTTGACCCACAGGAGAAGCCAAAGTTGAGTGCAAGCGTGCAGCCACTTGATTTCTCAAGTTTAAATCATCACACACCGCCAAAAATATTTGTCGTCGCAAACCTATACTCAGGGCAAGTTTTAGGCGTTGATAAACTTGCCGATTCCAAGCAGAATTATCGTTATGTGTAGTTTCATTCACATTCATGGTGGCTAAAAGAGCCAAATAGCAGTGTATCTACCCTTTTGGGGTTTTGTGAGCAGCTGGTAAATCGAACCATGACTATGACTTTCAAGTAAATGTTGCTTGATTCAGGATAAATTAAGCTTCTACATTCAATCTATTATAGTATATAAATATACATAGCTTTTTCTGTAATCCTCATACACCAGACCAATACAGGCAACGTCCCCACAACAAGGGAATAAAAATTGTATTACCCCTACGCCTACTTTCCACGCCCTAATTTTCAGTACAGAAGACAGGCTCCCTTACCATAAGGAACCTGCCCCAATAAAAAAGTCAACAGGCTTACTAAAAAGTTATTCAATGATTAGCTGAGTGCAGATACAGAAAACGCAACGAAAATCAAGCCACCCACTAAAATCAAACCAACTACTCCCAGGATAACATAGTTTATTTGCTGCTTTTGACTTGGAGGCTCTGCTTGATAAACTTTTGGTTCTCTAGCAAAGTTATTTAACCGACCACCTTCTTCTGTTGTGTAGGGCATGAGTACAATTCCTTATCCTGCATATTCATTTAATGTTACAGAAATGGCATAAATACTCTCTTATTTATGATACAAATCTTTACAGAACTTAGCAAGAATTGGGGATAAGTTCTTGAGTACTTCTCCCTTATCTTCCTTGTCCCTAACCAATTGTTCCAGTTAAAGGAGAACTAGCACTAGCGTAGTTTTTCAAAGGCATTCTGCCAGCAAGATAAGCCAAACGACCTGCAACTGCTGCCAAATTCATAGCCCGTGCCATTGCAGGTGGGTTTTGTGATAAAGCTATAGCACTATTAATTAACAATGCATCTGCGCCCATTTCCATTGCCTGCGCCGCTTCTGAGGGAGCTCCGATCCCGGCGTCTACCACAACTGGTACATTGGCATTTTCAATGATAATTTGAATATTTGCAGTTGTTTTCAATCCCTGTCCCGAACCAATAGGGGATGCTAAAGGCATGACAGTAGCACAGCCCACTTCTTCCAAACGCTGTGCCAAAATCGGGTCAGCGTTAATGTATGGCAATACAGCAAATCCTTCTTTCACCAATTGTTCTGCTGCTTGTAGAGTTCCAATAGGATCGGGTAGCAAATACTTAGAGTCAGGAATGACTTCTAATTTGACAAAATTATTATCTTCCTGTCCTAACAGCTTTGCCATTTCTCGTCCCAAACGTGCGACTCGAATGGCTTCTTCTGCTGTTTTACAACCAGCCGTGTTGGGTAACATCCAAATTTTTGACCAATCGAGTGCTTCAGCTAAACCTTCATGTCCGGGTGCATTTGTCTGTACTCGCCTTACCGCAACAGTGACAATTTGGCAATCACTAGCCACAACACTTTGCTGCATTTCCTCAATCGTCCGGTATTTACCAGTTCCCGTCATCAAGCGAGAATTGAAAGTCTTGCCAGCAATTTGAAGTGGAGTGTCTTGAACAGAGAGGGAGACAGAGGGAGTAGGGGTGTGGGGGGCTGTAGGGAGTGTCAGCATTGAGGTAGTAGATGACTTGGTTTGGAAACGCGAATAGTGAAAGTGAGAAAGTAGGGGGTCTGATTTTTGCTCTAAAATCAAATCTGCCATTAATGCTGCTGTTACCGGTGCTAAAAGAATACCATTTCGGTAATGACCAACAGCAAAGGTGAGGTTTTCACAGGGACTAGTGCCAAGAATAGGTAATTCATCTGAAGTCGCAGGGCGAAATCCCCACCACAGTTCATCGATAGGATAGTGCTGTATTTGAGGGTATAAACGGATTGCTTTTTGTAGGAGAGATTGAATTCCTGCTGGGGTGTTATCGGGAGTGAAGCCAACATCCTCGCTGGTTGCACCAATGATGATGCGCCCGTCTCGTCTCGGAACAATGTAAACTTCTTCCCCAAATAAAACTCTTGTCAAAGGCAAATCCGGCTCATTGTTGGGCACTCGCACGCTCAGCATTTGACCTTTTCGCGGACGCACGGGAAGTGGAAATAATGCATTAGACCAAGCTCCAGTTGCCAAAACATAGTGTTCGGCTTGGAGAACACCTGCATTTGTTTGTACGCCAACAACTCGCCTGTGTTGCTGCTGAATTCCCTCAACGGCAACACCTTCTTTGATTTCAACACCAAGAGATCGGGCTGCTGCTAACAATGCTTGTGCTAAGGCTCGATTATCTACTTGTGCATCTTCAGGATACCACCAGCCACCGATCGCTTCTTCTCCCAAACCTGATTGGTACTGATGTATTGTTTCTCGATCCAGCCAGTAACTTGGGGACGAGGAGGGAAGGATAGGGAGAACAGTTTCTCCCTCTCTCCCTCTCTCCCTCTCTCCCTCTCTCTCCTCTAAAACTGGTGTCAGAATACCGCACGACCAGTAACCAGTATTTAACCCTGTGAAAGTTTCTAGCTTGTGCGTCCAGTTGGAATAGGAGGACAAAGAACGCTGGCATAACTCTAGCATGGCTTTGTGCGAAATTTTCTCAGCACTGGGTGCCAGCATTCCAGCTGCTGCGTGAGTTGCGGCGGTTTGAAAGTTTCGGCTTACGAGTGTAACTTGAGCACCACGCAATTTTAGTTCAATGGCGACTGCCAATCCAATAATGCCGCCACCAATAATTAAAACGTTACTAGTCATTGGTTAAGAGTCAGTAGTCAACAGTCAAGGTTCAACAATCAACAGTCATACAGTTATAGAGTCAAGAGTCAAGAAGTCACGGCTTTTGACAATAGGCTATAGACTGTTGACTAATAACTAATAACCTATAAGCGATCGCTCATATCTCTTTATATCTAGATTTGAATGAATGCCTTGCTCGTATTACCACAAAGCTCTAATGGGTTCGTTTTGCTGATTGGTTTCCTCAGTTGACTGAGTATTTGTTGTCTTCGGTGTATTTTCCGTTCCTTCTTGGACTTGCTCCTCAGTATTATTTTGTTCCTGCTGAACTTGAGCTACGTTACCTCTGTTAGGAGTATCGGTGCTGTCATTAGCACTCTCCGTACTGCTATTACTTGCAGTGTTATTGTTGGTACTGCGAGGAGCAGCATTGTTGTTACCAGAGCTATTGACATTGATATTAGCAGGTAAAACTCTTGATGCTCTGGTTTTTTGTGCTGGTACTAAATTTTGAGCAGTATTTTGACCGCCCATAGGAAAGCTAATTCCTAGTAATGTTCCCAGCAAAATCGCCAAGCCCCCCGCCATAAGGATGAGTGGTGTCCATCTGCCCATGTTGTTTTTCTCCGTTTTATCTTTCTGGTGTCCAAAGTATTTGAGAACAATGTCCCCAAAAACCCTCAAATTTTGTCACTCTCACATCTCCAAGAACCTGGGTTTGGCAAGCCAAACGCAAGTTTTTTGTGGGAGAATGGGGTGGTAGAGAGCGACGGGCTTTATCGCGCCAATTTGTCTGTGATACTTCGCCTTCCACAAGAACTGCACAAGTACCGCAGGTTCCTAGTCCCCGACAGTTTATTACCTTAGCACCGCCATTATGCAGGTCAATACCATTTTGCAGCAATATTTGCCGCAAATTCTCCCCGCGTTGGCACTCAATTTTTTTTCCCTGAGCTTGTACTGTAGGCATTTAATTATAATAAGTGTGCTACCTGTTGGTTGTATTGTAACAATTTATTTCTAATCTAGAAGCAGACTCATATAGTATACTATTGTGCCACTTTCATAGATCCTCTCAACATTGTCCAAAAATTATCTTTTTAAATTAACCGCACTCCATGCAAAGGGCACGCAGGAAAGAGGTAAGGAAAAATTGTTCATCTTTTCAAGTCCGCAGGGAGCCAAGTTGAGTCTGTGGCAAATAAGGGAAAAATGCGTAACTCCTGAAGTTAAGGATCGGGATAAAGGATGAAGGGTGAAGGATAAAGATTTATACTTCCAGAATATGAAAAAAGGAAGTAGAGAATAGAAAAAATCATTAATACCCAACACCCAATGCCCAATCCCTAGTTCCTATTTTCATTGTAAGTTGTCTCTTAATTCTCATCATATGACTGCAAATTCCTCATCACAGCTTTGGATTTACGACACTACATTACGGGACGGCACTCAACGCGAAGGGTTATCAGTTTCTACAGAAGATAAGTTACGCATAGCTCGCAGACTGGATCAACTGGGAATTCCTTTTATAGAAGGTGGTTGGCCTGGTGCAAATCCAAAAGACGTGCAGTTTTTTTGGCACCTTCAAGAAGAACCCCTGAGTCAAGCAGAAATTGTTGCCTTTTGTTTTACTCGGCGTCCCAATAAAATCGCTTCAGAAGACCCAATGATCCAAGCAATTCTGGCGGCTGGAACGCGATGGGTCACTATTGTAGGGAAGTCCTGGGATTTACAAGTGACTGAAGGACTGAAAACAACATTGGCAGAAAATTTAGCAATGATTCAAGACACTATTGACTATCTTCGCAGTCAAGGGCGTCGTGTCATTTATGATGCAGAACATTGGTTTGACGGTTACAAGCACAATCGAGATTACGCCCTACAGACATTAGAAACTGCGATCGCATCTGGTGCTGAGTGGGTAACTCTTTGCGATACCAACGGAGGCGCTTTACCCCATGAAATCACTGGAATTGTCAGAGACGTCATGCAGGCGATCGGGCAAAACCGTTTTCAATCGCCAATTCCAAAGTTAGGTATTCATGCTCACAACGATTCAGATACAGCAGTTGCCAACACAATAGCTGCTGTCATGGCAGGAGCAAGAATGGTACAAGGCACGATCAACGGATACGGAGAACGTTGCGGCAACGCCAATCTCTGTTCTTTAATTCCCAATTTGCAATTAAAATTGGGTTATGAGTGCCTTGAAGATAGTAAAATATCTCACATTACAGAAATCAGTCGCTTTGTCAGCGAAGTCGTGAACCTTGCTCCTGACGAGCATGCACCTTTTGTAGGACGTTCGGCTTTTGCTCACAAAGGCGGTCTTCACGTATCAGCAGTAGAACGAAATCCCCTGACTTACGAACACATAGAACCAGAAAAAATCGGAAATCGTCGCAGGATAGTCATTTCCGAACAAGCAGGAGTGAGTAACGTTTTAGCGAAAGCAAGAACTTTTGGGATCGAACTAGATAAACACAATCCAAAAACCGGGCAAATTCTGCAACGTCTTAAGATTTTAGAACAAGAAGGGTATCAATTTGAAGCAGCAGAAGCCAGTTTTGAGTTGTTAATGCGCGAGGCTTTGGGAAACCGTCAGCCCTTCTTTGAAATTAAAGGCTTTCAAGTTCACTGTGACTTAGTTCAAGGAGAAGAAACAACAAGTGCGCTTGCGACCGTAAAAGTTGCTGTGAGTGGTAGAGATATTCTAGAAGCAGCAGAAGGGAACGGACCCGTTGCTGCATTAGATGCAGCATTACGTAAGGCTTTAGTAAATTTTTACCCGCAAATTGCAGAATTTGAACTGACGGATTACAAAGTGAGAATTTTGAACGGGCATACAGGAACAGCAGCGAAAACCCGAGTTTTAGTGGAATCAGGCAACGGACACCAACGCTGGACTACTGTGGGAGTTTCGACAAATATTTTAGCAGCGTCCTATCAAGCTGTTGTTGAGGGCTTAGAATACGGTTTGTTGCTACATTCTCAAGCTGAGATGGCTCTAATTGCTAATAGCTAATAGCTAATGGCTAATGGCTGATAGCTAATGGCTTTCCTTAGCTATTAGCATTAGGCTTCTCGATGCGAAGCTAGCCCGCACAGGACTATACGGGTTAGCCCTCCCTTGTTTGCCAGTCCCCAGGGCGTGGGAAACCCTCCTGCAGCAATGGTCTTACCATTAGCAATTAGCCATTAGCCATTAGCAATTAGCCATTAGCAATTAGCCATTTTGAGAAAAACTATCCCAAACTTGGGCAACGACTTTGCTCAACCAGCGTCTTTGCTGGATGTCGAGTACGCTATCATCGGCGAGGACTTGGGCGGTTACCTCTTCTAGGGATTGACCCTGGGCGCGAACAATTTTAATGACACCAGCAATTGCTGCAGCAACTAGTTCTTCATCAACAGCGGGCTGCTGTCGCAAGGCAAAGATTTCTTGGGGGCTATCTGGAATGGGATAATTCATGGCGTATGTTTACAGAAAAACAAAATGAATAATAAATATGAGAACCTCTTAAAGTTTCTTTACTGAATTTTGTTCAAGTAATAGGGCGGATCTTACCGTAATTTAGCCTTTTGTTAAATCTGTCTTAATGCAGAAATTTATTGGAGATTCTACGAAAAATGAGAGAGTTACTGTATTTAGAAATCCCTACTCCCGACACAGCTGCTGTTTGCGACTGGTTGCAAACTTATTTTGACCCGGAAATAGGGGAAAAATTGCTGACTCCGGAAGGCTTTCGCTTAAGAACCCCAAATGCTACAACCACTAACGAGATGAGTTCGGAAAAATTACCGACAGAATTGTCTGTATTTGTTTGGTCAGTACAGCGAACAACTTATTTAAAAGCATTCCGTTGGGGAGACAAACCTTTCCCAAAAGAGCAGCAAATTCTTCAGCGTCTCACTGTTGAGATTCGCAGTCGCTTTCCTCACGATTATCCCGAACCACCAAGCGTTGATTTATTAAAAGCATCAATTTTTGAAGCACTTGCACCATATTATCCTCTTACTGTCAAATATTTTCAAAAAATGCCCAATGGGGAGTACGATCTCAAACGCGTTTACTGGTGGGAAAAACAATGGCGAGAAGGTGTACGGAATCCCAAGCAACCACGTCAAGTGGTGTTTTCTCATACTGGCGATTGGGGACAAGGAGGACAAGGAGGACAAGGGGGAATTTTTTCCTCTACCGTGTCTACCCCCTCTCCCCAATATGACCTAATCTACATTGGCGGTGCGCTTGGCGTTATTCATGCGGCTGTGATGGCAAAACTGGGTTATCGAGTGCTGCTGATAGAACGGTTACCTTTTGGACGCATGAATCGCGAATGGAATATATCTCGTGATGAAATTCAAAGTTTGGTTAACTTGGGCTTGCTCACACCTTCAGAAGTGGAAACGTGTATTGCACGGGAATATAAGGACGGATTTAATAAATTTTTTGATGGGAATAATCCCAAACACCTCAAAGCACCGATTTTACATACACCCACAGTCCTTAACATAGGATTGGATTCTGAGACATTACTGCAATTGTGCGGGCAAAAGTTGCGCGTCGCTGGTGGTGAAATTTGGGATGAGACGGAGTTTGTGAAAGCAGATGTATACAATTCACAAATTGTGCTTAGTGTCAAGCATTTACCCAGTCAAACGGATAAGCAGGTCAGTGGGCGGCTACTTGTAGACGCAATGGGAACTGCTTCACCAATCGCATGGCAATTGAATGGAGGTCGTGCCTTTGATAGTGTATGCCCTACAGTAGGAGCAGCGATAGAGAAAGGATTTGAACCCGGAGTGTGGGATTCTCAGTATGGAGATGTTCTTAACAGTCATGGCGATATTTCACGCGGACGACAGTTAATTTGGGAATTGTTTCCTGGAGCAAATGAGGAGCTAACAATTTATTTATTCCATTACCATGAGGTCAATGCTAGAAATCCCGGTTCTTTATTGGAGATGTACGAAGATTTTTTCACCATTCTGCCAGAATACCGCCGTTGCGATATGGATAAACTGGTGTGGAAAAAGCCGACATTTGGTTACATACCGGGACATTTTAGCGTAGGAAGTCGCGATCGCACGGTTGCATATGACCGCTTGATAGCAATAGGAGATGCAGCATCGCTGCAATCCCCCTTAGTTTTCACGGGTTTTGGCTCTCTTGTTCGCAACTTAGAACGACTGACAACCCTTTTAGATGTCGCGCTGAAACACGACTTGCTGCGCGTAAAGCACCTAAATAAAATTCGGGCTTTCCAAAATAATATTGCCGTCACCTGGATGTTTTCCAAAGGAATGATGGTTCCTACCGGGAAATTCTTACCACCCCAAAGAATCAACTCCATGCTCAACAACTTTTTTGGTTTGTTAGCAGATGAACCCTTAGAAGTAGCAGATAACTTCATTAAAGACCGATTTGACTGGTGGACATTTAACCGACTCGCATGGAAAGCCGCAAAAAATAATCCCACGTTACTGCTATGGATTTGGGAACTTGCTGGTGCTAAGGATTTAATCAGGTGGATCGGCAATTATCTCGACTTTGGACGCCATACCCTAGTAAGAGCTTTATTAAAAGGATGGTTCCCCCAGTTGCTGCGTCAAATGAGTCCCTGGTTAGAACCGCGCTATCCAGGATTGTGGTTGCAGCTCCTTGCAATTAATTACGCTCTCACCACAGGTGTAGCACGCACTCAAAGCCAAGCAAGGAAAGTGACATCAGAGTTAATAGCTAATAGCTAATGGCTAATGGCTAATGGCTAATGGCTAATGGCTAATGGCGATCGGTTAATAGTGAAGTCAAGATTAGCCATTAACTATGGAGGTGTAGGCATTTGCCCACCAACATGAGCGTGCGGTATAACTCTACCTCCTAACAGTGAATACAACATTAGCCCTATGCCTTGGGTAACGTGAAGCGTAACGCTATGCCGACAAGAGATATACGCCAGTCCCCAAGGCGTGAGAAAACCATCCACAGGGTAGTCTCACCATTAGCAATTAGCAATTAGCAATTAGCAATTAGCATCCTTATTAAACTTTGGCAATTCAACAGATGATAAAGATTTTCGACCTTTTGGGGGACGGTGTGGATAAATTAGGGGTGAAGGAGAATTGGAGTTAGTAGATTCGTTCATCAATTGCACGTAAGGAACGGGTGTTTCTGGTAATTCGAGAACTGGTGCTTGTTCTGACCAAACGTCCACATAATCGTCTGGTGGGGTATGATTCGGGAGTACTTCAATGACTTCTGATTTTTGTTGTTCTTCTGGTTCTTCTACCAAATGTGTGGCAGTTGTTTCCCAGATAGTCTCTGCTGCAGGAGGAGTATCTTCATTGACTTCTGTAGGCGATGCTGGCTGTACGGGTACAGAATTGGCTGCAAAGAACATTTGGATAACCCCATCCAACTGCCGATCTAAGTCGCTAGAATCTGGTACAGAAACTGTTCCTATTTCCGGTGTGTTAGTTGTTTGTGATGGAGACAGGATTTCTTCTTCCTCTTCATCTAAAATGTCCTGAGGCAATGGTTGATTGGGGGATATACTTTCTCCTTTCTGAACGGGTGATGGAGATTCTTCCCAAGGATTATCATCATCAAATAAATTTTGTTCTCCCGACCAAGGTTTAATTGGTTGTGTGTAGGTAAACAAAGAATTGACCCGCTTGGGAAGTTTTGAGGCTGTACTCCCTGAGTCATTTTCATCAAGAGAGTCGTAGCTCGGAACAGGAGTCTCCAAACACTTTTCTAGGGCGGCTTTAAATTGTAAAGTCTGGCGTTGCTGTCGCATCAGCCGAGTCCGCAGCTCTCGACAAGCGGTTTCTGCTTGTACTAAGTGATGGGATTGTTCGTTATAGTTAGATTGAATAAGAGCGCACTCTCTCTCTAATTGGGCAAGGCGTTGCTGGTTAATATCTAGTTGCGCTTTATAGCTTTCAACTAAACTTTCTTGACGTTGGGCGCTTGCAGTTGCAGTTTCGAGCTGTTGGTATAGGGACTTTATTTGCTCTTGAGCCGCTGCAAGTTCTTGTGCTTGTTGGCTGAGCATTGATTCTGTGACACTAGAGCGTTTTTTTTGCCACTCTACAGCCTTTTCTGACTCATTTAAAGCCATTTTAAGCTGCTGTACTTGGTCGTACAAGTCGTCGTTGCTCAGACGCAGTTCTTCGTTCAAGACCAATAATTTCTTGAACTCGGAATCTATCATCTGCTGTCGATCGCGGTCCGGTTCTGCAACCCAGTCCTCATCAGAAGCACCATCCGATGTAATATCGTTCTCACATTCCTTATCTTGTGCTGGCGCTAGTAGTGGAATGTTTGCGCTTGCTGTAGTTTCACCAGGCAAAACAGAGTAAAACGGGCAACTTGCTCTTTCCGGTTGTGGCGAGTTACTCGATTTTAATGGTTCAACGAAAGCTTCATTTTTAGGGGTATCAGCTTCATTCATCACTATTCTTACCGAAATTCATCGGATGGTTCCTAATCCACTAGCTTAAACTTAAAACCAGAGACAGTGGTAATATTTCACCTACAAATGCTGTCATATCAAAATCTTTTCCATAAGGCAAATTGGATTTTTCTATGATTCAGATACTAGCCATTAGTTAGACGCAGCTTTCCCGTGCTGGTGGTGACAAATTAGTAGAAATTAAAGGATTCTGCTGTCTTGAAAATAGGTTGTAGGGGGTATTGCCCAACCATATCGAACGGTTGGCAATACCCACCTTACAAAAATTGAAATAAGGTAAATCGCAGAGGACAGAAGGTAATATCCCTTTTCCACACTGGGTTGCAAGATTTTTCCATAAATGACTGTCTTGAAGATAGGAAGTAGGGAATTGGGTAGGCACTACCCATTTACACGGATGCGCCTTATTCTAATGCTTGAGTCATATTAATTAACAATTGAGAAGCCCGTTACTATAGTCGTGTCCGGGATTCTTGCTGTGAAATTTATTTAAGTTAACATTGAGTTGCTTTTAGATAGTAAATTTTGACATTAAAAGTGGAGTCACTATATCTAGATTAATTAACTATTTCTTAAACTATCTATAAGCAACTGGAGGATCTCCCCACACTCCTTTCACTTTTTCACCAAAAGTGACCGGTTCATCTGTATTATTGGCTGTTATGGTTGAACCATCATAGGAAACAGCGACCATGGGCCATGTTTCTTCGCCCAATTCGCCTGCACGGAATAACACCTGTTCCGGTTGAACTTTACTCCAACCTAACAAGACCGCAATTTCATGCTTGTGTTCGTTTTGGGAAGGTGTAATGCTCTGAGATTGACCTTTATTGCTATCCCAAATGACTGCGCGGTCTGTCACATCAGATGTATTCATGTAGCCTTCAAACTGACGTGCTAAAAAACGATCGCCTTTCTCCGACCAGCTTACAGGAACCAAAACTCCGATAGTTCCTTGTGTGTCGCTTTCTGTTGTTGATGTGACACTAACTTTTAGTAATGGGTCGTTGAGATTGGAAGTTGAGCTAACCACCCGTAGCTTTTTAGTTTGTCTATCTTCTATAAATAGAACGCTACTAACACGGCTGTTATGCATTTCTGGTTTAACTTCTACTTGTACGCGGCTGTAAGCTGCATATCGTCCATCTGGAGAGATGACAGGTACGCTGCGATAGTAACGCACTCCAGAAGCACCCTTGGAACCAATAGCTTCCTGGGTAGATTGAATCCATTGCCACGGAATGGGATGGGGGCTTCCCACAGGATCTTGTTGTGATTGAGCGCCTTCTGGTGGTTGTTCAACAACAGGAACTGACGTAGCTGGTTTTAATTTACCTATTGAAGGAGCAACTGCAGTTGCTTCTAAAACTTCATTTACCGAAATGTGTCTGGACGTGGTGTCATTGTTTTTGGCTGCTAGGACTTGTACTTTAGCCGCTCTCAAGCGTTGCACCAGGTCTAACTCACTTTTAGACAGGTTTTCGCTCTTGGAATCCTGCGCGATGATTGATGGAGCCAGTTCAACTGCGGTGAGTAACTCTTCATCAGCTTCGGGTATTTCTCTCGACAGAGAATCATTTTCTATCAATGCTTCCCATTCGCCGTGCGATCGTTGCAGTTGGTTAATTGCTGCTAGAGAGGTTGGTGTGGCGAGTGATTTAGAAGCAAAAGTATCTTGAGATATTTTTGTGACATCATCGAAATTCTGTTCGCCTTCAGCAGGGGTTTGATTTGACACAGAATCAGATGAGGCAGAATCGGAGTCTGGCGCTACGGGAGTAAGTTTGGCTGCTTGTGTTTGTTTTGCCAAGGTAGAGTGAGCCGACGCCGCCATTAAGGGCGCAATCAGCATAACAAAAATGACATACTTTTGGAATGGTTGCACGCTCAACCATCCTGACAACAGAGGAAATTTCAGCATTTGTTGACTCTCTAAAGGGCGGTTGCTGTGTGAGGAGGAATGCCTGATACAGCAATCGGGCAGACTATCAATAATAGGTATAACAAGGAACTCCCAATTAAACGAGATTTTTTACTCAAACTTCGCATACTTTTACAAAATTAGAGTATCTTTTTCTACGCTTTGCTGTTACTGGTATTTGGGAGAAACCGCGAACTAGTATTTATACAGACTAACGGGAGGATAGCCCTTTATAGATGCTCGTGATAACACTGAGCACTTCGGAATCAGGCATATCTCAACAAGTAACCGTGTATCAGCAAGACGCAGAACTCGGCTTACTCTCTGTACTTAGTCCGACTGCTGGGAGGGGGATCGCTGTTTACATTTTGATACCACACCAATAGCTACCAGACTCGGTACAAGTATGGCATTAGTTTAAAATTTTGCAAACCGAACTCGTCTCCAAGCCGATTTTGCGATCGCTTCTGATATCTAGCCGAAGGGGAAACACGGGAATCAAACTGCCAAAACTGCATTATTCAGTGATAGCAGTTGCGGAAGAGCACCTCTGGTTTGAAAGGTCGGTTCCAGACTCAGAATTTTTGGAGATTATAGAATTTTGTATAGACATCTTAAGAAATTCATTAGACGTGCTGTTGCTCGTTTCTACATTGTTTTTCACCAGATGTCCGTGAATTGCGTTCGACGAAGACTAGCGCTTTGCATCGTTGCTCGGCGCTTTCTGCGCTTTTACACTATCGTTTGACTCTCCCATCTCTACTGAGAGAGAAAGAGATAAGGTTAATGGCCCCTGCTTTGCGATCGCCAACGAGTTAAACTTAGCTGCGGCAGATGCGTAAAGTGCTAGCTTGTGTTCCAGCGAAATTATTATAACCCTACAAAACCATCTTTTTTTTACAAAAACCAACGAATTTGTCAAATAATAGTGACTATCGCTCGGGGATCGGCGATCGGTTCAAGAGAACGGAAATAAGCCTATCATTACCATTGAGGCAGAAGCTCAAGTCATAAGGCAAAAACGCCTTCTACCCTCTGCCTTCTGTCTGCTTGCCTTCTTCTACCAACGATCGCTATGAAAATTGTTTTCTTTGGAACTCCTGATTTTGCCGTACCGACGCTGGAAACACTGCTGAACCACCCAGACTTTGAAGTCATAGCAGTTGTAACACAGCCCGATAAACGACGCGGACGCGGGAACAAACTGACACCCTCACCAGTAAAAGCAGTTGCGACCTCAGCAAATTTGCCCGTTTGGCAACCCCAAAGGGTGAAGAAAAGTACTGAAACTTTGACCAAACTTCGAGAATCAGATGCTGATGCATTTGTCGTTGTCGCTTACGGGCAAATTCTCTCGCAAAAAATTTTAGATATGCCCAAATTGGGATGCATCAATGTACATGGGTCGATTTTACCAAAATACCGAGGAGCAGCCCCCATTCAATGGTGTTTGTACAATGGTGAGACTGAAACTGGTATCACAACGATGTTGATGGATGCGGGGATGGATACTGGAGCAATGTTACTGACAGCCACTACACCGGTAGGATTATTGGATAATGCCCGAGATTTGGCAAAAAAACTTGCCGTGACGGGTGCAGATTTATTAGTGGAGACTTTGCTAAAGCTCAAACATCAGCAAGGGGAACCAATTCCTCAAGACAATTCTGAAGCTACTTATGCACCAATGATTGCAAAAGACGATTATCATTTGGATTGGTCAAAAAGCGCGATACAGTTACACAATCAAATTAGAGGTTTTTACCCTGACTGTGTTACAACCTTTCGGAATCAACCTCTAAAAATTACTGCCACTGCGCCCCTTGGCTCTACTTATGGATATGAGTTACCACCAGAAATGGAAGCAATACAAAAGAAATTGCCCGATTTGTCGGTAGTATCCGGTAACCCAGGGGAAGTTGTTGGCATTGCCAAGGGAGTCGGAGCGATCGTACAAACTGGAGATGGTTTTTTACTCCTTAGAGAAGTTCAACCTGCTGGCAAACGTCCTCAGTCAGGGTGGGATTTTATTAATGGTACGCGTGTAGTCGTGGGAGAAGTTTTTGGATGAATCATGAATTATAAATGATGAATGCTGAAACCATCAATTCATAATTCATAATTCATAATTCATAATTCATAATTCATTCTTTCGTAGTGGCGACAAGTTTCACAAGGACCTTCTGGTTTAACTGCACAGCGTATCATTTCTGAATGAGCATTGTAGCGGCAAGTGGCATCACCGAGAACCCAACGTCCTCCCACAAAACTTTTTTCATCTGGGCGTGTTGCAGATTGCACGTAAAGAGCAATTTTTTGCAAACGATAGCGCCCCGCCTTTAATTGATAGCGGTGGCGACGCTCTAAGACAGCGTAGGTTTTTCCTTCAAGATCTAGATAATTTCCCGGTTGTGGTGTCCAATCGAGTTGGACATTTCCAATGGTCTGACGTGGATGTGTCAGAATAACCTCGGTTGGTAGAGAATCTGGTTCCATGGTCATTTGTAATGGTATTTACATTAATAGGATGGTAACGTAGGAGACTGTGTGAACTCGTTTAGTTTATGTTATAGTTAACCATTTCCTAATAAATTGTAAAAATTAACTTCGTACAAGTATACATTTACACTCGTTTGTTTTTTCATGTTTTGTGTCTAAAGCGCTGTCCTCATCTTTGTCTCTATATGCAAAAGGAGATACCTCGTCGCTCAAGAACGAGATTGGTCAAGTGAGAGGTACAAACAACATAATGAATGACCTCTTTATATTAGTTTACACTCTGTAAATTTTCTTGATATCTTCTTAGCTTTCCGGCTTCGTCTAGCATACTGTTGGCGAATGATGGATCGGTTCCCTCACCCCTCTCCGGTAGCTCGACAAACGCTAGCGAAGTAGCGCTTCACACCTGCATTCTGTACTAGAGGTATCGGTTCTTTGAGATGAGGAGTACTTCTCAAGAATCTGAAAATGAAGGGGTACGCATTGTAGATAGTTATTGAGGAAATATTTAATACCAATACGATCGCCATTACATCCTCAAAGAGCGATTCTGTTCTATAAATACATGGCAAGTCTACAACAAACTCCTACGAAATTAACACTCGAGTTCCGACCTTGGTTTATTTGGATAATTGGAGGTTTTTCCAGCTTAATATGGCCAGTTCAACTTTTCTTCTTGTTACCCTTAATCAAAACTAGCACCCTAACTTGTACAAGAGTGCAACCGGATCGAGGTGAATGTCAGCTAGTAACCTCATCATTGCTGCAATCGAGCAAGAAAACTATTCCCATGGAGGAATTCCAGGGAGCTAGGGTTGATCAGTCGGATGAGAGTCGCGATCGCAACCAACCGCAACAATTAGTCTTGTTAACGAAACACGGCGAGTTGGCTTTTTGGACTGCTGACACTCAAAAACCTCAAGTTTCAGCTATTGAACTAAAATCAACTGCAGATCGAATCAATGATTTTGTCAAAAACTCTCAAACTTCATCTTTCACAATACAGAAGGGTAACCCCACGCTCGCTTGGGCTGTGACTGGTGTCACTACCTTTAATTTCTTATGGTTAGCTTATTGTTGTGAAATAGTAACTTGTGATTTTGATAAAAGTCGCGGTTCTGTCATTAAGAAAAGACAATGGTTCTTTATCTCAAAAACAGTAGAGCATCAACTCAGAGAGATTGTTGACGTGCAGGTGCAAGAAAAGTTTAATAGAAACGGTAAAAATTATCGAATTAAATTATTACTATCTTCTGGTAAGGATTTACCGCTCACTAACTATTACACAAACTATCTCCGTAAAAGAGAATACATTGAAAAAAAGGCGGATGCGATCGCTCAGTTTCTGGGAAGAAAAAAGTTATAACTTAAGACAGTCAGGATTTTTATTAAATTATTTTAATTTTAATTAAAAATTCTTAAAAAAAAATCATTGAGAAGCCATGGAGTTTTTATTTCTTAGAAAAGTTAATACTTCAGAAGTGGCATATTTAACTCCCCTTTTTTCTTTGTTCTGATTGACTTTTAAGTCATGCATATTTATAATAGCTTACTTTGGCAGGAAAGGAGTGAAGCCGAGAGACTTGGTAAATAAGGACAAATGACCAAAGACCAAAGACAAAAGTCGAAACTCAAAAGCTAGAATTGAGTCTATGTAAAGCATTCAAGTGCTTTATACATCTTCTTTAAAGTCACTCCTAGAGATGGGCAATCTCAAAGTGCTTATTACATTCTTTAAAGTTATGTAGCCTTTTAATTACGAAGGCTAAGACACTGCGGTAAACTAAGCCATGATTATGGATTCTTTTGCACCAAAAATAATAGCAAAGGAGCTTTTTTTCAATGTCTCATACCGTAAAAATCTACGATACCTGCATTGGTTGCACACAGTGTGTCCGCGCTTGTCCCACAGACGTACTAGAAATGGTCCCTTGGGATGGCTGTAAAGCGGCGCAAATTGCCTCATCACCCCGTACAGAGGACTGTGTGGGTTGCAAGCGGTGTGAAACTGCTTGTCCCACTGACTTTTTAAGCATCCGGGTTTACTTGGGTGCTGAAACAACTCGCAGTATGGGTCTAGCTTACTAAATTTGTCTGGAAACTGGTAATAAAGTCTCTAGATAGCAATCAACTTTAGGATCGTTGGGCGTAGGGCATAGAGTATTGGGCATTGTTCAATACCCTATGCCTTATGCCCAATATTATTCTCTGCCCCCTGTTTTTTGCCAAAACGCTACCATTGTGTTAACAACTATACTGGTTGCAATAGTTATATTAAAAAAATGGTGTGAGCAATGTGCGGCATCGTAGGTTATATTGGCACTCAAGCGGCAACAGAAATTTTGCTATCTGGGCTAGAAAAACTGGAGTATCGGGGTTATGATTCTGCGGGAATTGCCACGATATGGGAAGGTGATGTTAATTGTGTGCGGGCAAAAGGTAAGCTTTACAATCTACGTTCTAAGCTAGAACAAGTAGAAACTCCAGCCCAGATTGGTATTGGTCATACTCGTTGGGCGACTCACGGTAAGCCAGAGGAATATAATGCTCATCCCCATATGGATACAGCACTGCGGGTAGCGGTGGTGCAAAATGGCATAGTAGAAAATTACCGGGAATTACGCGAATATTTAAAAACCCAAGGACACCAGTTCCGTTCTGAGACGGATACTGAGGTGATTCCTCATCTCATTGCTCAATTTCTTAAAGAACCTTCTCCCTCTGTTCCCTTCTCCCCCTCTCCTTTCCTTGACGCAATCCGCCAAGCTGTTAATAAATTAGAGGGGGCTTTTGCGATCGCAGCAATTTCCGCCGATTATCCAGACGAGCTGATTGTTGTGCGACAGCAAGCGCCTTTAGTCATTGGTTTTGGGCAAGGGGAATTTTTCTGCGCGTCTGATACGCCAGCAATTATAGCTCATACTCGTGCGGTATTACCGTTAGAAAACGGAGAAATAGCACGTCTCACACCCTTGGGGGTAGAGATTTACAATTTTGCTGGTGAACGGTTAAAAAAACAGCCCCGCCTGATGAACTTGAATCCCACAATGGTGGAAAAGCAGGGATTCAAGCACTTCATGCTCAAGGAAATCTACGAACAACCGGGAGTTGTGAGGGCTTGTTTGGAAGCCTACTTTAACGCTGATTGGAATGCAGGAGATTCGACAAAATCTCCAGTGAACCTTGGTTTACCGACAGAAATTTATGCGGATTTAGAACAAATCCAAATTGTTGCTTGCGGAACCAGTTGGCATGCAGCATTGGTAGGGAAACACTTACTAGAACAAGTAGCGGGTATTCCCACGAACGTACATTACGCCTCGGAATATCGTTACGCACCATCACCGCTGACAGCAAATACTTTAACAATTGGTGTTACCCAATCAGGAGAAACGGCTGATACCCTAGCAGCTTTAGCAATGGAAAAAGAACGCCGCCAGGGTAAAGAAGCGAAGTATCAAGCCCGATTGTTGGGAATTACCAATCGTCCGGAAAGCACTTTGGGTCATATGGTCCCTCAAATTATCAATACTCTTGCAGGAATTGAAATTGGGGTAGCGGCGACAAAAACTTTTATTGCTCAATTGATGGCATTTTACGCTTTGGCATTGGATTTGGCATATCTCCGTCAGGCAATTTCCCCAACAGAGTTACAGGAAATTATTGATGGTTTGCGGCAAATTCCCGGAGAAATTGAAGCAAATTTGGAAAAACAAGAGGATTATATCGGGCAATTGGCTCATAATTTTGCCGAGACTAAAGATTTTATCTTTTTGGGAAGGGGGATTAATTTTCCTATTGCTTTGGAAGGGGCGTTGAAGTTAAAAGAAATCAGTTACATTCATGCAGAGGGATATCCTGCAGGCGAAATGAAGCACGGACCCATTGCTTTGTTGGATGCAAAAGTGCCTGTAGTTGCGATCGCAATGCCTGGTAGTGTTTACGAAAAAGTGATTTCTAACTCCCAAGAAGCGAAAGCCCGCGATTCTCGTTTAATTGGCGTGACACCAGTGAATGATGGAGAAGCCGGAGAAATTTTTAATGATATTCTCCCTGTTTCTCATGTTAATGAATTGCTGTCTCCAATACTTACGGTCATTCCCTTACAATTGCTGGCTTATCACATCGCAGCACTTCGCGGTTTGGATGTGGATCAGCCCAGAAATTTGGCAAAATCAGTGACTGTGGAGTAGGACGCAGGTAGGGGCGTGGCGGCTGTGTAGAGAGATAAAAAAGTTGGAAAAAAAATAAAAAAGTTGGAAAATATCTCCTAAGGCTAGATACGCAAGATAGCTTCAGGAGACTTTATCATAGCTAGGAGCAAGCAAGACTGAAAATAAGCTAAGTAGTTCGAGCGTTACCAAAAGGGAGGATGAGACCAGAACTTTAAGCTAGCTCTAGTGTAGAAGGCTCTGGTAAAGGCTTACCGATTTGCTTATAAGCGTACACCAGATCGTCTAAAACTTCCTTAGCGTTCTCAAGTGCTTCTTCATAAGTTTCCCCGTGTGTCTGAGCATATTTACCCCATTCAGGCAAACTCGCAACATACACCCGATCGTTCTCAGACCATTGAATCAAAATGCTATATTTCATTATTCATCCCCTTGCTCTGACTGCTTTAGTTCTTCTAGTGCTGCTGTTACATCTTTTTCTTGGTAAGGTTTTGCATCTTTGCCATCTTTGCCAGACAGAACTACAGGATTTCGCAAAAGTGGATGAATCCAGTAGGAATGACTACCTTTACCCCTTTTAGGTAACAGTGTAAATCCTGCTTTCTACAACATCTGTTTCAATTCTCTAACTTTTTTAGGCAGATTATGGAATATAACAAAGCAACCAGAACGATTGCACACCAATCAGAGAGCAACTTTCAGATTTGACGGAATCGGATTCAAACAATGACGATGGCTCAGAAGGGCGATCGCCCAGATTTTTCCAAGCATCAGGCGATCGCCTTTTAGACCATTAGATGTGACTGAGATATTTTACTGTTGATGGTAACTTTCATGACATACAAAGCGATCGCACAACTAGTCAAATCTAGTTATTGTGCCTGACAATAACAAAGAAACATCAACGCTAATATTGAAAGTATAAACAACTCGCGACATTCAGCAACTAATGGCAACGCAAAAAGTCACGGTTGAACTTCCACAAGCCATTTTTCAACAATTGGCTCGTATCGCCTCGGCAACCCAACAACCCTTGGAAGTCCTGGCTGCTCAAAGCATTGCCAGTAACTTACCCCCAACACCTGACAATGCGCCAGTAGAAATTCAGGCAGAACTTTTGCAAATGCAAACGTGGGATAGTCAAGAATTGTTAGTGCTTGCTCAAAGTCAAACGGATCTAGAACAGCAACAACGCCATATAGAATTATTAGAGAAGAATCAAAATGGCGAAATTACCCCTAGCGAACGTCAAGAACTGAGCCAGTTAAGGATAGCAGCCGATCGCTTGATGTTACAAAAAGCTTATGCTTGGTCAGTTCTCCGTTGGCGAGGACACAGAGTACCTGCTTTAAATGAATTACCCGAATAATCATGGCTATCCCTGACAAAATTCGTTCTGAAGTTTTAGCAAGGGCAGGGTTTCGCTGTGAGTATTGCAAAACTTATTCTCGTTTAGTTGGTATGCCTTTGGTAATGGAGCATATCTTGCCTAAAGCTGCTGGAGGTAAAGATGAATCTGACAATTTAGCAGCTTCCTGTTATCGCTGTAATGAATTTAAAGGTGCAAAAACTCATGCAATTGACCCACAAACAAGTCAGTTAGTGCCGTTATTTAATCCAAGGCAACAATTTTGGCAAGAGCATTTTAGCTGGGTAAATGGTGGAACTCATATTGCTGGTCTCACACCCACAGGTCGGGCAACTGTAATTGCTTTGCGACTAAATAATGAGTACATAACTGAGGCGAGAGTATTGTGGATTGAGAGTAATTGGCATCCTCCCTCCAGATAAGTCTTAAGATGAATTGTTGAAAAAGTTACAGTTTGTTCTCAAAACTTAGTAATTCATCACAATTAAAGTACACCAGTCAGGACGATCGTTGGTCATTTATCTTTGGACATTTGTAGGAGTTTAAGCGTGTTTATCAACTTTTACGTAGCTCTATTTTTTTCTACCTAACTTAACTAGAAAACAGTGCTCTAAAGAAAGCTATTTGCAACCAAGTAGCACTTTTGTTGCAATTAAATTGCTATCTCCTCAAATTGCGGTAGCATATTTAGTATAAGGTCTAAGTTCCGGAGGATGGAATCCAATAACAATATCTGGTATGGGAATTCCAGCAGCAATTAGCTCGTTAGCAATGCCGTCTTCAGTTCCATCTCGTTGAATCCAAATTTTGTCGTCAAAAATGTCAATGTGAATCAGACATCCATGAACTCTAGTATCGTCTTCCCACCCCATCGTTATTAACAAATAGCTATTGCGATCGCTGCTAACTATCAGTTTATACTGCAAGTTTCCATAAGCATAGGGAATTTGCATATACTCTGTCAGTATGCGCTGAATTATTTTGCGATAGTCATCTAATCTATCCATTGAGCGATCGTCTCCTTTTGCGGGTCAAATATCAGTAAGTGAAGGGAATTTTTTTTGATAACAAGGCTACCAATGGGTTCTGAAAAAATCTCCCGATACGTTGCTTTGCGAATTGCTAGATATAGTTGCCTTCCCGGTTCTGTTTCTTCCATTATATTTTGATAAAGAATGTATTGATCCAAAGCTTTTATTCATCCACCTTATCTTTACCAAAAACCTCAGAAACTTTTAGATTAAGTTGTTGTCGAAATCCGGGGGATAGCAGTAAATCATTATTGCTAAAATTACCTACTTCTATATAAGAATCTCCTCTAAGTTCTAAGATTAAAATAGTGTGAGTTTGGGGATTGACTATCCAATATTCGGGAATGCGGCAATCTTGATATTGTATTCTTTTGGCGATGGAGTCTCTCTCTCTTTGGATATCTCCAGGACTAACTATTTCAATTACTAATAGAGGGGGTAACATGGAAAGACAAATGGTGTTACGCTTTGATAGTTGTTGAATATGTTCTTCTCGGATAATGGTGAGGTCTGGATAGCGGTTTTTGGGTTCACCTCTGACTTATAATTCTAGTCCTTGTCCTCTGACTCTGTCAGTTCCTAGCATTAAGGCAAAAGCCAAAAAAAGCCGATTAGCAATTTGAATATTTAAGCCAGATTCTGGAGGCATTTCGATCAATTCTCCATTAAAGAGTTCATAAAGTTTTTCTGAATCATCGTTGTATTGGAGATACTCGGCAAAACTTGCAAATCGAGGTTTAACGTTTAACATCAGATTGACTCCATGAACGATTCCCAATCAAGCTAATGCCCAGGAAAGACCGTAATTTAAAAACTAGATACTCTTCCCATATTACCATTTGGGGAGCGAACCCCCGCACGGAGCTGCTCTCCGCAACGCACTGTCTCCCCAATAGCAAACTTCGGAGGGTTTCCCCCCAACCCCACTTCGTGGGGACCCCAAAGCCCCCCGTTGTTCGCGTAGCGTCTCGGTAAGGAGATAGCGCCTGCCGTCGGTGAATTCCATTTTGAGGGCAATTGGCACTCTTTGGGATGCTCCTACCATTTGTTGCAATAATGGTGAGTTTAAGTTAAGTAGGCGCGAATCAATAAAGTTATGTTAAACAAATCCAGAAAGGAAAGACAAATTATTCAACCATTAATAAAAGCTCGTGGAATAAATATTTTTTAGAAAGGTAAGTAAGTCAGTACAATGAAAGTTGACTAGTCAGAATCGTCATTTGTCATTGCTCAAGTGTCATTTGTAAGGTTTTGAGCCAAAGTGCTGAAGTGGTAACGATAAAATAATGGTTTAAGGTGATAAAATTATACGACTTTGTTTGCGATCCTACAGCATTTGTGGAGTCACAAAAAAGTCGTATAGCAATCCTATCTGATTTGTGAAAACATTTAATTATTGTAGTGCGGGCATTGCCCATTACATAAAAGCTTTTGTGCGGTATAGACCTACCTACGTGTATTTTAAAAATCAAATAGGAATCCTGTAGAATTCATAAAAAAGTTGTAGAATTTTCCTATAGGTGTACACACAAGCATCTACAGGAGTTTTTTATGCCTAAAAGCAAGCAAGATTGGACGCAAGCCAATCTGTTATCTATGTAATTTTGGATCTTAAGTATGTCAACTTATCGGACTGTTCTTGTGATTGCTGACTCTAACAAGAACGATAACAACTATAAGCAGCAATTACAGCAGGATCGGAATGTTGCATACAAAGTTCTCACAAAGCAGTACCACATCCCGATTCTGCCACTGTCTCAATTACAGCAGATTGATGGCATTCTCCTAGAAATTCAATTTCCCCATGCCAAGAGCATCAATCTGCTTCGTCAACTGAAGGAACAAATGGGCGATCGCTGCCCGCCGATCGTCGTAATTGGCAGTGGAGACACGAAGACTGCCGTCCATGCGTTCAAGAATGGAGCGGCAGATTATCTGGTCAGAGATCGGATAACTCCTGACGATTTGCGTCTGGCGATGCGGAGTGCTATCGAAAATGCGGAGTTACAACGGAAACTGCAACGCAGCCAGGAGCAGTTTCAAACATCGGTTGAGAATATGCTAGACTGCTTTGGCATCTTCTCAGCCATGCGAAATGAGTCAGGGCAAATTTTAGACTTTCGCATTGATTATCTCAATGGGGCGGCGTGTGAAAACAACCGTATGCCCAAAGAGATGCAGATCGGTCGAGGCTTATGTGAAATGCTGCCGGGACATCGCGAATTG
This sequence comes from Tolypothrix bouteillei VB521301, assembly GCF_000760695.4. Taxonomy (GTDB): domain Bacteria; phylum Cyanobacteriota; class Cyanobacteriia; order Cyanobacteriales; family Nostocaceae; genus Scytonema; species Scytonema bouteillei_A. The sequence goes on along the minus strand of NZ_JHEG04000001.1, from coordinate 2,390,680 downwards.
GGTCTGTTTGACGAGTATTGTCAATTGGTTGAAACGGGAGAACCCTTAATCAAAGACTCGCTAATCTACGAGGACACCTATGGAGGTGAGCAGCGGTTAGGGCGGGTGTTTGATATTCGGGCGACCAAGTTGAATGATGGCTTTGTTGCCTCCTGGCGTGATGTCACCGATCGCAAGCGGTTGGAGTTAGAGTTGAGCCAGACGATAGCAGACCTACAACAGCAGCAGAATTACTTACAGCGGCTGATTGACACGGCTCCAATCGGCATTGGCATTGGCAGCGCAGACGGTAAGGTGAAGGTGATTAACAACGCCATGCTGCACCTGTACGGGCTAACGCGGGAAGAGTTTGAGCAACAGGAGATAAACTGGCGTAGCTTCATCCCGCCGGAGTACTCCGAACAAACAGACCGGGCGATGGCACAGATACAGGAGCAGGGCTTTGCTCCACCTGTGGAAAAGGAACTGCTCCGCCGTGATGGAACGCGCCTCCCAATCTGGATTAGCAGCACGCAGTGGATAGATGGCACTGGTGAACACGTCGCATTCGCTATCGATTTAAGCCAGCAAAAACAAGCGGAAGCCGCCATTCAACAACTCAACCAGGAGTTAACCAATCGGGTATCCGAAGTGCAAACGCTGTTGGACATGATTCCGGTAGGGATTGCGATCGCTACCGATTCAGCGTGTACTCAAATGCAAAGCAATGCCTACCTTCGGCACTTGCTCGGTGTCGAGCCTGGTAAAAATATCTCGAAGAGTGCGCCAGCCAGTGAGCAACCGACCTATCGAACCTTCCAAGATGGACAGGAAATCCCCCCTGAGAATTTGCCGATGCAAGTAGCTGGCTGCTTGGGTGTAGAAGTGCGCGATGTAGAGTTTGACATTCTGCTACCCGACGGCAGACTGCGCCAGCTTCTATGCAATGCAACTCCCCTAAGGAGCGATCGCAATCAAGTCAGGAGTGTCATCGGAGCTTTTTTAGATATCACAGACCGGAATCAAGATGCTGCCGCTCTCAAAGCCAGCCAACAGCGGTACCGAGAGTTAGCCGAAGCTATGCCCCAAATGATTTGGACGGCTGATGCAACCGGAATTGTTAACTATCGGAATCAACGCTGGTACGAATACACGGGGTTGAGTGAAGCGGAGTCGATAGGCATGGCGAGAGCTAACGCAGTTCACCCCGATGAACGCGATCGCGTCTTGATAAAATGGCACGAGGCGATCGCGAATGGAGAATCATTTGAAATTGAATGCCGCTTTCGCCGTTGGGATGGCGAGTATCAGTGGTTTATCTGCCGAGCTGTACCAACGCGAGATAATCAGGAACAGATTACAGGCTGGATTGGCACGATTACGAATATCGATAACCAGAAGCAATTAGAAGCAAGGCTGTTGAATGAAATTATTAACCATCAGCAAACCGAAATTGCCCTGCAACAAAACCAGGAACGGCTTGACCTGGCAATGGCAGCCGCTCAGATGGGTAGTTGGGATTGGGACATTCAGACGGGTAAGGTCAACTGGTCTACTAATTTAGAACGCCTGTTTGGCATGGCTCCCGGTAGTTTTGATGGGCAGTATGAAACCGTCAGGGCAATGATTCATCCCGACGATCTGCCTTGGATTGAGCAAGCTATTCATTGCGCTCAGTATGAACGGGAAGACTACAACATTGAGTTCCGCTTTATTAAGCCCGATGGAACAATGCGCTGGGCATTGGGTCTGGGACGCGTGTTCTATGACACCATCGGCAATCCAGTCAAGATGACTGGGGTAAATATGGATATTTCCGAGCGCAAACAGGTAGAAGCCGCCCTACAAGCCAGCGAAAAACGATTCCGTGACATGGCGGATAACGCTCCTGTCATGATTTGGGTAACCGATCCTACAGGTTACTGTACCTATCTCAATCAGAGTTGGTACGACTTCACCGCTCGAACCGAGGAGACCGGTCTGGGATTTGGCTGGCTCGATGCGTTACATCCCCAAGACCGTGAATCTTCCAAACATATTTTTTTGAGGGCAAATGAACGCCGTGAAGCGTTTCGATTGGAATATCGGTTGCGCCGCCAAGACGGTGTATATTGCTGGGCGATCGATGCGGCCAATCCCTGGTTTGGGGAAGATGGCGAGTTCAGAGGTTATATCGGTTCTGTGATTGATATTAGCGATCGCAAACAAGCTGAGGAAGCCTTGCGTGTTTCTGAAGAACGTTATCGCACTTTGTTTGAATCGATGAATGAAGGCTTTTGCGTTGCTGAAGTGCTGTTTGACGAGCAGAACACGCCAATCGATTACCGTTTGTTAGAAATCAACTCAGTTTTTGAGAAACACTCCGGTCTGAAAGACGCACAAGGCAAAACTGCCCGCGAACTGCACCCACAACTGGAACAGTACTGGATCGATCTCTATGGCAATGTTGTGCTGACCGGGGAACCCGTTCGCTATGAAAACTACTCCGAAGCATTGAATCGGTGGTTCGGTGTTTCTTCTTTTCGGATTGGAGCGCCAGAAAGTCGAAAAGTTGCCATTTTGTTTGAGGATATTAGCGATCGCAAACAAGTAGAAGCCGCCCTGCATGAAAGTGAGAACCGCTTGCGTCTGGCAATGGCGTCAGCCGAACTCGGAACGTGGGATTTTAACCCCATCACCAAAGTCTTGAAGTGGGACGAGCGGTGCAAAGCGATGTTTGGGCTACCACCTAGTGCTGAAATTACCTGGGACGTTTTCCTAGCAGGGTTGCATCCAGAGGATCGCGATCGCACTCATCAAGTTGTGCTGCGATCGTTCAATCCCGAAAGCGGCGGCGATTACGATATTGAGTACCGCACTGTGGGACTTGAAGATGGCATCGAACGATGGGTTGCAGCGAAGGGAAAAGCATTGTTCAACTCAGATGGAGTTGTGGTTCGCTTTATCGGTACCGTTCTCAACATTACAGAAAAAAAGCGGGCTGAGGCAGAGCGGGAACAATTGCTGCAACGCGAACAAGCTGCCAGAGCCGAAGCCGAACGCGCTAATCGGATTAAGGATGAATTTTTGGCGGTGCTGTCCCATGAATTGAGATCGCCGCTAAACCCAATTCTAGGCTGGACAAAGCTCCTGCAATCTCGCAAGTTGGACGAGGCTAAAACGGCTGAAGCCCTAGCCACAATCGAGCGGAATGTCAGATTACAGACACAACTCATTGATGACTTGCTCGATGTTGCCAAGATTCTACGTGGCAAACTCAGCTTGAATATGGCTTCTGTCAATCTATCCTTTGCGATTGAAGCGGCGATCGAAACCGTCAAAGTTGCTGCCGTTGCAAAGTCCATCACCCTGCATACCGTATTGCCCAACATCGGGCAAGTGTTTGGTGATACCGCTCGCCTGCAGCAAATTGTCTGGAACCTGTTGTCCAATGCGATTAAATTCACGCCTAACGGGGGACGGATAGACATTGTATTGGAGCGGATTGGCGATCGGGCACAACTTACCGTGAAAGACACGGGAATTGGCATCAGCTCGGACTTTCTGCCCCACATCTTTGAATCGTTTCGGCAAGAGGATGCTTCGATTACGCGCAAGTATGGAGGATTGGGGCTGGGCTTGGCAATTGTGCGTCAATTGGTTGAGGCTCACGGTGGCACGATCGCGGCTGGTAGTCCTGGTGAAGGATTAGGAGCAGCGTTTACCATCGAGTTCCCGTTGCTGAATATTGAACCAAAAATGCAGCAGCTAGACGAATTGCCCCAACCAGAACTCGATCTGACAGGAATTCGAGTCCTTGCCGTTGATGATGAACCGGATGCCCGCGAACTATTAACTGTATTACTTACCCAATATGGAGCAGAGGTTTTGATGGTTGCCTCTACCACAGAGGTACTGGCAAATTTAGCAACCTTTCAACCCGATGTGTTAGTTAGCGATATTGGAATGCCCGAAGTTGACGGCTACACTTTGATCCAACAGGTTCGTAGTTTGCCTCCCGAACAAGGGGGACAGATTCCTGCGATCGCATTGACAGCTTTTGCCAGAGAAACAGATCGCCAGCAAGCCATAGCTAGCGGTTATCAAGGGCACGTCACAAAGCCACTTGAGCCAGAACGGTTAGTTCAAGCTGTAGTCATACTTACACACAGTAACTCATTTGTAGAAACACATTACTAATGCAAATGCAAACGTGGGATAGTCAAGAATGTGCATATGATGTACCGATCGCAGCAACAGCACTAACTTATAATCACATTCTTGTAACATCTAACGAGAGAGAATTTCAAAGAGTACCTAGTTTGCAAATCGAGAATTGGCGTTCTTCTTAAATTATGCTCAAGCACAAGAAAGGGTAATTGGTGGGCGATCGCACATTGGTTAGCGGAATATGGAAGCTCGCCTACTCCCTTCGCGCTCGAAGATTTCTTAATTAAATGAACCGCAGAGGCGCAGAGGACACAGAGGAAAGAGGAGAAGAAGATCGGTAGTCTTATGGCGGAAAGGGAGTAACTTGCTTACCCAATATTGGGGAGATAGGTACAGCAAATTTCAACCTGGTGAAGTATAAAAATTACCCCCCTCTTTCCCTCCTTACCAAGGGGGGAAAGAGGGGGGTGTACCTCATGAGACGTATAATACCATTTCACCAAATGATTGCTACTGGAATTCCGCCAGTCCCCCCAAACATCCTAAGTGTTAATACTTATAAATGTGAGTATTTACTTTCAATAAGTTTACTTAAAATGACGTAATTTGAAGTTAAATTACGTCACTAGTGCATGGGCAATAAACTTGAAAGAAATTAGGTGTTATTGCCACACGTCAAACAGGAGGAGCGCTTGTGATTGATGCGGTGAAGACGGCTAAACCGGAAGATTGTCTGGCGGGCGGTGGGGAGATGGGAGCGCTGATGCGATCGCTTGATTGGTCAAAAACTCCCTTGGGTCCGGTCAGTAGTTGGCCCCAGAGCTTGCGTACTGCCGTGAGTATCCTCTTAGCCTCGCGCTTCCCCATGCTCATTCATTGGGGTCCGGAATTAGTCCAGTTTTACAACGACGGCTTCCGTCCCATCCTCGGTGACCTCAAGCATCCCGGAGCACTGGGACAGCCTGCGTATCCTTGGTGGACAGAAATCTGGGACGTTCTCACTCCCATGTTCGAGCGAGTCTTAGCAGGTGAAGGCACCTGGTACGAAAACCAGTTAATCCTCCCAAACCGCAATGGGTATATCGAGGAGACTTACTTCACCTTCTCCCACAGCCCCATCCGCGACGAGTCGGGTCGTGTAGCTGGCATTTTCCAGGCAGTTACCGAAACCACAGAACGAGTCATAGATGAACGACGCTTGCGGACGCTTCACGATCTGGTGACAAACACTGCTACGGCGCAACTGACAGAAGAAGCTTGTCGAATTGCCACAGAGACTTTAAGCCAGAATGCTGCGGATATTCCCTTTGCTCTACTTTACCTGTTGGATGAGAATGGGGCACAGGCGCGTTTAGCAGGAACAACCGGGCTCGAAGCGGGTACACCAGCCAGTCCTCTCGCCATTGATCTTAATACTCACGAGGAACCGGGAATGTGGCCTTTAGCAAGAGTCGCACGCACCGGACAAATCGAACAAGCAGACAATTTGGTGGCGCAATTTGGTTCCTTACCAGGTGGTCCTTGGCCGGAATCCCCTTCTACAGCCCTCGTTCTGCCCGTAGCACAGCCCGGTGTGACGCTACCTGCGGGTCTTTTAGTCGTTGGTATTAGCCCCCGCCGTGCGTTAAACGACACCTATCGCAGATTTTTAAGCTTGGTTGCAGGTCAGATAGCAACAGCGATCGCCAACACCCGCGCCCTAGAGATGGAACGCAAACGGGCTGAAGCGCTAGCAGAACTCGACCGAGCCAAAAGCCAGTTTTTGGCTAACATGAGTCACGAACTCCGCACTCCACTCAATGGGATTTTGGGTTATGCTCAAATCCTTAAAAAAGGTAAAACAATTACAGAACATCAAAAGAACGGTCTGAGCATTATTTATCAATGCGGCGAACACCTCCTCAACCTAATTAATGATGTTTTAGATATCTCAAAAATTGAAGCTAGGAAAATGGAACTTTATGCCAAAAATTTTCATTTTCCTGAATTTTTAGAAGGGATTGCGGAAATTTGTCGCATCCGTGCCGAACAAAAAGGTATAGAGTTAATTTACGAAACTCTCACCCCTATACCTAAAGCTATCCGAGCAGATGAAAAGCGTTTGCGGCAAATTTTAATTAACTTACTTGGAAATGCAGTTAAATTTACAGAACAAGGTTATGTTACTTTCAAAGTCGGCTATCATCAGGAAAGGTTTCGATTTCAAGTAGAAGATACAGGGATTGGTATTGCTCCGGAAAAATTAGAAGAAATCTTTTTACCATTTCAACAAGTAGGCGAGAAGAGTCGCGAGACTGAAGGCACGGGATTGGGATTGACAATTAGCCGTCAACTCGTTGAATTAATGGGTGGTGAATTGAAGGTAGAAAGTACACTAGGAAAAGGAAGTATTTTTTGGTTGGATTTAGATTTACCTGAAGTTGAATGGACTGATGTTTCTTATATAGAGGAAAACAATATCATTGGTTTTAAAGGCTCAAAGCGAAAAGTTTTGGTCGTAGATGATAAGTGGGCAAATCGTTCTGTGTTGGTCAATATGCTAGAGCCTTTAGGGTTTGAAGTTTTAGAAGCAACAGACGGCTTGGATAGTTTAAACAAAGCCTGTCAGTTCAAGCCAGATATCATTTTTATGGATTTGGTAATGCCTGTCATGGATGGATTTGAAGCTACCCGTCGCCTTAGGATGATGCCAGAGTTGGAAGGAGTTGTGGTCATTGCCATCTCAGCGAGTGTTTTTGATTTCGACCACCAACAAAGTCGCGAAGTCGGTTGCGACAGTTTCCTTCCCAAACCAGTCCGCGAAGCAGAGCTTCTAGAAAAACTACAAATATACTTGGGGTTGGAATGGGTTTATGAAGAAAACTCATACAGGCATACCACTAATGCACCCGTGACCGCTCAAGACCCTCTTGTGATTCCACCGACACAAGAAGTTTCTGCTTTACTCGATCTGGCGATGAGGGGAGACCTCAAAGGCATTATTCAAGAAACCACAAGACTTGAGGAGTTGAATCGGCAATGGGTACCGTTTGCCATACATCTGCGTCAACTGGCGAAAGGTTTTAAAGGAAAACAAATTCGAGAATTTTTAAAAAATCTTAAGGTTTAAAAATATTAAGAGGTTTCAATGAGTTTTAATAATACTGAAAAAGGTGTCATCTTGATTGTCGATGATACGCCTAATAATTTACAAATGTTGTTTGATTTTTTAGAAGATTCTGGTTTTAAAGTGGTGGTGGCGGAAGATGGCGAAAGTGCTCTTGAAATGGCAGAATATGCCCCTCCAGACCTGATTTTGTTAGATGTACTGATGCCGGGAATGGATGGTTTTGAAACTTGCCGTCGTTTGAAAAGCAATCAAAGCACTCAAGAGATTCCTATCATTTTCTTGACTGCAATCACCGATAAAGTAGATAAAGTTAAAGGATTGAAACTTGGGGCAGTAGATTACATCACCAAGCCTTTAGAGCATGAAGAAGTTTTAGCTCGTGTCAATATCCACATGCGCTTGCAAAACCTAACGAAAAGACTTACGGAGCAAAATCAACTTCTGGAAGTGGAGATTTTGGAGCGCAAGCGGATAGAGGCAGAACTCCGACGTCAAACAGATGAATTAACCGAGTGGAAAAACCGCTATGAAGCACTCATTCAGGCAAGCGGTCAGATACTCTACGACTGGAACCCTCATACTCATGAAGTCACTTATGGGGGCAACATAGAGCAGATATTAGGCTATACCTTAGATGAGATATCAGGAGATTTGAACGACTGGCAAGATCTCGTTCATCCCGAAGATAAAAACTTATTCGAGCGAGAAATTAATCACGTTGTATCTACAAAAAAGCCTTTATATCTGGTATTTCGCGTCCGTCGTAAAGATGGCACTTACATCACAGTTGAGGATAAAGGGTACTTTGTTTTAGACAGTGCGGGCAATATTGCTCGTATGGTTGGCTTTATTGTTGATATTACCGAGCGCAAACAAGCAGAAGAAGAGCGCGAGCAAGCAGAACAGAAAATCCACGAACAAGCAAAGCTGCTTGATATTACGACAGATGCGATTCTCGTGCGAAACTTAGATAACCAAATCCAATTGTTAGACAACCCAATTCGATTTTGGAACAAAGGAGCTGAACGTTTGTACGGATGGAAAGCAACAGAAGCGATCGGTAAAAACGCTAACGAGCTCATATACAAACACAAAACCATGAATCAACTTCAAGATATTCAAACAAGTTTGGCTGAGTGTGGTTCGTGGCAAGGTGAGTTATATCAACTGACCAAGGAAGGTAAGGAAATAATTGTTGCGAGCCGTTGGACTTTAGTCCGCAACGAATATGGGCAACCAATATCTATTCTGACAGTAAACACTGACATGACCGAGAAAAAACAACTTGAAGCACAGTTTCTCCGAGTTCAGCGTCTAGAGAGTATCGGTACTTTGGCAAGCGGTATTGCTCATGACCTCAACAATACTTTCACACCAATGCTACTGAGCGTTCAACTTTTAGAAAGAAAACTTTTGGATGAACACTCTCAGCAGTGGCTTTCGATTGTTAAAACAAATATCAAACGTGGGGCAAATTTAGTCAAACAAGTCCTGTCATTTGCACGCGGTATTGACGGTGAGCGTACATCCTTACAAATAGAGCCGATCGTTTCAGAAATTGAGCATATTATTAAACAGACATTTCCCAAAAGCATTGAAGTTCGCACCAATGCAACAGCACAAAACCTTTGGGCGATCGCAAGCAATGCAACTCAATTGCACCAAGTCTTAATGAATCTTTGCATTAATGCTCGTGATGCTATGCCTAATGGTGGTATTCTCGAAATTTCTGCCAAAAATATTTGGATTGATGGTCGTTATGCCCGAATGAATATTGAGGCTAAGGAGGGTTTATACGTTGTCATTACAGTATCCGATACAGGATGTGGAATGGAAAGGGAAATTCTTGAGCGAATTTTTGAACCATTTTTTACAACAAAAGAAGTAGGCAAAGGTACGGGTCTTGGTCTTTCAACTGTTATGGGTATTGTGAAAAGTCACGGCGGTTTTATTAACGTTTTTAGTGAGGTTGGAAAGGGAACCGAATTTCAAGTGTACTTGCCTGCAATGTTAACTAATCAAACAGATGTTTGTGTCACCCCTCATGATGAATTTTCGGTTGCGTTTGGACAGTTGATCCTCTTAGTTGATGATGAAGATGCCATTTGTGAGGTGACTAAAACTGTACTGGAAAGCTATGGATATCAGGTTTTAATTGCCAAGGATGGGATTGAAGCACTGACACTATATACGCAACATCAGCAAGAAATTAGTGTTGTGTTAATTGATATGATGATGCCATCTATGGATGGTTCAACTACGATTGGAGTGTTAAAAAAAATTAATCCACAGGTTAAAATTATCGGTGTCAGCGGGTTGGTTTGGTTTTCTCAGATGGCTCAAATCTTTGGTAACAGCATCACAACGTTTTTATCAAAGCCTTACACGTCAGATGAATTGTTGAAAAAGTTACAGTTTGTTCTCAAAACTCACTAGTACATAAAGGCAGAAGTCTGGAGGCAGTCGAGATGAAAAAATTTCATTGCCAACCATGAAACAGCTATCTTTACACAGCTGCCATCTGCCTTTTTCAAGGCATATCATGTCCGGTTAAAGACTTATCACTAAGGCAGATGGGGCGACAGGGAGATAGGGGGCTGGTTTTTCCGTGTTTGCACAGATCGTTCGATAGTAAGAATAACACCGTGCAAGCCCTCAATTTTGACTATTGCCCCGCGCATAATTGTTTAAAAATCCGATACGGTTCTCCCTGTATCACGACAATGACCGCGACTTAACTTATGACCGAGTCGGTTTGAGAACGCCATTAACATCGCGCTGAAGCCGATAGGGTTGTTTTGGCAAAGGAGCGCCAGGAGCTTCAGCGATCGATACACCATAAGACCAGTTAGATGGACAAATAGCAATATAACGAGCAAATCCCCCCGTACCTCCCTCTGGTTTGGCAAAACCGATAGCAACCAGAGCACCAGTTTCCGGTACGCGATCGAGATTGGCAACTCCTTCGGCTTGAGTATAGTGATTGCGTAGCAACCAAGCTTCCCCTTCTAAAGTTGGTGTTGTGTCCGTATCTAAAGGTTCGTGACCGTGAAATAAAATTTTGCGCTTTAAGTGCAAAAATTTGAGAGCATCCAAAGTGATTCCAGGAAAGGGCTTTTGATTGAATCGTGCAACATCAGACCACTTTTTATACCAGTCGGAACGAATCATCACCACTGAACCTTCTGGGATGGTGCCGTGTTTTTTTTCCCAAGCAAGAATATCCCCAACAGTTGCATGATAACCCGGTTCTACTTCCACTTTTTTATGGATATCAATGACAACCAACGGTCTAACGGCATAGGTAGGGGGGAGATCGCTGATAGTTGCACCGTACTCGTTCCAGTGAGCAGGGGGGTCAAGTTGCGTTCCATATTGGTCAGTAGGAAATTCGTATGCAGTCGCAATAAACCCATGCGTTTTATAAGTATACTCTTGTCCCGTTTGAATGTAGTTTGGTATGTCTGTTCCAGCTACAGTTGGTTTAAACTGAGCTTTCTTAAAGCCAGACCATACAGGGATAGTTGGATTAAATGCATGAGTGAGATCGACATATTTCGCAGTCTTTAAGGTATTGTTATAGATGTTCCAAAGCGTTGGTGTTTGAGATTTAGCTTGATGAATTGGAACAGATATTAAAGACACAAGGACAGCAACGATAGCAAAAATAGTTACAAATGTTTTTTTCATCGTCTTTTTATTGTTTTCACATAACCAACATTATGTAACAATCGTTTAATGAAATGATATAATATGGGAATTGTTCGCAAAGAATCTCTATCAAGTCAACGTTGTACGCTGTTGCTTATCGGGTGGTAGAACGTTCTGAACAACCGAGTTTGGATATTTGGTACGAAAGTTTTAACAGCGGTGATTTACTGCCAACCTTACCGCTTTGGTTAAGTGGGTGGTTTTGCTTACTTGTTGATTTAAATACAACTTACGATCGCACTTGTTGCAAACAAAGAATTCTCTTCAATCGAGTATGAAAGTTTCTAAAATACAGCAGATTTCAACTTGGTGAGGTACAAAAATTACCCCCCTCTGTCCCCCCTTACTAAGGGGGGATGAAAGGGGGGTGTACCTCATTCAGATGCAAAGCGCTGTATTTAGAAATTACAATATTTTTTCAGTTAACAAAACGCTCAATTTTCTTTATAAAAGTTAGCAGTTTTTCATACTTTAATTAAATAAAATGAGTCTTGTATTAAGAGGTAGCTCTTGTAGGGTGTGAATCCTACTTGCTCGTGTCATGCAAATAAAAGCAAGTTTTTAAAGAAATTTAAATTTTGTTATATTATTCCAATTTGAAAAAAGAATGCGACAGATAGTTGGTTACCCTCAAGACCGGGCAAAGCTTTCTCAATCCAAAATCTAAAATCCATGCTTGGTATTAAGCGTGCGTAGTTCAGCTTATTCGCGATCTTTGTCCTTAACGGGTAGCTTAACGACAAAAGTCGTACCCTGACCGACAATACTTTTAAAATTAATTGAACCTTCGTGCATATCCACACACTGCTTCACAATTGCCAATCCCAATCCCGTACCGGGAATTTTACCTACATTAAGAGCTCGTTGGAATGGTTCAAATAGGTTTGCATGCGCTTCTGGTGGAATTCCAATTCCTTCGTCCCGTACCTCAAAACAAATATTATCGTCTTCCCAGTACAAAATGAGCGATACTTCACCACCTTGTGGGGAGTATTTAATAGCGTTGGAAAGCAGATTATTCAGTAAGTGCCAGAGGAGTTTTTCATCAAGATAAGCAGTTCTTTGGTTACCTGTGACTAAAAACTTTATGGTATACTCGTTTCCTACTGTCATTTGCAAAGCTTCTACTTGTTCCCTGCAAAAGGAAATCAAATCCATAGGAACGGGTTCGTAGTGAATTTTTCCTGTTTCAGCTTGCCCTAATGTTAATATATCTTCTAACAAATACATTAAGTCTTCTGTAGCAGATTGAATGCGATTGAGTTGGTTTTCTTTGCTTTCTTGCGTCATTTTGTCGCCATAGTGTTTGAGTATTTCTGCACCAAGCCTAATTGTTGTTAGGGGATTGCGAAACTCATGGGCTGCCATATAAAGGTACTGAGATTTCTGTTGGGATTGAGACTGAGCAACGTGCTTATCTGTTTGAGCAGTAGACAATGCCTTTTGTACCTCAAATTCTGCTTGATGACGGGATATAGCAATCTCGATAGTCGTAGATAATATTCTTTCATCAAAGGGTTTTAAAATATAGCCAAAGGGTTGGGTGGCTTTCACTCTTTCTAAAGTAGCTCGATCTGCATTGGCAGTTAGATAGACAACAGGTACGTTAAAACGGGATTGGATTTGTTCGGAAGCTTCTACTCCATCGATTTCTCCAGCCAGTCGAATATCCATTAATACTAAATCGGGTTGCAGTGATTCGACCATTACAATAGCTTCTTCTCCTGTTGCAACCATAGTCGGTACAATATATCCCAAATACTCTAGTGTTTCTCTAAGATCGTCAGCAACAAGTTGTTCATCTTCAACAATTAGGATTTTGATAGAATTCATAGATTTTAGGGTTAGTGGTTAGTTGTTGGTTATTAGTGGTTAGCTGTTGGTTGTGAGTTGTTGGTTGTTAGTATAAATTACTAACAACCAACAACTAACTACCAATCAAATTAAGTTTTTAATATTGGAGAAAAAGTGATATGGAAAGCAGTGCCATTATTGCGCTCTAGAGTGAGAGTACCCTTGAGTTGCCTTGTTAAGTTATGCACGATCCTTAAACCTAAAGAATTGGTGTTACTCCAATCTAAGGACTCTGGAATACCAATACCACTATCACTAACTGTTAATGTAATGGTATTGTCTGTAGCAGATACCAAACAAATGGCAATTTCGCCACGTCTTCCTTTGGGAAAAGCATATTTGAGAGAGTTGGAAACCAGCTCGTTAATGAGTAGACCGCAAGGTATAGCAGTATCAAGGTTGAGCTTAATACCACCAGTTTCTATTGTGACTGCGATCGCTTTTTGACTGATACCATAGCATCGGAATAGGTTGTCTGTTAAACTCCGAATGTATTCCCCAAAATCAATTTGTGAAATTTCTGGTGATTGGTAAAGATGTTCGTGAATGAGTGCCATGGATTGCACTCGATTTTGGGATTCTTGGAATAACATCATGGTGGATTCATCCCGAGCGCGTCTCGATTGCATTCGCAGCAAGCTAGAAATAATTTGCAAATTATTTTTAACTCGGTGGTGAATTTCTTTTAACAAAGTTTCTTTTTCTTCTAGCGAATGTTCTAGTTGATCTACTGCTTGCTTGCGATCGCTAATATCTGTCACTCGTACTAAATTTCTCACAGTCCCCGCAATGCTGATTTGCTTAACAGCTAAATTTCCCCAAAATGAGTTGTTTTTAAGAGTTTTATATTCAATTTCTCGACTCCAAAATCCTTTTGTTTTAACTTCTTCTGTTAATTTTTCTAATTCTTCAAATGTCAGTGGATAGTGTTGTAATGTCCGGTCATTATCGTTAATCAGTTCTTCTTTACTAGATGCTTCAAACAAATTAATAGCACGACGATTGCAATCAATGATTCGGCGCGTATCCTCATCCACAAGAAAAATAGCATCAGCCGATTCATTGAAGATGGCTTCTCGGAGATCGCGACTGCGAAGAAGTTCTAACTCTGCTTGTTTGCGTTCTCTTAGGGCGGCTTGTCGCTCGCTAATATCTTGGCAAATACCTATACCACCAATAATATTTCCCTGTATATCCCTAACTACAGCAGTCGAAAGGCCGATATCAATTAACGATCCATCTTTTCGTTGACGCTGAGTTTCGATTTGGGTTAATCCCTGACCTGCAAAAGTTTGGCTTGCCAATTCACCAAATTTTTCCCGTTCCTTATCGGGTACAATTGGTAAAGACTTGCCAATGACTTCTTGTGCCTCCCAACCAAACAAACGCTCGCTCATGGGATTCCAAAGAACAATTTTGCCATGAATATCAACAAAATCAATCCCGACTGGCGCTGACTGAATAATTGCTTGCAATAAAGCATTGGTTTCTCGCATTTCCATCTCAGTTTGTTTGAGCAACGTGATGTCACGACTCATTAACAACACAGAAGATAAATCTCCATGAGAATTTCGCTCAGGCACCATTCGAGCTTGGTAGTGCTTCAAACCATTTAAACCATCAAGGCTAAACTCAATAAAATGCTCTTGGCCGGTTTCAAAAACTTGCTTGACTCCAAATTCTATCTGAGTGACTGTCTCCTCGGGAAATCCAAGTTCTTTAGTCGTTTTTCCAATAAATGCTTGCCTGAGCAAACCTGATGCTGCTTCTACAGCAGGATTGATATATAAATAACGGTAATTATGCTCAATTCGAGCTATAATATCAGGGGCATTTTCAAGCAAAGCCAAAAATTCCTGTTGGCGACGTTGGAGCTCTGTTTCCGTTCGTTTGCGTTCGGTAATGTCTTCGGCAAGACCGACGATACGTTGAATTGCACCTGCTGAATCTCGAACCTTGAAGCTTTGAGTGCGAATCCAACGAGTCTCTCCATCATCTCGAATAATACGATATTCTTGCTTAAATCCTTCAATATACTTATGCTCATCAAACGATTGCATAACTGTGTCTTTGTCTTCAGGATGGACAAGATTTAACCAAGACAAAGAGTTTTCATACATACTTGAGCAAGATCTGCCCCAAATTTCTTCATATGCTGGGCTAATATAAATTGTTTCGCTCAGATCGTGGTTATATATGAAGAAAACTTCGCCAATATTCTCGGCTAGTTGGCGAAACTTCTCTTCACTTCGCCGCAATTCATCTTCTACCCTTTGGCGTTCAGCTATTTCGCTTCTAAGGTTTATATTGGCTTGTGCTAAGTCATTGGTCCGTTGATGAACTCTTGCTTCTAATTCTTCATTGAGATCGCACAAAGCTTCCTCTGCTTGCTTGCGTTCTGTAATATCTCGCCCTTCAGGAAGTAACAAAACGACTTCTCCCATCTCGTTAAATATGGGTTTGATGGAAAAATCTATAGTCCTTTCAATACCTTGTGCATTGGGTAATGTCACTTCATATCGCACAAAATTGCCAACAGATGCTAGAGCGATCGCTCTTTGCAAACCTTTATAAACGCTAGGTAATGTCTTATTGCAAGATAATTCCCAAAAAGGTTGCCCTTTGAGATCCTCACGTTTAGCACCAAAAAATTCCAAAGATGCTTGGTTGAGTTCTAAGATTGCTCCTTTTGGAGTTAACAACCCAATCAATTGAAAAGTTTGTTCAAAAATTGCACGGAATTTCCGCTCGCTTTGCTGTAATTCTGCGGTTCGTTCTAGGACTTTAGCTTCTAGTTTTGCGTTGAGGCTTTGCAAGTTTTCGTAAAGTTCTGCCTGTTGAATTGCGATCGCTAACTGTACTGAGAGCTGCTCTAGCAAATCCATTTCCGATTGTTGCCATTGACGGGGATTTCCGCACTGATGGGCGATGAGCAAACCCCAAACGGGAGGTTCATTTCTGAGCAAACATCGATCGGCTTCTACAAGTTGAGTCCCTGAAAAAATTGGGACATAGAGATTGGCTCGAACTTGATAGTGTTCTAAAAGTTCTACATGACAATCAGATAATGCAGCTTGGCGTGTATCGTTAACTGCACCAGAATGACTGCGGTGATAACTTCCTCTTACACCCTGAAAACAACTATCTTCAACCCTGACATTCAAGCAACTTTTCCAACCAGTTACAACGGATTCTGCTACGATAGTGCCGCTCTTGTCGGGATGAAACTGGTAAACTATCACTCGGTCTGCTTTCAGAAAATCGCGAATTTCTTCTACTGCGGTATTGAGAACTATTTCCAAACTCAAGGATAAACGAATGCGGAGAGCAATTGCAGCAATCAATCGTTGCTGTTCTTGCTGTAAGTCCACTTGCTGCATGAGACGCACCCGTTCCATGACAGTATAGCTAGCACGGTAGAAAGTATCATCAGTGAGTTTTCCCTTAACTAGATAATCCTGTGCGCCACTTTTCATCGCCTGCACGGCAATGCTTTCATCACCTTGCCCTGTTAACATAATGACAGGCAAATAATTTCTATCAGTGGAAAGTTTTAATTCCTCAAGAAATTCCACCCCAGTTGCATCCGGTAGCATAAAGTCTACTAATATCAGATCGGGAATCCAAGACTTACAAATCTCAATTGCTTCCGCTGCTGATTCAAATTCCACAATTTTACACGTATAGCGTTTGTCGCGCTCTAGGAAGCGACGGTAAACTATGCGGTCTTCTTCACAATCGTCAATGATAAAAATGGTGCGTTGGCTATCCATATGTCATGTTTATTGCTGTATGGTATTGGGAAGAACAACGGTATCAAACCAGTAGTCCAAAAAATTCCGAATAGTTTTTCTCAAAGCTTCCACACCAATTGGTTTAAGCATATAGCAATTCACACCGTACTGATAGCAAGCTTCAATATCTTTGGGGCTAGAAGACGTAGTCAGTGCAATCACGGGAATACTTTTGAGCAAACGATCCTGTTTGATTTGTGCGATCGCTTCTCGTCCATCTGTTCCCGGTAAATTTAGATCTATCAAGATAAGTGCAGGACGGGGCGATAGAGTGGAATTGGCATACTCTCCTTGGCGGTACAGATAATCTAATGCATCATCACCATCACAAGTGCGATATACCGAGCAGACACAAGAAGCTTCTCGAAGCGCACGGGTGAATGCTGTAAAGTCCTCATCGCTATCTTCGACCACCAAAATGACGTAGTTATGGTAGGAGGTATTGAGAGATAATTGAGCAAATGATTTTTCCATAATTTCTGTTCACTTTGGCAACGTAAAGTAGAAAGTACTGCCTTGACTTTCAGCAGACTCAACCCAGATCTTTCCATTGTGTCGTTCGATGATTTTCTTAACAATAGTTAACCCTGCCCCTGTTCCCCCGCCATACTTACCGGGAGCATGCAATCGTTTGAAAATCCGAAAGATAGTTTCTAGATGTTTTTCACGAATGCCAATGCCATTATCCTTTACATAAAATGTCCATACGGGGAAGGTTTGTTCGTTAACCGAATCTAAATGCCCAATCTCTACCCATTTTTCAGGGCTTTCATTATATTTAAAGCCATTCCCAATCAAATTGATTAAGACTTCTTCCAGTAAAATGCGATCGCCCTTAATGACAGGCAAAGGTTTGGGAATTCGGATATTAATATTACTATTCCCCAAACTCATGCAAAATATTTCATTGACATTTTGTACCAATTCATTAAAGTCAATTAACTCCACGTTCAATTCTTGTCGTCCCAAACGGGAAAAGTGGAGTAGAGCATTAATCAAATCCTCCATCCGCTTTGTTAACCGCACCAACGTTTCTAATTTTGAGACACCAGGTTCATCTAAAATCTTGGCATAGTCTTCTAGTAAAAAGGTGGAGTAATTGTGAATACCTCGCAAAGGTTCTTTAAGATCGTGAGAAGCAATGTAGGAAAAAGCATCTAACTCATGATTGCTGCGTTCTAACTCCAAGTTAATTGCTGCCAATTCATCAGCTTTACGAAGTACAATCCCTACAATTGCACTTCTCAACTCAATTGCTCCATCAATGTCATAAGATTGCCAAGGTAAAGATGTTCCGTTGACCTGTTCCTGCCACAACTCAAAGGACTTACGCGGGCACAGAGTTATACTGCCATCAGGTGCTATTGTATTCACTGGTTGGGGATTTCCTGCCCAATTCACATATTGCAATCTTTCCGGGCGGAACCACAAAACATAATGATTGCGAATCCTAGCTATAGAAAGAGCTAACAATCCACTAGCTACCTCTTTAAAGTCTATTGCCTTTGGATAAAACTTGGATAAGGAATCAGTCACAAAAAGGTAATTCTGAAACTTGTCATCCAACCAAGAAATCAGCTCGTGAATAGCTGCTTCACTTGGAGTTTTACCAACAAGCGTCAAATGACCATCTGTACAGACTACAGCCCCTTCAGCATTAACAAGCTGTAGCAAACTAGCTCTGTCTTGGAATAGAGCCTCAGCAAAATCTTGTGATTGAGCCACTGTATCGATAAACTTAGTTTGGGCGAACTTTAACTGCAATTTGTATTCTAAATTTTCATTTTCTTCTTTAGAAGCGAGTTCTAAAGACATGACCTTTCCCAAAAACTCGCAAGCTGTTCTAATTTCATAGGAGACAAATCGCGGCGTTTGATGGTGACATGCGATTAAACCCCATAATTTCCCATCTTTTACAAGTGAAATTGACATGCTCGCCCCAACCCCCATATTTTTCAAATACTGGATATGGCAGGTGGAAACGCTTCTCAACACGCTATAGGTTAAATCGAGGTCGAGAGAATTTTGAATTTTGGAGACAATAGTTACAGGTTGGTAGTTGACATCTGCAATGAGCCGCAGGGGATTAAGGGTATACAAATATCTTGCATGGGAAGGTATATCAAGATCTGGGTATCGCAAGCCGAGGTATGATTCTATCTGTTCCGATTTATCTTCAGCAATCACTTCTCCACAACTGTTCTCATCAAACCGATAAACCATAACTCGGTCAAAACCTGTCATTCTCCTGATTTCTTTAACAATCACAGCGCTCAGCTCGCTCAGGTTTGAAACTTGTTGCATCTGAGTCAGTGCGTTTCGTGTCAGAGAGTAAAAATTAGAGAACCCAGTGCTCCCTTCACAACTACAGGGTTCTAACTCTAGAATCAAATAGTTTTGTGGCGAGCGATGAATAACTCCATTAAACAAGCAGGTCTTCCCATGACTGAAAACAGAAAGTTTCAAAGGATTAATATTTTCAAAGTTCTCTTGAAGACATCCTTCAATTGCAGCTATTTGTTCTTGTTTTACAAGTATGGATAAATACTGTCCTAAATACTCTTCTGCTGGCAATCCTAGCAATTTTTCCGTATTATTACTAATGTGCAGAATTTCCAAATCTGGTTCTTGTAAAACAAGCAGAATACCGTGAGGCTGAATGGAGCCAGGAATGTGAATAGCTTCGCGATCGCAGTTTGTTATATCTACTTCTTGTGTATTGGCAAAATTTTTTATATTCATATTCTCATATCTTAAGTTACATTGAAACATCAGGGGTTGGAAATTACAGAGTGAATTCTTCAAAATTAAGATTTTGAAAATATGAGAACCATAAGTCAGCAATGCTAGTGGAATTACTGTGATGTAGAGTATTTATTAATACAATATAATGATATTAATAAATCTTAGTAATCTAGAATTGCAGTCTCTGAGGAGAATTGTCATCTACTTATAGAAGTATATTTTAACGCCATAGCAAGACGGATATAACCTGCTGTTCGTGCCGAACAATAATTACTACAATAGAGAAATAACTAACCTCTGGAGTTCTAGCAGTGGGCTTATTTGATGACCTAAGTAGGTTTCTAGAAAACCGTTTAGAAGAATTCTTGCGTAACAATCCGCATTTGGAGTTAGAAGCGCTACTCGAGCAACTGCGGCAGCAAGAGGAAGATACGTTAAAATTAATTGCAGATTTGCAATTGCAAGAAAAGCGATCGCAAGACGATGTGTTGTCCACTGCTCAAGAAATTCAAAAGTGGCATATTCGGGTAGAAAAGGCAAAAACTGCCAACAGACAAGATTTGATAGCTGCAGCACAACAACGAGAAGCCGCCTTACTGCGTGAGGGAAACCAGCTTTGGGGACAAATGCAAGGGGTAAAGGAACGGATTAACCAAGCCAAGGAACTACTGAGAAAAATTCAGCAGAGAAGACAGGAAGTGCAAGCCAAAGCCAGAGAAGCACAAACAGCACGCGCTCAAAGCCAGCAGAGGTTGGAAACCGCAGGTTGGAATTCTACTAGCAGTTATTCCAGTGGTTATGACGATCTAGAAGAAAAATTCCGCCGTTGGGAAACCCAAGACGAACTCGAACAGATGAAACGGAATATGGGAAAGTAACGAGTATGAAGGGTAAAGGATGAAGACTTTCATCACGCTAAGCGTGTAAGTGTTCATCCGAACATGATATTATTTGCGAGCAAGTCTTTTCTTTTATTGACCAGCTTGAAAAATTTGTTCGGCAGTTAAATTTAACTCGGGAAAAGTTGGAGATACAATTTTATCGCTACCTCGAAACAAAGTCACTTGATATTCCCCATCAATCAATTGATAAAGTGAAAAAGTCGATTGTTTGGGATTCCCAATAAACTTCCTAGCGCCCAATGCTGCATAGTCCACAACCCAATATTCACGAATACCCATTTCCTCATAATCAGCCAGTTTTATATAGTAATCATCACGCCAATTCGTACTAACAACCTCGACCACTAAAGGAATGGATGCACCAAAAATAACAGTAGAAGATTTTTCCCAAAGAGGTTCTGAAGCTAAAGCAGCGTCATTAAGTATTAATATATCTGGAAAATAACCTGATTCCTTGTTAGGTGGTTTGACGATTGCTTGATTGGGGATAAAGTAGGGGAGATTCAATCGGTCAAACTCCACAGATAGCTTTCTAACCAAAAAACCTTTTACTTTTTCATGTTTGCCTGCAGGCTGCGACATTTCAACAATTTCTCCATTATGTAGTTCGTATCGTATTCCTAAGTTTTTTGGATACCAGGCAATAAACTCATCAAAAGTAACTATTTTTGTTAAGGCTTGTGTCATAACGTCTTCATTGTGTGGCGGTTACTGCCGACCCTACAGTACTTTTATCAAGAAAGGCAGAGGGCAGCTTTGCAGGAGGCATTCGAGAATACTGGCTCCGCTCTCTGCGAGTGACCAAAGGGAACAAGGGTTTAAGACCCCGACTGAACTCCGTTCAGTCGCTACCATTTAGGAGGGGTCTGAATCCCCTTCTAAATGCATTGGTGAACCTTCTGCCCTCTGCCTTCGTACTTCTGCCTTCTTCAATAATTATATGTGCCGTATTTCATCCTTGATGCTTTATCCTTTTAAAACCGTTTTTGATACTCAACGACAGCGCGATTGTCATCAGAAAAATTAGTTGTACCACGGAGACGAATTGAGTCGTTCAGTCGGTAGTTGACACCCCACTGTACGGGGTCGCCAGTTGTTAAAATCTTTAGCCCGGAAACAGAGATTCTGCGGGTAATATCGATTCCAGCTTCTGCTGCTAGCTCCAAACTAGAACTGTTACGACCTGCTTCTGGATTATCCGAAAGAATTGTTGGGAATACACGCAGTTCGCTTAACCCCAGTGCGGTTCCCAACTGGTTTAGAGGTCCCTGTAAATTATTCAACACGGCTGAACCTGCTATATTAATCAGCCCTAATGTACTATCACCGCCACGTCCTTGAGTATCGATAAATCCACCACCCAATAGAGCAACGATTTCTGTTTGACTGCGTGCGGGAGAACTTACCAATTCAAGATTTTTATCAAGTTGGCTCGCAGGTCCTTCTACCCTAGCTTCAACACGCACTGTCTCTAAAGACGCTAATCCTGTAATATTTGCTTTATTTAAATCGGTACCTTGAGTCGTATCCAACACTTTGGCAAACAACTGAATATCTAAATCCGGGTCCCTTGGCTGATTCTCTCTAAAGATAGCCTTATGAGAGTAACCACGCACGAGATTAAATCTTGTTGTAAATAAATTGACACTTCCTTCTTTGAGTGTAATTGTTCCTTCCGGAACTGGCTGACTCAACAGACCATTGACATTGAGGCTACCAGTCGCCCGAAAACTAAGAATCGGTTGGCGAGTAATTTTGACATTTTTACCAAGTGTTATCTGTAGATTGTTCAGTCTGGTTTCATTACTTTCAACGGTAGGAGTTGTTTGCTTGTTTTGTTTGAGCCGCATATCGCTGACACTACCGATCCCACTACCCGTCCCAGGAGTTGTTGTACCCTCAGCTGCTTCTGCTAGCAATACCTCACCGTTATCTAATGCCATTTGACCGCTAATGACAGGGCTAAGAGCAGATCCTGCAATCTCTAGCTTACCGTCCACTCCTCCTTGATACAGCCCTTTCAAATTGACTGCTAATTGTTGCAAACTCACAGTCAGAGGGTTTTCCAGTTTTTCTTTGCTGGAAATGGGAATCTGCCCTTTGGCTTCGATCGCACCTTTATTATTGTATTGACCTTGAAGATTCTCCACAATAACGCGGTCAAAATCAAAATTTACCTTTCCGATAACATCTGTAATCTTTCCTGGTAGCGATTGGGATGTAAAAATCCCTTGACTAATTTTCGCAATTCCATTGAGAGTTGGTTTCTGTAAGTTTCCCCGCACTTTTAGGTCAATTTCTCCCTCACCGCTTTCATAGGCAACTTGGTTATTTAACAAGTTTAAGATTGCCAATCCTTCATTTTTTACCTTCACATCTAAACTAATTGTATTGCTATTTGGTGCTGTGGTTGCAAAAGGTAATTTGTAAGGGATGCTACCACTAATATTCACCGGCTCATCACCCGAAACCCCCACAACGCTGCCAAAATCCAAGCGACCGTTGTTATAGCTAAAGCTTGCATTCGCTGAATCAACACCTTTTTGATTGAGAGTTCCTTCTCGGATTTCTAATTCCCCTTTGGCTTGTGGATTGTTAATGCTACCTGCTAAAGCGGCTGTTGCGTTAAGATTACCCGTTAAACCAACTGGTAATTTCACAAAATTATTTAAAACTTGTATCGGGAAATTTGTGACACGCAATTGACCGGACTGTTCTTTTCCACCAATATTGCCTGTAAAAGCAATCAGCCTGTTTTCCGATTCTAGCCGTAAAGGTAGAAGTGTCAAAACTCCATTTTCAAATTTCCCTTGAGCAACGATCTGCTCGGCTTTATAGTAACGATTGGGTTCGTTTCCTCTTCCCCAAGCAAAGTTTTGACCGTTTAAATTAAAGTTTGCATTTAACCCGGTTGCAGTTGCTGTATCTACGCTCACTTCACCGCTAAAAGTTCCACTTAAATCTGCTAAGTCTGGGATAGGAGAAGCATCGCGCCGTTGTTGCTGCTGCTGCGAGAGCAAATAATCAATTTCAGCCAAGCGCTGCATTTGCGTAATTAATGGCTTGTCGGGTAAACCCACTGGCTTGATGCTGGCTAAATCTGCTGCTTTACCATAAGTTGGTTCTGCCATACCGCGTTGGACATCTTGTAATTCGTATAACTGCAGTACAGCCAGAACATCCTGAATTTCACCTTTTGTGACGTTTAGCTTACCTTGTATTTGCGGACCTTTGGCAGTTTGGGCAAAAGTACCTGCTAGAGCATAACGACTTGCACCTTTTGCAAATTCACTGTTTGTAATGGTTGCTTTGCCATTACTGTACCGAAATTGCGTGCTGAGCCGATCGCCTGCAATCCTTCCAAATTGCGGTTTTTCAATGGTAATATTCCCTAAAGTTGCAAATGTCTTTTGATTGAACTCAGCACTTCCCGTTAACAATCCAGCGATCGCACTCGTCCCAAGGCGAGCAGTCGCCGGAGGAGCTATATTTAATATTTGTAGGGGGAAGTTTTCCACCTTCATTGCCAAAACATCCCCTTTTGATTGACCGGAAGCCATAGCATTTTGCCACCGGACATCAAAGGTAGAGACGCTCCATGATGCATCTTTACCTACAGCACCTGCATTTAAAGCAATACGATCTCGTTTTCCTGCTACATTTAAATTAAAACCCTGTCCTCGTACCAGCTGAATATTTCCAGTTAACACAGATTCAAAAGCTATCTGATTGACTGCCAAATCTCGCAACCTCAATTGTCCTTGAATATCTGGAACTGGCAATTGACCTGAAATTCTTCCGCCAAAGTCAGCTTTACCTGCTAAAACTGCAGGATTGGGAAGAGATAAGGGTAACTTTTGCAGATTGACATTTTGGGCTTGGACATTAAGATTTAATCCCGTAATTTCCGGGACTCCGACTCGATTCGTTTTGGCAAAAATGTAACCATTGGCATTTAAATCGGCAGAAGTTGCTCTCTCAACTATGACTTGTTTTCCGTCCCAACCAATAGAAGCTGTCAGTGGTTGCTCGATAACAGAAATTCCTTGAGAAAACCTGACCTCTCCTACAGCACGGACGGATGCTATGTCAAAAGCCCCCACCCGACCTGCTACTTGCATCTTTGCACCAAACCGTCCGCGTAAATCTGGTGAAAACCGAGTTAAGTCTACACCTGATGCATCTACCACAGCTTGATAATTACCATTACCTACGCGGATATTAGAAGCTGCGATCGCACCACCTGCAACATTCAGTTTTGCTTGACCCGTGGCTCGAATGGCTTGCAATTGTGTAGGCTCTAGAGAACCAGCAACATTAAACTGACCCGTTAAGTTTCCGTAAAACTGCTGAGGCACTTGTGCCAATCGCTGCAAGAGTATATTCTGAGCTTGAAGTTGTACTTGATAGCGACCGTTAGCCACTTGAATATTTGAAGCTGTGACTGAGCCTCTACCAAAATTAACTCTTGCTTGACCGATCGCTTGGATAGCTTGCGGGCTAAATGACTCTATCCCACCCGCCACATTAAACAAACCAGTCAGCCTACCTTGAAACTGTGGAGGTAACTGCGGTACCAATCGCTGCAACGCCACATCATTTGCTTGGAGTTGTGCTCTATACCGACCGTTTGCAAGTTGAATATTATTTGCAATAACCGTGCCATCTGCTATCTTAACCCGTGCTTGACCGATCGCTTGAAGTGCTTGTGGTTGGAATGATTCTACAGACCCAGCAACATTAAATTGACCGGTTAATTTTCCACGATACTCCTTAGGGAGTTGTGCGACTTCCTGCAGTGCTATATCATTCGCCTGAAGTTGCATCTGATACACGCCGTTACCCACTTGGATATTGGAAGCCGTAACTGTACCGTTCCCAATCCCTATGCGTCCTTCCCCACTAGCACGGAAAGTTTTGAGGCTAAAATCACTTGTATTACCCGATACTTGTACTTTACCCGCCAACGGTCCGGTTAAAGCTGGGGGTATCTGAGTTTTTAACAAACGTCCCAATCTTATATCACTGGCAACGAGTTGTGCGGAAAAGCTTTGCTCGTTAAATTGGAGGTTGGAAACTGCAACTGTACCGCCAGCAATTTGAACTCTGGCATTTTCCGGACGAATTGTGGCAATCTGAAATGGTGCGGAGGTTCCCGACAGGATGAAACGACCATTAAATCGCGCATCGTTTAGAGAGACGTTTTGGATTTGCGCCGGATTGACAAAGCGTTGGACTTCAATTTGAGATGCGTCAGCAACGGCTTGCCATTGCTGTTCGTTCCAAGTTCCATATGCCCGTACTGTACCACCAGCAACACGAAGCGCAACATTGCGGAATGAAACAGTTTTATTCGGTGCGACGGTAACTTCACCCGTTGCGGGGTAGGTGGCTTGGGGTGCTTGCCATTGCACTGATGTTTGAATTGTCTCAGGAGTTCCTGTTAATTTGCCAACAGCCGCAACTTGACCGATTTGAATCGGGGGTTTTGTGCCGTAGAGTAATGCGATATCATCTCCTGAAATATTTTGTGCCTTAAAATTAAAGTTAAGTTGAGTAAGCTGGGGATTGGCATTGAGTTGAATTTTGCCATTCCCTGTAATGTCACCACCAACTGCAGCTTTCCCTTTAATATTTTTAAAAGTCATAACGGAAGCAACAGGAGAAAACTCAAACTGTGCGCCAACGCTATCAAAATCGACTTTGTCAATTCTGGCAGTTTTGATAGTGGCAACTTTACCCAAAAGGATGGGTTTCTCTGTTGTTCCCAGAACTTGTAAGTCAGCTTTTACTTCCCCAAGGGTAGGGAAGGGAAGTTGGATGTTAAGAGTTTCTCTGGCTAGGGCAATATTAACAGCATTGACACGTGCTGCTAACTGAAAGCCTGTTTCGGTATCAAGAAAACCACTAGCAATGAGGGGAATTTTGCCATAGTGAGTTCTCACATTATCTAAGTGAATTCGGCTACCATCAAATCGCAAGTTACCTTGAGAATTGATAAACGGTTGTGGCATCTTGGGAACCTGAAGCGTCACTCCTTGCGCGGTAGCCGTTCCATAAATCCAAGGGCTTTTTGGTTTTTCAGATTGTTGCTTGAGTAGCAGCTTGGGGATCTTTAAATCGGCTTGAACTCGACCGTTGAGTAAAAAGATGGGCAATTTAATCAAACGAGTGACTTCTGTGGCGTTTAAGTCCCCTTTCAAATGTAAGTTAGTTTCAAACGCCAATGTCTTCGGGTGAGTTTCTCCCTGAATGGATATGTTACCACCGGTCTTTGGCACACCATTGATATCATATTTTATCAGTTCGTTATTTTCTAAAAACTGAGCAGTTCCATTGAGTTGGGAAAATTCTACTGGCGATTGGGTATTGGTAACTGGGGTTTGGGGGGATGAAGGGGAGGGGGGAGAGGGAGATGAAAAGGTGGGAGTGTTGGAAATTGTTTCTGGGGGAGAGATTTGTGACAGATTCCCACCCCTCATAGGTGCTAGGACTAACCGAGCATTGCGAACCCGCAGTTTATCTAAATCGGTTTTAATTGGTCCTTCTTTACCTGGAGGTGCAATGGTGGCAGTAATCCAGTTCCCTTGTTCATCTTGTTCTATATAGATATCGGGATTGACTAGGGTAACATCTAGCTTGAGATGTCGGTTCAACAGTAACCCTAATGGGTCAAAACTGACTTCGACTGCTTCCACAGTCGCTTTGTCTCGATCTGTCGGTGTTGCAGGTAGTGCTGAAGCAC
This sequence comes from Tolypothrix bouteillei VB521301, assembly GCF_000760695.4. Taxonomy (GTDB): domain Bacteria; phylum Cyanobacteriota; class Cyanobacteriia; order Cyanobacteriales; family Nostocaceae; genus Scytonema; species Scytonema bouteillei_A. The sequence goes on along the minus strand of NZ_JHEG04000001.1, from coordinate 2,363,692 downwards.
CAAACTTTACTCCAGTGAGAGAAAATTCTTTGACATCTCCCAACTCTACGGGGCGGTTGAGCGTGGTCGTGAGGCTTGTTTCCGCCAGTGGTACTAGCTCTGTACGTATAAAATTCCACAATCGCCATGCGCCGCCTGCAAGTCCAATCAGCAGAAATCCACCCAAGGCAATGCCACCTCTACTCAAAACGAGCAACCAAGTAGCTTTTTTGACAGAGTTGTTAGAACGGGTGGGTTTTGAGGGATGTTCTGGATTACAAGCGTTCGTCATGTCGTTTCACTGTTGACTTACCGAATGTATCTGCTACAGCCAAAAATGACAATCAACTGGCAGAATCATGGCTATGCCTACTCAAGGATAACCGGCGATACCAAATACGGAACTAGCAATCCTACTTAACAATAAACAATAAAGTGATAACTTAACCGGAGTCTTCACTTTTTCTAGGTACGAACAGCAACGTTCTTGTTAAGTTCTTGCCAAATTGGTAATTGCTAAGGGGCTCTCAATTCCGTTATCAGGATTAACCATTTTCATTCGACTTTCATCCACTTGAGAGAAAATCCGTAGGAAAGCGACAATTTTTTGAATAACTAATTAGCAAATATGCATATTTTTGCAAGATGTGACAAATACCTGCACATTATCAGTTCTTAATGTCTCTAGGGTCAAGTTAGATGCAAGCACTATCAACAGGGAGGTCGTTGAGATAGGGTTAATTCATTTTGTCCTTGTTTAAGTATTATGGAATTCAAGATACAAAACTAAAAGACTACATCCATGCGTGTTTTTGTACTACTGTTTAACGCCAGAACAGAAAATGAGGGAATTCATACGATTCAAGTGGGCGATCGCAATAAAGTTCTGATGTTTGAGTCGGAAGACGATGCCACACGCTTTGCCCTTATGTTGGAAGCTCAAGATTTTCTCTCACCTACGGTAGAGGCAATTGATTCAGAGGAAGTGGAAGAATTTTGTGCTAGCGCAGACTATGATTGGGAAATCATCCCAAGTGACGGCAGTATTTTGATCGTTCCGCCTGAGGTGAATGTTGATGAAACCGATTGGGACCCAAACTCAAAAGAAGATGCGGGGGAGGGAACTTTAGATCGCACTCAAGAGTCGAAGGACGATTCAGAGTTATCTCAGTCAGAGCTAGAGAGTATTCGTCGCAAACTAGAAGGATTATTGTAGTTAATGGCAAATTTGCAGGAGCGCGGACATCTTTTAACTGAGCAAATCAATCCAGATAGTCTTAACTTAGACCAGCTCGGTACTTTGGAATTCGTAGAATTGTTTAATCGTGAAGATGCAAAGGCAGTAGCTGCAGTAGCTGCAGCTAAAAACCAGTTGGCAGAAGCGATTGAACTTTGTGCAGAACGAATGCGTCACGGAGGACGCCTGTTTTACATTGGTGCGGGAACAAGTGGTAGATTGGGGGTATTGGATGCCGCAGAATGTCCACCGACGTTTTGTACCTCCCCGGAAATGGTACAAGGTATTATTGCAGGGGGTGCAGGCGCACTCCTTCGCAGTTCCGAAGATTTAGAGGATCGCGTCCAAGATGGAGAAACTGCGATCGCTCAGCGTCAGATTACGCAACTTGATATTGTGGTTGGTATTACAGCAGGCGGAACCACACCGTTTGTTCATGGTGCATTAAGTGCAGCCCGACAGCGGGGGGCTAAGACTATATTTATAGCCTGTGTTCCGGCTGAGCAAGTTACTAGTGACGCTGATATCGATATTCGCCTTTTGACCGGACCGGAGGTTCTCGCGGGTTCAACTCGTTTAAAAGCGGGGACGGCGACAAAGCTGGCTTTAAATATCCTTTCTACAGGGATTATGGTCAAGTTGGGCAAAGTTTATGGCAATCGCATGGTCGATGTGGCGGTGACAAATCAAAAGTTACGCGATCGCGCTTTGCGAATATTACAAGACTTAACAGGCTTAAGTCGAGATGCAGCTGGTTTTTTGTTAGAACGGAGTGGTAAATGGGTCAAGTTAGCACTTTTGATGCATTGGACTGGATTGGAACAAGAGGAAGGTTTAAAGCTTTTATCAGAACACCAGGGTAATCTCAGAGCAGCAGTTGCAAGTTATAAAAGTCAGTAAAGGGATATGACTCAACATTCTTACTTCCTTTCTGCGCTCAAATGACAGATTCTTGTACGGTAATGCTGCAAGCGCAGAAGGGTCAAGTGGGAGTACCAAGTTGTTGAGATCGAGAGAATATCCCCTACATCAGCAGAATTTTCTCTACGTAAAACTTGGCGAGAACAGGACTATTCTAGGCCACAGTGCAAAGAAATTTTGGTACGCGCTCGGTATCGTCCGAAAGGATTTTGGCAAAATACGTAGAGTAAATATGTTTCTGAACAAACACAAGAGCGATCTCTTGACGTACTTGAACAAGCATTTCAACAGAAAAAGCTCATAAGGTTTGGTAATCTATTTGTCCAAATCGGGTTATGTTTTATAACTTTAGTACTTAAGTACACATAAAGTTTTTAACTCTGACTTTTAAACTTTCGATCGCTAATATCAATAGCGCTCAATCACAGTCGGTTTCAGTATATATAGCTAACATGATGTTAATTATTTTACATAATATTTTAACAAAAGTTAAAGGAAGTACATAAAATTATACTTAATTTAAGGAAACATACAGATGTCAAATAGCAATTGAATTGGTTAAGCTCAATATCTGTTAGTTTATATCTTATACCATTATCTTTTGGTAAAAAACACAGGTTGCAAAGTCGGTTATTGCGTATGTTTGCCAGTATCGACCCGATCCTTTTGAGAAGCAGCAAGATGTAAATTAGCAAAAAAACATACTTAGGATACTGAGAAAGAAGAAATTCAAGAGGTCAAGTCAGTGTTTTCTGATAATTTCTTATGTAATAACGCTAAGAAATCAGGTTAAAACTTTATAAGAAAAATTCATCTTTTTACTATAAAAATGTGATGTTTTATCAATTGAATATTGCAACGAATATCTTATCTTCACAAAGATAATTATAATTTTCATAAATTAAAGAATTGGAAGCCAATTAATGCCAAACTTGCCGATTGTACGTTTGGCTTAAGAGGTTTAGAAATCAGAATTTATACTGATTTAATATAGTTTTCTAATATGTATGATAATTTATTAAGGCTGATTATATTTTACTTTTGGGCTATAGCAATTTTATCTGTCTAAGAGACCTCCAAATTTAAAAAATCCAAGTTGTTCTTATGAATGAAGAGCGGCGCTTTGCGGTGAGTTGAGCCTTAATACTGCTTTGATAACCCGGAACAGAAACCTGGTTTCTCAAGAGCGCAAATAATTTTTAACCGAGCAGTCTTGAGTCTATTTCTTTCAGCAGTGCGATCGGCTTAACTTTCAGAAAAATCTAACATTTAAAATGGTATAACAACTTTTACAGTTACAGTACAGGGAGAAAGCATGAACCATTTAAAAGAGATTGTACCCAGCAATCTATTTGATGCATTTATCACGTGTTCTCAATTACAGTACAGCGGTAAATTGGACATAAAAAACGCTCGGGGAAAAGCATGGACCTTTTACTACCGTCTGGGGCGGATCGTCTGGGCGACAGGTGGGACTCATCCTTGGCGACGCTGGCGCAGACATATGGTTCAGCACTGTCCTGAGATGGATCTTGAAAAGATGCGGTTTCGCATAGAAGATACATTACTTGAATATTGGGATTATCGTATCTTAGGAATTTTACATCAAAGACAAAAACTAAAACGAGAACAAATCAAAATGATTGTGGATAACACAATCTTTGAACTATTATTTGATGTAGTACAGCAAGCCAATCTTGATACCGTACATTTTAATGATGGCAATACCGAACTTCGCGCAGAACGCAATCAAGAAGTTGTTTTAGAAGCTCCTGTTAGTTTCACAAGTGCCGATCTATCTTTAAAGCAAGTAGAAGATTCGTGGAAACTGTGGTTAGAATCTAGTTTAGGAAACATTTTTCCGGATTCAGCACCCGTACTGCGTAAACCAGATCGACTCGAACAACAAGTCAATTCATCTGTTTACAAAAATTTTGTGACTCTGCTCAACGGTAAATACACCCTGCGGGATTTAGCTGTCAAAATGAATCACAATCCTTTGTCAGTTATCCGTTCTTTGCTTCCTTACGTTCAAAAAGGAATTATTGAATTGGTTGACGTTCCCGATTTACCTTTGATCGCAGAAACTCAAAATAACTCTACCTCTAGTAAAGCTGTAGACGCAACAACTCCATTGGTAGTTTGTGTAGATGATAGTCTCCAAGTTTGCCAAATGTTGGAGAAAATTGTAACTTCTAATGGACTGAGGTTTATTAAGGTTCAAGATTCAGTACAGGCATTGCCAACCATAATTCAGCATAAGCCAGACTTAATTTTTTTGGATCTCATTATGCCAGTTGTTAACGGTTATGAGTTGTGTTCTCAACTGCGACGAATTTCTGCTTTTGCTGATACCCCTGTTATTATCATAACAGGTAATGATGGGCTGATGGATAGGGTTCGGGCTAAGGTAGTTCATTCGACAGAATTTATCACTAAACCAATAGCTGCTGATAAAGTTACAGTGATTTTGCGTAAGTATTTAAAAGCTCCGAAGTCATCAGATAAACATATTTCTAGCTCACAAGCATTACCCTTGACTGGTTCATGATTTTTGCTGCTTAATTGTAAAAATTCATAACAAACACTGTTTGTCAAAACTCATGAGAGCAGATTTTAAAACTTTCTCTAGAACATAGTTCTTTACTATTCAAATGAAGTTTTTTTACAGACTAAAACTAAAAAACCACTTGAGTGGTTTTTTTTGTTAGCTGCTAAATAACTGTGATAGGAATGATGCCTATTTTCTCAAATCATTCATGAGGAAAGATTTCCTGTTTTGTGCATGTTCAAAATCAACAATTAATTCTATATCACTACTTATAAAGAATCCATGTAAAGTTATGTAATAGTGCGTAATTATACTGAAGTAAGTTGAGAAAAGATCAATCACTATAGAAGAAAGCTAAAAATATTTTTGACTCATTCAATGAATTGAGTATTATTCAATTCAACTCTGTCTTGTTTCTAATTTAATTTAAGTAGTAATTCTTATGACTACAGTTTTAGTTGTTGAAGATGCCTTAACTGATATGCAAGTTCTTACAAGTTACTTACAGTCTGCAGGTTACTCTGTAGTAAGTGCCACCAATAGTGAGGAACTTCAGGAAAAACTAGAGAAAAACAAACCTGATGTTATCTTTTTGGATGTCATTTTGCCTGGTAAAAGTGGTTTTGAAATTTGTAGGGAATTGAAAAATAATCCAAGTACTAGTAAAATTCCGGTTGTCATTTGTTCGACTAAAAATACGGACGTTGATAAAATGTGGGGTTCTATGCTGGGGGCTGATGGTTACATCTCTAAACCCGTAAATCAAGAAGACTTGTTAAAGACTTTAAGGCATTTAAAATAAAAAAACAACGCTCGTTGAGTGTTATGAAAATAGTAAATAAAAATGAGGTAAATGCTTTGGAAACACGGCAAAAATTTTTAAGTTTTTATTTAGGTTTAAAAGATACAGCTGTTATTTCTTTAGAACATATTATAGAAGTCTTTCAAATTTCATTAATGGAAATATGTGCTGTTCCTCAGATGCCCAGTTGTGTTCTGGGAACGTATAACTGGCGAGGCGAGATGCTTTGGGTAGTGGATCTCGAAGAAATGTTGGGCTATGCACCACTTTCTGATGAAACGAATTTATTTTCAAAACTCATGGCAATTGTTCTGCATAGTGAAGGAAAATCTCTTGGGCTTTTGGTACGACAACTTATGGACATTGAGTTATTAGATACCACCCAGGTAAAATATCCAGAATCTCAATTATTTTCATCAGAGATTTCACAATTTTTACAAGGCTATTTTATAAATGATTCAGAAGATATGGCGATTTCTTTAGATGCATCTGCTATCGTACATTCTCCTAGTTGGAAAATCTACAATTGAATCAGATTAAAAGAAATATCTGGCTAATAGCGAAGAATTCTATAAATAGCTAAAGCCGTATCGCGATCGAGACATGAAATTTGAGGTTTAAATTATGACAGCTGTATATCAAGTCAATCAGGGTTCGGAACACTTAGAATATGCAAATAGTTCGTCTGGCGAAATATTAATTTTAAATGCAGTTTCTGAAAACTTAAAAATTTGGCGAAGACAAGTACAAGACATCATACTGAAAATGCGCCAAGCATCAGATTTTGATGCCTTAGTGAAAGTCATGGTGAAAGAAATAAGGGAGAAAACATCTAGCGATCGCGTTTTAATTTATCGCTTTCATTCTCCCGAGTCTGGTGTTGTCATAGAAGAAACAAGAGTTACTAGTTGGACACCAACTTTAGCAGAGAATCTCCCACCTATCGTTTTTGGCGTAAATCGAAGTGAAGATTCTGGGGAACCTGTTACTATAGATGATATTAACCAGGTCGATCTCACCCCTTATCAAAAACAATTACTTGAGAAATTCCAAATAAAATCCAGTTTAAGCGTACCTATTATCGTAGAAGAGAAAACTTGGGGTTTGCTAGTAGCTAACTTTTGTGCAACACCTCATGAATGGCAAGAGGTAGAAATTGGTCTATTAGTTCAAATTGCCACAGAATTTACTTATAGATTACAGCAGATTCAAGCTCAAAAACAACAACAAGAACAAACACAAGCTAGAAAATCTGTTGCCAAAGTTATCGACAAAGTTTTACGGATATCAGATATTGATAAAGTTTTCCAAGCGACAACTCAAGAAGTGCGTCATTTATTGCGATGCGATCGCGTTGGAGTTTATCGGTTCAATCCTGACTGGAGTGGTGAATTTGTAGCAGAGTCAGTGGGAAGTGGTTGGGTAAAACTTGTAGGACCGGATATCAAAACAGTGTGGGAAGATACCCACCTGCAAGAGACACAGGGCGGTCGCTATGCTAAAGGCGAAAGCTTCGTCGTGAATGACATATATAAAGCAGGGCATTTTCCCTGCCATGTTGAGATTTTAGAACAATTTGAAGTCAAAGCTTATATTATTGTTCCTGTGTTCTCTGGAGCAAAATTGTGGGGATTGCTAGGTGCTTATCAAAATTCTGCCACTCGTGAATGGGAAGCTTGGGAAGCGAGTTTTTTAACTCAGATAGGGATGCAGTTTGGTGTAGCGGTCGCACAAGCAGAGTATCTCGAACAAGTGCGGGTGAAATCAGAAAAGCTTTCTCAGATAGCTGAACAAGAAAAAGCTTTAACTAAAGTCGTCAACCGCATCCGACAATCTTCAAACGTAGATGTGATTTTTAAGACAGCAACTCAAGAAGTGCGGCAATTGCTGCGATGCGATCGCGTAGGAATTTATCGTTTTAACCCTGATTGGAGTGGCGAGTTCATTACAGAGTCTGTAGCGAGTGGTTGGGTAAGACTCGTAGGACCGGATATTAAAACTGTCTGGGAAGATACTCACATACAAGATACAAAAGGGGGTCGATATGCTAGAGGAGAAAGCTTTGCTGTTAATGATATTTACAAAGCAGGTCATGCTCCCTGCCATATTGAAGTTCTAGAACAGTTTGAAGTCAAAGCTTATGTGATTGTCCCTGTCTTTTTTGGTTCTAAATTGTGGGGTTTACTAGGAGCTTACCAAAATTCAGAGACTCGTAATTGGGAAGAATCAGAAGTCAGTTTGTTAGCCCGTATTGGTGACCAATTAGGTTTGGCTCTTCAACAAGCAGAATATCTGCAACAATTGCAAACGCAGTCAATACAACTAGCAGAAGCCGCAGAACGAGAAAAAGCAGCTAAAGAATCCATACAACAAGGAGCTATCCAACTTCTTACAGCAGTTAGACCCGCTCTGAATGGTGACTTAACAGTACGCGCACCTATTACAGAAGATATCCTCGGTACAATAGCCGATGCTTACAATGGTACACTGCAAGCCCTCAGACAGATTGTCATTCATTTGCAAAATGCTGCTCAACAAGTAGTACAAACTTCCAGTAGTAGCAATCTTGCACTCGGAGGATTAACAAATTTGGCACAGAGACAATCAGAAGAAATTACAGTCGCTTTAAACGAGTTACAACAGATGTTGAACTCTACTCAAGCAGTTGCAGGAAGTGCTGAATTGGTGAATGTTGCAGTACAAAGAGCAAATCAGACAGTAGAGTCAGGCGATCGCGCAATGAACTTGACTGTAGAGGCTATTCAAGCCATTCGAGAAACTGTTGCTCAAACCAGTAAAAAGATTAAACGTTTAAGTGAATCCTCACAAAAAATCTCCAAAGTCGTAAATTTGATTAGTAATTTTGCGACTCAAACGAACGTCCTAGCATTAAATGCTGCTATAGAAGCAACTCGTGCGGGTGAATACGGGAAAGGTTTTGCAGTCGTAGCAGATGAAGTCCGTTCGCTATCACGCCAGTCTGCAGCAGCCACTATAGAAATTGAGAAATTAGTCCAAGAAATTCAACAAGAAACGGGTGAAGTTGCAGTTGCAATGGAAACAGGTATTCAACAAGTTTTAGAAGGTACAGGTTTGGTCAATGAAACCAGACAAAATCTCAATGCTATTGTTGCTGCTACTACAGAAATTAGCCTACTTCTAAAACAAATTACAGAAGCAACACAAACACAAATAACCCAATCTGTCTCCGTTACAACATCCATAAAAGATGTTGCTGACATTTCTCACAGAACTTTTGCTGAATCTAATGAAATAGCTGCAGTTTTCCAACAGCTATCACAGATGGCGCAAGAGTTATTAACGACTGCAAGTAAATTCAAAGTCAATTAAATTTAACATTGTAACCGCAGAAGAACGCAGATAAACGCGGATAAATTTTTTATCATCAATCTGCGTATCTCTGCGTCATTCAGCGTTTCAAAATCAAAAATCAAAACGATGATTACCGATTCATTCATTCGCGAACAAAGTCATACCTACTTTCTCAGTGAAGCTCCAGAATTATTACACACTATCGAGCAAGAGCTTTTCAGCTTACCACACAATTACAGTATCGCTAAAGTCCATAACTTAATGCGCTCTGCTCATACGATTAAAGGGGGATCTGCTATTGTTGACTTAAAAACCGTTAACAAAATTGCCCATTCTTTAGAAGATGTTATTAGGGCTCTCTACAATCCCGATGTAGTCATAGATACTGAATTGCAAACACTTTTGCTACAAGCTTACGAGTGTCTTCGTCTTCCCATAACTGCAGAAATAACAGGTAGCAGTATTAACGATGAGGAAATTCTGCAACGAGCCACTTCAGTCTTTGCACAGTTACATGAAAAATTAGGCGATGCTCTAGACGCTGACACTCATATTCCCACTTCGGTAGAACTGGGGTTTGATATTGTACAGTCTATATTTGAAACTGGAGTGACGCAACGTCTGGAAAGTATTGCGAAAGCTATTCAAGATTTACAGGATACAGATGAACTCAATCAATTTTTACGCTCTCAAGCTGAGGTATTTCTTGGTTTAGCAGAATCTTTAAACTTACCAGGATTTGGAGAAATCGCTAAAATCACTCTAGCTGCGCTAGAAGCAAATCCAACTCGTACAGTTGAAATTGCAGAACTGGCTTTGGCAGATTTTCAAAAAGGACAACATGCTATATTGGCGGGCGATCGCACGAGTAGCTATCAACCTTCAGAAGCTTTCCAAGAACTCTCTCAACCAAGAGTGAAGAATTTTGGTTCTCTCTTGTTACAGGAAGAACAAGAGATAAAGACAAATGTAGAAAATAGTTTAACTGTTTATTTCACCGACTATTCTACCGATACACCTCCTAATGCGATAAACTTAAGAAGTGAAATAGTTGATTTTTATAATTTTTTAATCAACAATAGTGGCTTCAATAGAAAAAAATTAAAGCCTGTAGAAGCTAAATTTTATTTAAAAGTAGTTCGTTATATATTAGGTTGGTTTAATCATCATTTAGAAGTCCCTTATCAAGAACTGAGCCTAGATCTACTTGTTCCCTATTTGCAAGCAGAAAATCCTATTGAAAAAATAGAAAATTGGCTATCTCAGTGCTTGCAATTCCTAAGTGATAAAGAGGACAGTGATAGCCTTTGTCTGTATCGTCAAGGTATTATCTTAAAAATTTTATTTGCTCTTGCTCAGTTTAAATATAGAACATTTAATAGCGATACCCCAATTTTAAAAACAATAAAAAACAAAATTATTCAGACTGCCAAAGAATATAAAAACTACCCGTCTGTTACAGAACAAGAAAAAAATTGGCTGGCTAAACCAAAATTACAAAATCTTTTAGAAATCAGAAAGATACACCCTGAACCATATCAACAAAGTGATTCTTTAGTAGATACAATTTGGGGACAAGAAGTTATAACGACTGCTAGTTATGAGTTACCCACCACTCAAGATAACTCCGATACAACGGAACAGACACCAGATGTTTTGCAGCGCGAACAAACTTTAACAGAGCCCTATTGGAACTTAACTCCAGAGCCAGAAATCACTCACAATAATTCAGCAACAATTTCCCAACCGTTAGCGATTAGAGAAGCAGCAACGTTGGATACAGTTCTCACAACCAATGAAGTCATTTCTCCTGACTCCAATGCAACAATCGACCGAGAAGTTGAAGAAAAAAAGACACGACAAAATTCATTTATTAGAGTCGATGTAGAGAGTCTGAATACGTTAAATTATCAAGCCGGGGAATTACTGATTTATCAAAAACGCCGGAATCTTTATGATGAACAATTTAAAGAAATTATTGAGCAACTCTTTTTTCAACTCCAAAGACATCAAAAAACTTTAAATCAACTTCGTGAATTACCACTTCAAGTACAGAATTTTACGTCAAAGTACAAGCAAAACTTTGCTACTGTGGACTTTGATACTTTGGAAATGGATGAGTATACAGAATTTAATGTAGCCTTATACTCAGCGCTAGAAGAGACGTTACAGCTACAAGAAACAACAGAATCCCTCGATTTACTGATCGAACAATCCACACAGATTCAAGAAAAAACACAGCGATTAACACTTAATATCATTGACAACTTAGTAGAAACACGAATGGTTCCTGTGGGAGATATTCTCAATCGTTTTCCCCAAATGGTACAAAACTTAGGGAACGTATATGGCAAAATGGTAGAGATGAAACTAACAGGTACGCAGGTACTGATAGAGAAATCAATAGCAGAAAAGTTATACGATCCTTTGTTGCAATTAGTTCGTAATGCTTTCGATCACGGTATTGAATCACCTGAAATTCGTCGAGAGTTTGGAAAATCAGAACGAGGTTTAATTGAAATTATTGCCTATCACCAAGGTAGTCAAACTATTATTGAAATTCACGATGACGGACAAGGATTGCACGTAGAGAAAATTTGTGAGAAAGCTGTTGAACTTGATTTGTTATCAGCAGAAGAAACCAGAGGATTGATTTCTAAAGCAACTGAAGACAAACTTTTAGATCTCATATTTTTACCTAGATTTTCTACAGCTGCTAAAGTGAGTGAAATTTCAGGACGCGGTATGGGTTTAGATATTGTGCGTTCTCAATTGCATTCTCTCAATGGCTCTATAGCAGTTCAATCCTTACCGAAGCAAGGAACAAAATTTATACTTAAAATTCCCTTTTCTATGACTACCGATAAATTGATGCTAGTGCAAGCTGGAGGCATTGTTTATGCCTTACTATTGAACAGTATTGAAAAAATCCTTCTCTCTTCTACTCATACAATTAAGGAATTTGAAGGCAAAAAAATCTTGCACTGGAATAAAGACAAAGATGAACGCATGATTAGCATATGTCATCTTTCAGAGTTAATTAATTATAACAGTCATTATATCTGTCACAGACATTTACAAAATAAACAAATAAATGATGGTACAGAAACTATGAAAAACCCTGTACTATTACTGAAACGCAATCAAGAACTTTTTGGTTTAGAAGTGGATCAAATCATTGGGGAACAGGAACTCGTTATTAGACCTTTAAGTCAAACTATATCTCCACCAAAATATATTTATGGGTGTAGTAGTCTCGCAAATGGAAATATGATTTTGGTTATTGATGCAGCACTGCTATTAGAACCACTCAACGCAATGCAAGCAGAACTAGATGTCATGGCATTACCACCAGCCACGGCTCAAATGAGGGCTTTACCCATTTCAGCTTCAGTAACACAATCCATACCCCTACTAGCTTCATCAACGACCAAATTAGAATTGAGCCCTTATCAAGAACAAACTCATAAAACATCAAAAGTGGTTTTGGTGATCGATGATGCTCTTAGTTTACGTCAAACCCTTTCTCTAACTTTACAAAAGTTTGGCTATCAAGTATTGCAAGCCCAAAATGGTGTAGAAGCTTTAGAACAGCTACAAGCCCATCCTGAAATTCAAATTTTGATATCTGATTTAGAGATGCCTCGCATGAATGGTTTTGAGCTTTTATCCCATCTTCAGCAGAACTCAAAGTTAGCAACTATACCTGTAGTCGTTTTAACATCCCGCAGTGCGGAAAAGCATCGGCGACTTGCTCAAGAACTAGGAGCAAAAGCATATATAACTAAACCTTACTTGGAGCATGAATTTATTTCAACAATTGAGACTGTGTTAACCATGACTCGCGAGTGACCAACTGATATCAAAGTGTTGTGAGGTCGGTAAAACAAGGGAGAAAGTACGATTTACCAAGAGAATGGGTCTAAAGCCTCGCCCTTCTAGGGCGACTTTATATGTGTTATAATATTTTGCGCAGAAGTTTTCCACGGAAAATGATTGTTTTAGAATTCAAAGCCAAAGGGAAAACGACTCAATATACTGCCATTGATGAGGCGATTAGGACTGCTCAATTTGTTCGCAATAAGAGTATCCGTTTTTGGATGGATAATCGAGGCGTGGGACAAAAACAAATGTATCGCCTTAGTAAGTCATTGAGAAGCGAATTCCCGTTTGTAAAAGCTTTGAATTCTAGTGCTTGCCAAGCTTCTATTGAACGGGCTTATAGTTCTATTGCTCGTTTTTACGACAACTGCAAAAAGTCTGTTCCGGGTAAAAAGGGATATCCAAAGTTCAAGAAAAATTCTCGCTCAGTGGAGTATAAAACCTCTGGGTGGTCACTTTCCGAGACCAGGAAACAAATAACCTTCACCGACAAAAAAGGTATTGGTACGCTCAAGCTGAAAGGAACATGGGATTTAAACTTCTACCAATTAGAACAGGTAAAACGAGTTAGATTAGTTCGTCGTGCTGATGGGTATTATGTTCAATTTCTGATTAGTGTAGACAACAAATTAGAAACACAACCCACAGGGAAAACCATTGGTTTGGATGTAGGACTTAAAGAATTCTATACCGACAGCAATGGACATAGTGAACCTAACCCAAGGTTTTATCGCACAGGAGAGAAACGTCTAAAATTTAGACAAAAGCGCGTTTCTCGTAAAAAGAAAGGCTCTGCCAACCGTAAGAAAGCTATTAATAAATTAGGGCGAGTACACCTCAAAATAAGTAGGCAACGTGAAGAACACGCCAAGAGACTGGCGCGTTGCGTAATCCAATCTCACGACTTGGTATCCTATGAAGATTTGAGGATTAAAAATTTAGTGAAAAATCACTGTCTCGCTAAATCTATTAATGATGCTGGTTGGTATAAATTCAGAAAATGGTTGGAGTATTTTGGGGTGAAGTTTGGCAGGATAACTGTTGCGGTTAACCCCGCCTACACTTCTCAAGAATGCTTCAGTTGTGGCGCAATAGTCAAAAAATCTCTATCTACAAGAACCCATGTTTGCGAATGCGGCTTTGTAATAGATAGAGACTGGAATGCCGCTATCAATATTCTGAAATTAGCCTTGAGTACCGTAGGGCATACGGGAACTTGGATCTACTATCCGAACGCTTCAGGAGATTCGACCTCTACTCATACTGGAGAAATCCTGTATCAGCAAGTTGGGTCTGTGATTGAAGAATCTTCGCCCTTATAGGGCGGAGAGTGTCAAGAATGCAACATTGGTAAGCAGTACGCTCTAATTCACCTAGCACCTCATCCCGGTGACTCCGCCTCCCGCTCGGGCATTCCCAGGGGGCATCCCAATTTGGAAAAAACACCGGGCGATTAAAATCGCGTCTGTACAAATGCTCGTCCCTTCGGGTTCGCCCTCCCTTGTTCGCCAGTCGCCAGGGCGTGGGAAACCCCTCCCTTGTTCGCCAGTTGCCAGGGCGTGGGAAACCCGCCTTCAGCACTGGTCTCACCGCCTGCAGCGCTCGACTCACCACCTACGTGGACTTTCTATCAAGTCCGCGTTCGCGTAGCGTGCGCTTTGCGCTTGGGCGGACTTCGTTTGTGTAGCCCCAGAATTTTATTCTGAGAGTAACGCGCTAAATTGGGATGCTCCCCATTCGCAAGCAGAAAGAGCCACCGGAAAGAGATGATAGCAAGTCTCTACAGCCCTTAAAATTAATATGGTGGACTGCGAATTTATTCCTGACAGTTACAGAATTCTGTGGCACCTTGTTTAACTAAAAGTACTGAAACTGCGAAGGTTGGAACTCCAGAAATTTTAGAAGCCAGAACATAGCTGAGATCTACTACAAAATCTATCTCACTTTTGTACAATTTTATCTTTTCACAAAATTTCCACTCTTTACAAACAAAATAGCTGATTTTACTTTGAATACTTTTTAAGTATGTTTTTCCTTTCTTATAACTAATAAGATTACTGGTATCAAAAGGATTTACACTTATCTTATCCGATCTTTGAACTGAAGATAAGTTAGATAGCAAAGAGTTTCCTAAAGCGCAATATAACTCATTTTTACTTCTTGATAAATAATAATTTGCATACTCCACAAAAGAATCAACTGGAGCTAAAGAAATCATACAATCATCAGAAAAATTAGCTGAACTATTGTATATATCAAACATAAATACTTTTCAAACACCCGTAACTTAGTTTTTCTCTATATTTATAGAAATGTAAACTTATGTAAATAGGTAATATTACGTAACTTTACCTGCAAGGTAGTAAGAGCGTAAATTCTGTACTTTCTCCTGGTACAGAATGACAAATCAAACGACCTCCATGCTTTTCGACAACAATTTGATAACTGATAGACAAACCCAAGCCATTTCCCTTCCCAACTGGTTTTGTTGTAAAAAATGGGTCACACATTTTATTTTGCACCTGTGCTGTCATACCTATACCATTATCTTTTATAGAAATAGCAACTTGATTGTGCTGTCTCAACTCTGTGCGAATCCTAATCTCTCCTTTCTCATTTCTTAATAAGTTACGATCGAGAACAGAGGACTCTTCAATAGCATCCACTGCATTAGTCAGTAAATGCATAAAAACTTGATTAAGTTCCGCAGCATAGCAATTTACAAGGGGTAAATTAGCATACTCCTTAATCACTTTAATGCCTTCAAGTTTTGAACTAAGAATCATTAAGGTATTGTCAATTCCTTGATGAACATCAACAGCTTTAATAGCTGCTTCATCCAAACGAGAGAAATTTCGCAATGATTGGACAATATCTCTAATACGAGAAGCACCTGTTTGTAATGAATTTAACAGTTTAGGTAGATCGGCTCGAATATATTCTAAATCTATCTCCTCTGCTTTCTCAAGAATTGCTGATAAAGATATGGAAGGATTTTCTAGATAAATATCTACTAGTGTCAGTAAAGATTGAGTATAGTTTGAGATATGAGTTAAATTTCCATAAATAAAGTTAATAGGATTGTTAATTTCATGAGCAATTCCAGCAACTAATTGTCCTAAACTAGACATCTTTTCATTTTGGATCATCTGTAGTTGCGTCCGCTGCAGTTCTTCTAATGTGTTCTGCAACTCCTGAGTTCTTTGAGCGACTCTTGTTTCCAATGTGTTATAAAAATTTGCATTTTCTAGAGAAATGGCAGCTTGTGCTGCTAGGATCTGTAAAACTTCTACTCTATCATGCGTAAAAGCACCTTTGGTAAGATTATTTTCTAAGTATAAAATCCCTACAATATTACTTTGATAGAAAATTGGTAAAACAAGAATAGATTTTGGTTGATGTGTGATTATATATGGATCGGAATTAAATTGTTGATTGTGACTGGCATTATCTAAAACCAGGGGTTCATGGGTACGTTGAACGTAGGTAATTAGGGTCTTTGGTAAAAGTGTAAGAGAATTTATGCTTTGTGATTGGCAAACCATCGCCTCACCGTCTTCGCTTAAATAACCCTCTACAAGCAATTTATTATCCTTCTCGATCGCAAACACGACTTTTTGAGCGCCTGCATTTTCCCTCACTAAATGCATAAGTTTTTTTAGCAACCGCTCTAGAACAATTTCTCCAGATAACGCCTGGGAAGCTTTAACTACTGTTAAAATATCAAAAGTTAAAGAAGCGTTAATCTTACTAGAAGTCGTGGTAATCGTATTCTCTTTAGAAATTATCTTTGGAGTTTTAATACTTAGATAAGAATATTGGGCTTCTAATTGTTTAACTTTAGCTGTAGCTCCCCATTTTATGTAAGCCTGGTAAGCTTTAGTCATATAGAGTTTACCAATCTCTTGTTTACCTCTAATTAACCAAAACTTTGCCGTCAGTTCTAGAGCCAAAGCTTCATTCTGGATAAAATCTTGCTCTCTAGCTGATTCAATAGCGCGATCGTATAAATCCATTGCTTCTAAATCTTTTCCAGTCATGCGAGCTATTTCTGCTTCTACCAAAAGATACTTGTGTAGGAAGTTCTCCGGACAGTTATCCGCCCAAATTTTCATTTGCTGCTGATTTTTTTGTAATTGCTCCAAAAATTGGATTTTTTCCCCATTCTCGACTGTAGAGAAGAAACTAGCTAAAATGAGAGAGAAATAAAAATAATATTCAGAATATATTGTGAAGCCTGTCATTGATAGAAGCGATTTTTTAGATAGGTTCACATAATTGAGAGCATCTTCAAAGCTATTTGTTAAATAACAAGTTTGAGCTTGGCAAATAGAATAAACACCAATAGCAAATAAATTTTGATTTTGTTCGCATTGTTCCAAGAATTCATTGTCTGAAATCAGAATATATTTTTGTTCTAATTCATCATTAAATAAATCAAGTATTGCTAATTTAATAGCTAGTACTACCTCAGTAGCAAAAGTATTTTTTATTTGTTTTGTGAGATGCAAACAGATTGATATTTCCTCAAGCAGCGACTTGAGGTCTAAACCCTGAAAAAATAAATTACAAACTTTACTAAAAAGATTATATCCTCCAAATAAAAGCTCTCCCGATTCTAAACCTGCTTCATAACCTTTCTGATTAATATTGGATGCTCCTTTAATATGTCTTGACCAACAGTGTATAAAACTTCCTAGCGTAAAACTTGCTTTACAAATCTGAGATCTATCATTAAATTTTGCTGCTAGTTCTAATGCGTGTATACCAAATTCATAACCCAAGCTATAATCTTTAAAGAAACTTCCAAGAATCATGCCATAAGTAGAGTAAGCTTTTACAGATTCAGGAATATTACCGTATCTTAAAGAAAGATTGACTGATTTTAAACAGATAATGACAAACAAATCAATATTGGATTTGATAATAGTAGCTGCTTCCACCGCCATAAGCAGTTTTATGGCTACTTTTTTTTCTTCTAATAATATGCATGGTTTGTTAATTATTGATGCAATTTCTTGATTGTCTAAATTTTTTTTAACTTCTGCCATTTCATCGCTAACAACTGCTGCTAAATTATCTTCAGGCAAAATCACGCCTAGTAAATCAAGCCCTTCTTTTGCTGCTTCCAAGGCTGCATCATATTTTGATTGTAAAGTATATTGGAAAACCAAAATATTATATAAATCTGATTTAGGAATGCTGGCTTCTGTTTGCTCAAGAGCTTTATAGATTAGACTTTGTGCTTTTTCAAAATCACCAACAATAAATTCAACTTCAGATCGTTCTTTATATAAATCTAAGGTTAAATCAGGGTGGATTTGCCAACTATCTACTGTCAATAATTCCATAGCTGTTCGTAAGTATTTAAGTGCAGGTTCATAAGCAGCAGAAGTTTTTGCTTTCCGTCCAGCTATTAAGTTCAATTGCGCTAATTCATATTGTTCGACTTCATCGCTAAAAGTAGTTATTCCAACATTCAGTTGGTTAACAATATCAAAAATATTTTCTTGTAATTGTTCTTTTGGGATTTTAGACAGCAGCAATTGACCGATTTTGCGATGAGTGATTTGCTTTTGGCGATCGGGAATCAAGGAATAAGCTGCTTGTTGTACTCGGTCATGTAGGAAACAATACTCTAACCGCGACTCATCACAGCCAAATTGTTGAAGATCATTGTCTTCAAAAAGTAAAGCCACTTTATAATCTTTATTTAATGGTAATATAAAGCCTTGCTGGAGTGCTATCCACAAATTTTCGGCTACTTCATTAATAGATTTTTGAGTGACGATCGCCAGTACATCTAGTTTAAAACGAGTGCCGATACAAGCAGCATAAGTTAACATATCTTGTGTTACTTGAGGTAACTGACTCACGTTGCGTGCTATAAGTTCTACAACACCTAAGTCAGTAATTCCCACTGTTTGAATCCGTTCAATACTCCACTGCCATTGCTTTTGAGATAGATGAAATACCAGTAATCTTTCTTGTTCTAATGTCTTCAAGATTTGAGTTAGAAAAAAAGGATTACCAGCAGTTTTGTTAAATAGTAAAGAAGCGAGTTCTTGTATTTGAGATGTTTCTTTGCAAGTGAAAGTATCGCATAGCAGTTGATTGACACAAGCTAGGCTTAAAGGCTTCACAGCTATTTGAGAAATTCTCACCCCTGTCTTCTGTATTTCGTCAACTGTTTGCATTAAAGGATGGTAGGGGTTAACCTCGTTATCTCGATAGGCACCAATTAACAGTAAATATTGGCTTGCTGGATCGGTTATCAAAAACTGTATCAATTTCAGTGAAGCAATATCTGCCCATTGCAAATCATCTAGAAAGATAACTAATGGATGTTCTTTCTGAGTAAAGACATGAATAAATTTTTGAAAAACGAGATGAAAGCGATTTTGCGCTTCAGTGAGTCCTAGCTGTTGTACTGGTAGTTGTTTTCCAATAATTAACTCTACTTCTGGAATGAGATCGGCAATAACCTGTCCGTTATCACCTAAAGCCGATTGCAGTTTTTCTCGCCAGCTTTGTAATGATACAGTATCTTCTGCTAATAAAAATTTTATTAAAGATTTGAAGGCTTGTATAATAGCATCATAAGGAATATTGCGCTTAAATTGGTCAAATTTTCCTGATATAAAATACCCTCTTTGCCGGACTATTGGTTTTTGTACTTCATTGACAAGAGATGATTTGCCAATACCAGAGTAACCAGATACTAGCATCATTGCAACTGTAAATTTGGAATTCTGGATTTTGAGTTGGTCTTCATCTTCTTTGGCTTCCCCTGTTATATGATTGAATGCTGCTAATATCTTTAAAACTTCCTCTTCCCGTCCGTAAAGTTTTTGAGGAATGAGAAGATTGGGAGCGCGATCGCATTCGCCCGGTATAAAGTTGGGAATGACTTCAATCCTATAAAGATGTGCGGCGGTAAATTCCAAATCAGCTTTAAGTCCCAAAGCACTTTGATATCTGTCTTCAGCATTTTTTGCCATCAGTTTCATCACGATCGCAGCGATGGCTGATGGTATCTGTGGGTTGAGTTGTTCGATAGCAGGAGGAAGTTTTGCAATATGGCAGTATACTAACTCCAAGGGATCGTTACTTTTAAAAGGCAATTCACCCACAATCATTTCATATAAGGTTACACCTAAAGAATAAAAATCAGTGCGATAGTCTATGGCGCGATTCATTCTCCCAGTTTGTTCTGGAGACATATATGCTAAAGTACCTTCCAGTTGGTTGGTATTCATCGCTCGGGGTATTTCACTATCCAATTGACTGGCAATACTAAAATCAGTCAGCTTGACAATTCCAGTCGTAGGGTTGATGATAATATTTCCAGGTTTCACATCTTTATGGATAATATGATGTGAATGCAAGTCCGCTAGCGTTTGTGCTAGTTTTACCGCAATATTTAGAGATGTAACTAAATCTAATTTTGTTGTATTTAACAGTTGCTTGAGTGATTGTCCGCCAAAATCTTCAAATACAATTGCCAAACGATTTTTATAAGTTTCTTTTTTTAAAACTTTGACAACTCCAGGTAAATCTAAATGAGCAATAGTTTTGTATTCGTGCAAGAGACGGGCGATTTCCTCTACAGAAGGATCGCCGGCTTTGAGAATTTTGAGAATAACTCGCTGCTGGTTATGTAAAGATAGACCCCGATAAATAACAGTATGGATTCCCTCGTGAATAATTTCGGTTAAATCATAACCTGGAATAAATGGGGACGCGAGCATTTTGTAACCTTCTCGATAGACTTCAAAGTATTGCCTAAATTTAGGATTCCCAAAATTTGCTCGCTCTTACACTTTTGTTAATGCTAATTCCTATCTGTACTTATATAGCTGACTGTTTGGGTAGCAAGCCATATTTCGGACAGGCAAAGCTACGAATTTTTATCAACGCTATGTTCGATACATTTGCATCTATTAACACTCGCTTTTGGAATCCGCGCATCCATCAGAACAAAGCACAAATAGACTGGCAGTTTGATACAGTTTCTTATAATGGTATTAAAGTTACCTTTCAAGGTATTGAAGAGTTTGTCTTTAACGAAAATGGTAAAATTTTTACTGCGATCGCTCATTGGGAGCCAAATGATGTAGCAAAACAACTTTGGCCCAGACAATTTCGTCAGAGAATGGCTACAAGAGGTTATCCGTTCATCAAACCCAATCGAACCTAAGATTGGGTAAAAATATAACTAAGTAAAAACACCAAGGTTTTGTATTTACTTCAAGATAAAAACCAGTTTCCCAACAAAACTCAAGCAATTACAAGTTGCTTGATTTGCAAGAAAACCTGGTTTTTGAAGTTGGTGCTGTATATTGGCTCATCTATTCTGTGTAAAATGATTACTCTTCGAGCACTTGGCTTTGGACTTCAACTGCTGTCGCTGTAACGTCTATTGTGCCATCTGGTGTAAAACGTCGAAAATGGCTGTTTTGAACCAATAACTGTTCCCCACAGTTGGGACACTGTAACTGAGTTTTATTTAAACCTGTAAATTCATATTGACAAACAGGACAGCGATCGCTTACCAAGTTACGTTGCAACCAAAAGCGAAATCCCAAAAATGCAAGAATGGGCACCAGCAATAGTAGCCCAACAATAATGAGTAAGGAATTTACTAACCAGCCCAAGCCTAACGAGGCAAGCAACCACATAAAGACTAGGAAAGTTAGCCAAGGGCGAAGATTAGACAGATTGACCTGAAAAGTTTTAAGGCTCATTTTAAAAAAACGTCTTGCTCTTCCTCTAGAATAGCGAGTTTCTCCGTTAGTTAAGTAAGTCAGCACAATTAAAGCCCGCTACTTACTTGTCACCGGTGACTGGTTACTGATGACTTTAACTGCTCTTTCAACCGTCTTTGAAAAGCGTTGAAATCAAATAGAGCAAGTACTTGCTGTCGCAGCCATTGCCCGTTACAACGCTGGTCTTCTCCTTTCAGTATTTCTATACACGCTGCCGCTACCGCATTTGGATCGCGGTGCGGTACTCGCCATCCGAGTTTACCATCTTGTAATGGGTCAGCAGACCCATCATCATCACCCGATAGCACGGGTACGCCACAAGCCATGGCTTCTAAATAGACAATGCCAAAACCCTCTTGAGAAGGCATCACGTAGGCATCAGCGAGGCGATAGTGTTCTATCAATTCTTCTGTAGGCACAAATCCAGCAAAGATAACGCGATCGCTAACACCCACATCTTGAGCTAATTGTGCTAATCTTGGCTGGTCATCGCCGCGACCGATTGCTAAATACTTAACTTCTGGGAAAACACGCGCTATCTGCGGCAATGCTTGAATAGTAATATCTACACCTTTATATATATCCCCCGACCACAGCCTAGCGACAGTCATAAGTACTTTAGCTCCTGTCAAACTATAGCGTTCGATCAGTGCAGGGGATTTTGTTCCTGGAGTAAAGCGATTCCCGTTCACCGCACAAGGCATAACGATCGTTTTACTGGGGTCTAAATCATTGACTGCACAAGCCACTTTACGTGTATAATTGCTAACTGTCCAAA
Source organism: Tolypothrix bouteillei VB521301 (assembly GCF_000760695.4). Classification (GTDB taxonomy): domain Bacteria; phylum Cyanobacteriota; class Cyanobacteriia; order Cyanobacteriales; family Nostocaceae; genus Scytonema; species Scytonema bouteillei_A. The sequence continues at coordinate 2,341,441 of NZ_JHEG04000001.1, read as the reverse complement.
TCCAAGCTGCTTTTTGCAGGCTAGATTTCATTGCAGGCGGTAACGGTTGCCAAACCTCTTTGCCATGGGTCATCACCGTATAGGGAATTCCCAGGGGATTGCACAACATACCCACTAGAGGAGCAAGGTTAATATGACCGCAAAAAACATGTTGGGGACGGGACTTTAGCAGACAAAAGAGTAACGCTATCGAAATTTTCAGGCGTTCGAGTTGTGGCGATTGAGATTTAAAGTAGTGAAATTTTAACCGTTCCGATTCAAAGGGATTTGAGTCGCTAGGACGATCTCTCAGCAAGAAAACTTCTGCATAATAAGGTTCGTTAAACGCCTGATACGCTCTAAAAATATCTTTTACATAAGATTGAATGCCACCTTCTCGTTCAAAAATTTCTATAAAGACGAACACATGATTGTTTTTTGGCATTTGTCAAGTATCAATTATTATTGCTTCATTTCCCCTTGTCCCCCTTATCCCCCTTGCCACTATATCCTCGATTCGTGCAAAGAGAGGGAAGCCTTCCAACAGACCACTCCCCCAATGCGTGAAAATCTTTGAGGTATTTTCTACTCATCAGATTTTTCTTGTCCTTATTGTTGCCCCTGTAGACCGTACTTGACGATGAGCAAGCAGTTTCTTCCGTCTGTACCCCGTTCGTAGATCACTTTATCTGCCAAGCGCCTCAGAAGAAACCATCCATATCCCCCTACTTGAAGAGTTCCTGGTTCTGGTTCTGCGATCGCATCTGGATTAAAAGGATTCCCCTGGTCCCAAATTCTTATTTCCAAGCGATCCATCCATAGAGAAACATCAATCTCTATAGTTGTTTCCGGCGGTAAGGAATGATGAGCGTGACGAACGGCATTGGTAAAGCCTTCTGCTAATGCCAGGTTTAGGCGATACAGTTGGCTTTCTGACCAACCAAGCGGTGGCAAGTTTTGCAAACAAAATTGCTCAAACCACTGCTGCACTTGGTTAAGAAGCTTGAGTTCGCTCTTCACCGTCAGATGGTCTTGCTGCACTATGCTAAGCATTGACCTTGACTTAAACGTAAATGAGTTAAAAATGTGTGTACCTCTTGTATATCCCAGATTTGTGATTTTGTAATTACATGCTGCAACCAAAAAATAAAAATCCTATGATACACCCTAATTTATTACAATGGACGCCTGCTACTTTTTCTCAAAAGTACATATTTTGCACTTATTGAAAAATTCACAGGCGTCTGTATCGATGTGCTATGTGGCGACTAATTTAGAATAGTCCAAAAGTGAAGGACTTATCAATTGGGAAAGTCGCGCCAATTCCCAACCACAGAGTCACCAAAGTGCCAACTAAGAACACTGTTGTTGCTACTGGGCGGCGGAAGGGATTTTGGAACTTATTCACATTCTCAATAAAAGGAACGAGAATTAGCCCCAGGGGTACGGAAGCCATCAACAACACCCCTAAAAGTTTGTTAGGAACTGAACGGAGAATCTGGAACACAGGATACAAGTACCACTCTGGCAAAATTTCCAGTGGTGTAGCGAAGGGATTGGCTGGTTCTCCAACCATTGCCGGGTCAAGTACAGACAAAGCCACTATAGCAGCAAACGATCCCATAATAACAACTGGGAACACGTAAAGTAAGTCATTAGGCCAAGCGGGTTCGCCGTAGTAATTGTGACCCATGCCCAGTGCTAGTTTGGCTCTTAACTTTGGATCGCTGAGATCTGGTTTTTTGACTGTAGCCATTTTTTAATGTGCTCTCCTAACTTAAATTGTGAATTGCTAATAGCTAATAGCTAATTGCTAATTGTAAGAAGTGCGATCGACCATTAGCCATTAGCCCTTCGGGTTTGCCCTTCGGGTTCGCCAGTCCCCTACGGCGGGAAACCCGCCTGCAGGGCTGGTCTCACCAGTCGCCTAGGGCGGGAAACCCGCCTGCAGGACTGGTCTCACCATTAGCCATTAGCCATTAGCCATTAGCTATTAGCCATTAGCCATTAGCTAAATTACAACGGACCCGAAATACCTTGCTTGCGAATCATCAAGAAGTGCAACAGCATGAAGACTGCAATCAACCAGGGCAACACAAAAGTGTGTGCGCTGTAATAACGGGTCAATGTAGCCTGACCAACGCTAGAACCACCACGCAGGAGGTCAGCTATGAGGGTACCAACTACAGGAATTGCTTCTGGTACACCACTAACGATTTTCACAGCCCAGTAACCAACTTGGTCCCAAGGTAGAGAGTAACCAGTCACACCAAAGGAAACGGTAATCACTGCGAGGATGACACCACTAACCCAAGTCAGCTCGCGGGGCTTTTTGAAGCCTCCAGTTAGGTAAACTCGGAAGACGTGCAAAATCATCATCAGCACCATCATGCTGGCAGACCAGCGATGGACGGAGCGAATCAGCCAGCCGAAGTTTACACCATTCATGATGTACTGTACGGAAGAATAAGCTTCCGCAACAGTTGGCTTATAGTAGAATGTCATGGCAAATCCAGTGGCAAACTGGATGAGAAAGCACGTCAATGTGATTCCACCCAAGCAGTAGAAGATGTTGACGTGGGGAGGGACGTACTTGCTGGTTACGTCGTCAGCCAGCGCCTGAATTTCCAGACGCTCCTCAAACCAGTCGTAAACGTTGGCCATACAATCTCAAATTCCTAAAATTGACTCGCGGTTGATAAATCTATTAAAGTTCTGAACTTGACATTGCTTATAAGCTATGCTTGGCTCAGACTTTTCCCCTAGTTCCGACTTTGGGATTTGAGCAACGAGTATTTATCCTCGTTTGCTTTTTCAATTGTCATAGTGTTAATAGTTTAAAAAAAACTTTACACTCTGACTAGAGGGAATGTATTGCGTTCTGTCTGCTGCCAAGCACCATCAGGTGATGGACGCAAATCAGAGTTGGGGGTTGGCGATAGTGACTGCGTGCTGAATCTAACGGTTAGAAAGGTTGATGACAGCGATGCATCACTTCTATAAAAAAAGTAACATAGTCGAGAGATAGATTTCACAAATGCAAACTAGCTGAGCTAACTCTGGCAATTTGGGTTGAAGTGATAGTGAATATGGGGTTCATGCACAAACAAGTTTTTCGAGTAGGATTGTCATTCCTCGTCGCTTTTTGGTTGGGCTTTTGCAGCTTTTGTCAACCTGCGACAGCTTTGACAGAACAACAAAAGTTGATATCAGAAGCGTGGCGAATTGTTAATCGTACATACTTGGATGAGACGTTTAATCATCAGAACTGGGCAGTGGTACGGCAGAAGGCTTTGGAAAAGCCAATAAAAGACGACCAAACGGCTTACACGGTCATTCAGAAAATGCTTAAGAGCCTTGATGACCCTTTTACCCGGTTTCTTAACCCGGAACAGTACCGCAGTTTGCAGGTAAATACTTCTGGGGAACTGACGGGAGTGGGATTGCAAATTGCTCTCAATCCCGAAACAGGTAAGTTGGAAGTGGTCGCTCCCATATCCGGTTCCCCTGCAGAAAAAGCTGGGATTAGACCGCGCGATCGCATTCTAAAAATCGAAGGGTTTTCCACAGAGAATTTAACCCTTGACGAAGCAGCAACCAGAATGCGGGGACCAATTGGAAGTGCCGTTACACTGCTGATAGAACGAGATGCGGGGAAAGAGTTAGAAGTTCAGCTAGTGCGCGATCGCATTTCGCTCAACCCTGTGATTGCGGAATTACGCACTTCTCCCCAAGGAACGTCTATCGGTTACATTCGCCTCACACAGTTTAATGCCAATGCTCCAATGGAGTTGGCACACGCTATTTCTAGTCTAGAAAAAAAAGGCGCTAATGCCTACATTTTGGATTTGAGAAATAATCCTGGTGGACTCTTACAAGCAGGAATTGAGATAGCCCGTTTGTGGTTGAACTCCGGGACCGTTGTCTACACGGTAAATCGCCAAGGGGTGCAGGGTAGTTTTGACGCCTTTGGTCCGGCTTTAACCGATGACCCCCTAGTGGTTTTAGTGAATCAAGGAACCGCGAGTGCCAGTGAAATTCTAGCAGGAGCATTACAAGATAACAAACGCGCCCTGCTAGTGGGAGAAACTACCTTCGGAAAAGGTTTAATCCAGTCCTTATTTGAGCTATCAAATGGTGCTGGCTTAGCTGTAACCATCGCTAAATATGAAACTCCCAATCATCACGACATCAACAAACTGGGAATTAAGCCCGATATGCAAATTCCTACAGAATCCATCACTCGCGAACAAGTTGGTACAGAAGCAGATACTCAGTATCAAGCAGCCGTACAACTGTTGAAAAAAAATGCGGTAGTGGCTAGGGGTTAGGGACAAGGAGGACAAGGGGGACAAGGGGGACACGGGAGAAGTATCGATCGCTAGGCTCCAATCTCTACACCCTAACCCCTATCCCCTAGCTCCTACCTCCCCAATCCCCAATCCATCCCAAGAAGCAAGGCGTTCATAGGCATTGTCGATAAAGCGCTGTCCCCGAAGAAAGCCAGTATTGGCACCAGGGCAAATGTAGTGGAGTGTTTCTCTTGTAAAGTTTTTTAGCAGCAATTTGGTACTCTCAATTTGTCGCCACCAGTGAAAGGTTTTAGCAGTCTGTAATGGCATTGGATTGCCCTGTAAGTTAGGCAGAAGATGACGACCGGAAAACAACACACCTTTAGAGCTTCCATAGTAAAGACAGGAGGAACCGGGAGAGTGACCGGGTGTCCAAATCATCTTTACTGTTGAATCTAAGGTCAATTCCCGACCAAAAGCAGTCACTGTTAAACTTGGTAACAAATAAGCTTCTTGCTCTTGAATCAAGATCTTACAGTTAAAAATTTGCTGAATTTCTTCTGTCTTACCAATTGCCCCTCGATGGGTGAGAAAGAAATAACTGACACCCCCATAGGAATGTAAAAAATCCTGATTTATTGTATCAACTGCCGGACAATCGATCAGGATATTGCCTTCGTTTCTTACAATAAAATAAGCAGTCCCCCCCAATGTGTCTCTATTTGGTGGAAATGCAAAAATTTTTGTACCTGGCGAGAGGTCTGAACCGAGACTTCCTGGGTCTGGAATTTCATTGGAGAAAATTGCTCGTGGTGATTTGGCTGTAATGCTTGACTCTTGAGGCAAGGGACACATGAGGAAAACTGTTATTGTGGAGGAGTTGTAAAAAATTGCACTTACAGTATACGCCACTGGTCATTTTTCTGACCGCGAGCAAGAATTAACTTAATTTTATTAAAACAACCGAAGATAACATGACTTTTTGGTTTCTTCTTCTACTGGGACTCATTACATACTTAATGGTTCAACGTAGTGTGTCTAAAATTACCAGGACACCTGTCTGGTTGTTATGGTTGGTTTTAATGACACCAGCTTTCCTGTGGACTGCTTGGACTGCAATATATGGAGGACAGCAACCACCTCCAAGAGCGCTGATGGTGTGGCCGCTCATTGTATGTCCGATATTATACTGGATTTTATTTCAGTGGGGGCGTCGTTCACTGAAAGAAACACAGGTTGAAGCAGAAACCCAAAAAACTTCAGAGCCCCGAGAGCTACAATTGAATGTAGATCCTATCGCAGAACCAGTGCCAGTGCGTCCCATTGAACCATCGGAAGAAACCCAACTGCGAAATTGTTTTCCTTGGTCTGTATACTACATTCAAAACATTGAGTATCGACCCCAGGCTGTTGTTTGTCGCGGTCAGTTAAGAACCGCACCAACTAACGCCTATCAAAGAATTAAGGCAAATATTGAAGCACAATTTGGCGATCGCTTCTTAATCGTTTTTCAAGAAGGTCTCAATGGCAAACCTTTCTTTGTTCTTGTTCCCAATACCCAATCTGCTAAAAGCACATCCAATACAGGTAGTGAAAAACTGACACGACCCGTGTTAGCCTCCATGCTGTTAGCTGTCACGTTGCTATCTACAACTTTAGTAGGAACCACAATAGCTGGTGTCGATACTACAACATGGCAAGCTAACCCTGCTGAGTTATTAAAAGGTTTACCCTATGCAGTGGCGCTGATAACTATTCTAGGTATCCACGAATTGGGTCACTATCTCACAGCACGGTATTACAAAATTCGTGCTACTCTCCCTTACTTTATCCCCATGCCTTTTTTTCTGGGAACCTTTGGAGCATTTATTCAAATGCGGAGTCCAATTCCCAATCGTAAAGCTTTATTTGATGTAAGTATCGCAGGACCCATAGCAGGTTTTTTAGCAACCTTACCTTTACTGTATTGGGGTTTGGCAAATTCTCAAGTTGTACCGATGTCAGAAAAAACCGGGATTATGAACCCAGATGCACTAAATCCCAATTACTCCATACTACTAGCGGTAATTTCAAAATTAGCCTTAGGGAGCCAGTTAACAGCAAAATCAGCGATAGATTTGCATCCAGTTGCCGTTGCAGGGTTTTTGGGATTGATAGTCACGGCATTGAATTTAATGCCAGTGGGACAACTTGATGGGGGTCACATTGTTCACGCCATATTTGGGCAAAGAACAGCAGTTGTCATCGGTCAAATTGCTCGCTTGTTACTGCTGCTACTTTCTTTAGTTCAACAAGAGTTTTTCTTGTGGGCAGTTATTTTGTTGTTCTTACCTCTGATTGATGAACCTGCTCTCAATGATGTTAGCGATTTGGATAACAAACGCGATATAGGAGGACTCATTGCAATGGTTTTATTAATTGCGATCGTCCTTCCATTACCACAGTCCCTTGCTCGGTTATTACAAATTTAATTTGATGTTATCTAAAGTCTGAAACTTTGGCACCCTTAACAGATACTAATGAACCAGCACCACCTTTATCTGAAGCTAATGCTAAGTGGGCAAATGACTTACTGAAACAACAAGGTTTGAGGTAAAGTTTGTAACTAAAAAATTCTGCTACAAACGTCCCCTGTAATCTAAGTTTCATACCTCCGATTCTTTGTAGATAGTCATTAAATGTCAAATTTAACAGAAGCTTTAAATAGAATTTTAAACTGGTTGCAGCAAAACCAGTGGATTCGCTTTAAGGAGACTCAAAACTCAGCTTCTTTACTCAAACCTGGATTATCTCGTGCTGCAATTGATTCTTTAAGTAGAAATTCAAATCTTGAATTACCAGAAGAAATTTATGAACTTTATCAGTGGAGAAATGGGGACTTAATAGATGAATGGGACTGTATAGGATTGTTTGACATTTATCATGATTTTCATGGCTTTGGACCTTGGGGTTTTATTCCTTTTCAAGGCTTAGTTAACGTCTACATGAAAAAAAGCCAATACTATGCACATATGGAGCCAGAAACATTTTCTTGGATTTCAGATTTTCAGAGTCCCACAGCTTTGGAAATATTTTGCTGTATGTCAGACGGATGTTTAACTGGTTACGTGTATCAAGATGAAACTTATAAATCTTTTCCGGTAGTCTTTAGAGATTATAAGGGAGGAAGTGATACAGTTCTGAGACTTTACGCCAGCCTCACGGATATGATGGTGACTTTAGCTGAGAGTTATGAAACAGCTTACTATATAGGAGAAGATGGCTATTTAAAAAAAGATACAAATAAAGTTTTAGAGATTTGGCAAAAATATAATTCTAACCAATTAGTTGAAGGAGTACTGAATAAAATAGAGCAGTTAGAACCAACATTTCCACAACTTGAGAGGGGGCATGAGTTACTGAAAGAAGTCGCAGATATTTTAAAATTTTCTCAAGATAGAAGGTTAATAGAACCTTTAATTCGAGTTTTAAGAAGACCACCAACTAATACACAATTAGATAAAAATTTAGATTATTTTCGCCAAATGTCATCATTATACTTAGGCTGGTTCGGCGGCACTGATGCAGTAGAACCACTGATTGATGCTTTATTAGATGAATATTGGTTAACCCGGTACTGGGTAGCAATAACACTAGGTACGCTTAAAGATTCTAGAGCAGTAATCCCTTTAATTGAAATTTTGCAGGATAGCCAAGAAATGGTTCGGCAAGCAGCTTCTGAAGCACTATCCAAGATAACTAATCCACAATCTGTAACTAATCCTATTTATACCAATCCAGCAATAGCAAACCTAGACGCAGCGGCAGCTCTATACGGAATGACTTTATCGGATATCATTTTACCTCCAGATGAGGAGACATCTTGACGAGTTCTAGTTAATAAATACTTTGCTTTTTCTGGGGCTTGTTCTTCAGTGACGGTAATGAAAGATGGGTAGGATATTGACCCCACCCAATAAGATAGTTAGTTTTTGGCAGTTTTCTAACAACAGGATTAGGTTAACCGGGCTTTCTTACTTATGAAACATTGCCTAACCAAACCTGCAAATCAGCCAAACTGGTAAAATCTAACAGTGCTTCGCTCAAATCTTCTAAAGCAGGTAATGGCAAACCGGAAATTTGCAAAGCTATTTCCTCAGAAGGTTTTTGCCCAATGCGTTTAGTTAGGAGTCGAATAATGAGGTTAGCTGCTTCTTCAACACGTCCTTCTTCCTTAATTTCCATGTACACTCGCGTCTGCTGTAGTGTAATCCCTAACATTGACTCTACCTCCACTCGGCTTAACTGTTCAAATTTATAAACCATTATTGTCGTCACTATATCTATTATCACCTGACTCAATGGTGGAGAAATTTCTTGACGAGTTCTGGTTAATAAATACCTTGCTTCTTCTGGTGCTTGTTCTTCGCTGACAGTCGTGAGTACCATCAGTGCTACATGAATTATTCTACTTATTCTACTTAATTGAATGCAGAAAATTGGCAATAGATTTCATCTTACATCCCCCGCTATTTATTTCTTTAACAAGATATGCAATTTTCCTTTTTGGTTACTTTTTGCAGAGAAAAATCATCGCCTCTTGCATGTAAGAAGGATTTTGATAAACTACCAGTAGAGCGGGCACTGTTTACCAAATTATTCTATTTTCGCTAATACATGACTTGGTGTCTTTGTATGACCAGCCAGATATCTGGCAGCACCAAATTGAGAGAGCCTTTCTAAAATATATGATGGCGTATCGAGGTAATGCGATCGCGCAATAAGATCGTGGGCTGCTTGTGGGGAGCTAGCCATAATTTATCTTTTCCATTCCACTGGCTCAAATTGACTGAAAATTTAAGTTTTTGGGAATCCTAATCAATATGGCAATGTTCAGGGAGAGAGGCGAAATTCCGCATCTCGAAAACATAGCTCAAAGGGGGATAGAATATGGAACGAGAAACACCACCAAAGTTAGAAATTACACGCTCTCTCAATTTAAATCCTGAAGATTGGTTAAGGGCAACCTGGCGACCTAGAAACCCCTTACCGCGTCCGGAAGTGAAACCTTTTGACAAAATAAAAGCTTTAAAAAAACTAGCAAAAGTTTGGGAGAACATTAATCTAGATAATAGCAAAGCTAGATACATATTTGAAGCTTGGAAAAAAGCGGATATTCCTCATACTATGTCTCGTCAAGAAGCTAACTTTTGGCTAACAGCCATCACTACAAACGAGAGACCTACCAACATAGATTTGTGTGAAAGCGATGTGACTCTTCAGGATGCTCGGCGTAGGGTAATTGAGTGGTGTGGAAAGGGTCTGGGAATCCCTCCAGAAATTATGATACCTATTGCCAGTTTGTTTTCGGTGATTGAATTTATCGTTGCTTTATTCGAGATTAAACCTTTAGAAGATTGGGAGAAGAAACTGGTTAGTGCAGGTGTTACGCTACGCGATCGCGGAACCGATCTTGCATCAAGAGGTATTATTGAAGGATTCAGAATTTATATTTTGCCATATTTAACTGATGCAGAAATACAGGAAATGAGGCAGTATTTGCGACCTTTTTTAGATACTCAACAACATAAATACTGGCTTAATTTATATGATATAGCTGCAATGTTAGGTATGCATGAGGAATTACTGACTTTGCAGGAAACTTGGAAAAATGGTGGCTACAAAGCCTATCAATACTGTATTCAAGCTTATTCCAATCACGTATTTGGTTTTAAATCTGCTCAAGCAGTTGAAAGTTGGATGAGGGAAAACAAATTTTTACTATGCTCCTCTACTGATGTTCGTGCTTGGTTAGCCCATACTGAATACTCGGCATTAGATTTTATTCGTGATAGTATTTTGCTTTCAAATAATAAAAAGATAGGAGCCGAATTATTAGAAGCTTTTACATTAGTGGAAGCACCAGAAGCCGCACCATATATGTTAGAATTAATACTGGCTTCAAAAACTCCAAAAATAGCACAACAATGGTTAAACGATCGCCCCAACCATGCTATTTTTGGACTGATTTCAATGTTATGTCATAAAAATTATTCACCAGCTAATGTCAGTCAAAAACAATTATCTGATGCAGCTATTACGTTTCTCCAAAGTATGGTTAAAAAAGGACACCAATCCTTAATTGAAGCAGTTCTGGAGCAAGAAACAGGAGCAAATACAACTCGATTGAGAGAAATATTATTACCAGCAACAAGTGGAGTTATTTATTTGGATGCAGAAAGTACACCAACATGGTGCCAAACCGCTTTGGTAAAAAGCTCGGATCTAAAACATATCCAACTTCCCAAGTGGGCAATTTCTCACAATTTGCCTTCAATTACAACAGGCAATAAATGTTTGAACACAGAGCAAATAGAAATCTGCTTGCGCTCTTTAAAAGAAAGTACCTTAAATAGTCCTCATCCATTAGTGGCAGCGTTAAAAAATAATTGCAATTCAGCTTCTTTAGATGCTTTTGTCTGGCGCTTATTTGAAGTTTGGCTCGAACAAGGTGGACCAGCTAAGGAAAAATGGGCAATGGCAGCTTTGGGTTTGCTAGGCTCTGATGCGATCGCTCTCAAACTTGCTCCTTTAATTCGGAAAATGCCGGGAGAAAATTATCACCAACGAGCAGTTTTTGGTTTGGAGTGCTTGCGTGCAATCGGTTCAGACACCGCCATTATGGTGATTCATAGTATTGCAGAAAAGGTCAAGTTTAGAGGACTCAAGGATGAAGCAAATAAGTGCATACAAGCGATTGCCAAAGAACGAAAACTAACCGCCAAACAACTAGAAGACCGGATTATTCCAGATTGTGGTTTAGATGAGCGAGGTACAAAAGTCTTTGATTTTGGTTCGCGCCAGTTTTATTTTGTATTGGGTGCAGGGCTAAAACCAATGGTAAGGGATGCAGATGGCAGGCGTCGTGCTAATTTACCCGAACCAGGCAAGCAAGACGATCCGGAAAAAGCACAACAAGCAATAACTGATTGGAAGCTACTGAAAAAGCTCCTTACCCAAGTGGTGAAAACTCAAGCTACGCGCTTGGAATTAGCAATGTGTAACGAACGACGTTGGAAAACTTGTGAATTTCAGAAGCTCTTAGTCGAACACCCATTAATGACTCATTTAGTACAACAGTTAGTATGGGGTTGTTACGATCGCAGCGTTCCATTAGTCACAACCTTTCGGGTTGCTGAAGACCGTACTTTCACCGATTGTAAAGACAATACGGTAATCTTGAACGATATGGCTAGCGTAGGTGTTGTACATCCCTGCGATCTAGATGAGGAAACACGAGCTGCATGGAGACAAATTTTGAGCGATTATGAAATTATTCCAGCATTTTCACAAATAAACAGAGAAATTTACACTTTAAAACCAGAAGAAACAGATAAATATGCCCTAACTCGGTTTAATGATATCAATTTAACTTATCTCGCTGATAAACCAGGTTGGGTGAGGAGTTACGAAGGAGTAGATAACGGTTATCTCTGTTGGTATTCTCGTCAGTTTCCAGCAGCTAACATTGGAGTGAGAATTGGAGGGGACATTGATGGTTGTTGTTTTTATCCAATTCACACATCTGACTTACCTGTAAATGATAAATTTAGCGATCGCATAAATTCTCTAGGTGCAGTACGCCTGGGAGATGTTAGTCCAATTGTTGTTAGTGAAGTCATTAGAGATTTAAGTTCTTTAAGTTTTGACAAGCAGTAGAACAATAATTTCCCAGTCTACCCGCGTTTTTGGTAGTTTCATCCCCAACATCTAATCTATCTCCTTTCGGCTTAAGTGTTCAAAACCTTCGGGTTCGCCAGTCCCCAGGGCGCGGGAAACCCGCCTCCAGGGCTGGACTTACTCATACACTATAATTGTCGTCACTATCTCTATTATCACCTGGCTCAATGGTGGAGAAACTTCTTAACGAGTTCTGGTTAATAAATACCTTGCTTCTTCTGGTGCTTGTTCTTCACTGACAGTGGTGAGTACCATCAGTGCTACCCATAAGGGTAAGGAACGGATATCCCCCAACTCGTTCAAATACACCCGATTTACTTGCTCGTCGTGGAGTAAGGTGCGATAAGCATAAACATCGCTTTATTTAAGACTGCGCGTTGGGTAAATTATCACTGCTTGCCAGTCGCTAAATCTAGGGCGTTGGCGATAAAAATATAACGCTGGTTCAGCAAATAACCTTTCATATTTATTTGAGTTTTTGGGAATCCTAATCAATATGGCAACAGCGAGGGAGAGAGGCAAAATTCCGCATCTCGAAAACATAGCTGAAAGGGGATAGAACATGGAAAGAAAAACACTACAAAAGTTAGAAATTACACGCTCTCTCAATCTCAATCTTAATGTTGAAGACTGGCAATGGGTAAATAGTCAATCGAGAAATCCTCTAACGAGACCGCAAGTAAAGCCTTTTGATAGACAAGATGCCCTAGAACGCCTTTCCAAAGTTTCGGGCGAATTAGAGTGGAATAGAGCACAGATATCTATTTCCCTTTCCCGTGAAGAATCTGTCTTTTGGTTTAAGGCAATGAGCCTTGGGAATTCTTCTGTAGTAATAAACAAACAAAATTTTCAGAAATTGGTTACACAAATGTCTTTGGAGTCGGTGACTGAGGAGTTAACGATAGAAAGTCTTTTTCCTATTCTACTCGATTTTAGATGGTATAGGTTATCACAATTTTTCTTTCTGCCTTTATCTAACTTATTTCCTTTACGTGATTTAATGCTTGCTGCAGAAAAAATTTACTTTTTAGAAACTTATAGCGCTATTGAATATATAAATTCTGCCGCCTCTCAAGAGTGTGTAAATTGGTATTTTAAATCTTTTGATTCCAATCAGCTTAAAGAAAAAGCAACAAATATAATCTATCATAAGGAAAGCCAAACCAGCCAAATATTGGATTTATTATTACAAGGATTTAAAAATTTGTTTACCCTTATTTAACCGATACAGAAATTCTAATTTTACGCCAAGACCTATCTCCTGTTCTCAATCCTAGTAGCCCTTGCTGGAAACATTTTTACTCTTTAGCAACATACTTAGGTATGCGTGATGAAATAAAAGTCTTGATAGAAAGTTGGCCAGAAAAATCTAATTCAAAGTATCTGCAATTAGAGATACACGATTACCGTCTGCGTACTATTGACATTATATTTGGGTTGGGAAATGCTCAGCTTGTAGAACAACATATACGTCGCCAAAACATAGGTTTAGCCAGAGCAAGTGATATTAGAATTTGGCTGGCATACACTGAATACAGCGCTTTAGATTGGGTGTGTCGCAGTATTATTCAATCTCCTGACTTGCTAGAAAGTTTTACAGAAGCTATCAAAGCCCCAGAAGCGGCTCCTTATATGTTGGAGTTATGGCTTTCTCTCAAAACACCTCAATTAGCCCGTCAATGGCTGGAAGATAATCCGGTTGAAGCAATTGTGGGTTTGATTCCAGTGGCTGCAGGAAATGTACATCCTCCTATCAATGTCAAACCAAGCGAAATGTCTCGTGGAGCACTGGATTTCCTAAAAAGTATGAAGCGGAAGGGTTTTGATAGCATCATTCAAGCAGCTTTAGAGAGAGAATCACCGGAAATTGCCGAGCGCATTCGTGTCAAAATTTTTAACAGTGAAGATTTAAGTTACATCCCTTTTGATAGTCACAACACCCCAAAATGGTTAACTCTTCAAGTCAATGAATTCCGTAAATTCAATTCTACAAAAGTCTGTACTTGGGTTGCTCCTGCTGACTTACCTCTATTAATTGTGGAAGAAAACAGCTTAAATACCGAACAGGTTGCTATGTGTTTGTTTGCCTTGAAACAAAGTACTTTAGATAGCCCCCATCCTCTAATTCCAAATTTAAAAAAACACTGCAACCAACACTCACTTGATGCCTTCGCTTGGAGCCTATTTCAGCGCTGGTTAACAGAAGGTGCGCCATCAAAGGAAAAATGGGCAATGGCTGCATTAGGGCTACTAGGGTCTGATAGTATTGCTCTCAAACTCACACCATTAATCCGCCAATACCCAGCAGAAAACCAGCATCTTCGTGCTGTATTTGGTCTGGAATGCTTACGTGCTATCGGTTCGGATACTGCCTTAATGCAGATTCACGGTATAGCTCAAAAGGTAAAATACCAAGGACTCAAGAAAAGAGCCAACGAGTGTTTGCAGGCGATCGCACGAGAACGAAAACTCACAAAAGAACAATTGGAAGACCGTATAATTCCAGACCTCGGTTTAGATGCACGCGGTCAACGAGTGTTTGACTTTGGCGCTCGTCAGTTTCAGTTTATACTGGGAGACGATTTAAAGCCCAGAGTACGGGACGAAAAAGGAAAACTCTCCACCAATTTACCCAAACCAGGAGCTAAAGATAATCCAGAATTAGCCCATCAAGCCATAGCCGATTGGAAACTGCTCAAAAAACAAATTGAACAAGTTGTGAAAATTCAAAGCCTGCGTTTGGAAAAAGCAATGATTGTAGAAAGACACTGGCAATGGCTTGAATTTGAAAGCTTATTAGTACGCCATCCTTTGATGACCAACTTAGTCCAAAGATTGGTATGGGGCGGGTATAATTCTTCTGGAGAAATGCTCGGAACATTTCGCGTAGCAGAAGACCAAACTTACGCCAATGAAAGCGATGAAGAGTTTATCCCAGAAGGAATGATGACGGTTGTTGTTGTTCATCCTCTCAAATTAACAGACTCAGAGCGTGCTGCTTGGACTCAAGCTTTTAGCGATTACGAAATTATTCCGCCGTTTCCACAAATCAACCGCGAAATCTACACCTTACAACCACAAGAGAGCCAAGAAAAAGAAATTACCCGCTTTAAAGATATTTTAATTCCCGGTCTTACCCTAGCAAGAAAAATGGAACACCTTGGCTGGGTGCGCGGTCGATTGCACGACCACGGGGATTATAGAGTTCATTATAAATATTTTGCCAAAGCAAATGTGACCGCAATTATTGGCGATTACGAAAACCAGCACGTCGAGCAAAGCAGTATTTGGGGGGATGATGCGATTGATGGTTGCTGCTTTTTTACTGGAGACTTTTCACCCTACGAGTACCCAGAGCCCGGTTCTTGGTATCACCGTCAAACTCAGAAAGAACACTTGCTGTTAGGTGAAATCGATCCTCTAGTGATGAGCGAGGTTTTGAGAGATTTATATACAGTGACCGCTAAAGCAAAGTGATAGCTACCTTGTGTGTAAAAGCCGACAATCTTTCCTTAAGCATAGCTGTGAGAGAAGCTACCCTGCCTTTAAAGTAACGAACAGACACAAATTTTTTGAAAATAAGTACATCAATACTATACTGAAGTGCGATCGCGTAATAGCACGGCGATCTGCTTGTCGGGAGCTAGCCATAATTAACAGCCGATTTCAACTTGGTGAGGTACAAAATTACCCTTCTCTGTCACCTCCAAGGTATCGGGGGATAAAAGGGGGGTGTACTCCATTTAAATGCAAAGCGCTGTATTTTTCCCATTCCGCTTGCTCAAATTAACTGAAAATTTATTTGAGTTTTTGGGAATCCTAATCAATATGGCAACGGTAAAGGGCTAATAGAAGCAACTTTTCCCCATAAACTCTACAGAAAATCAAATGCCAACCAAAAAAAACAAACCTCCAGAACTTCAACGCCCAGCCGCCGAAACCCTCTACGCCGACGAACTCAAACGCCTTGCTGAAGCCGATGGCGATACACCCCGTCCGGGCGGGTGGAAACTCACACCCCGCTCCGTTTTAAAATTTCTTCTTGGCGATAAACAACTGCATATCAAAACCAAATTTGTAGGTAACCGCAGCTTGATAGAACGCTGTATAGTCGCATTAGCCACCCATCGCGGTTTAATGCTCATTGGCGAACCCGGTACAGCCAAAAGCTATCTGAGCGAACTGCTTGCAGCTGCAATTAGCCAAGATTCTACCCTAACTATCCAAGGGAGTGCGGGTACAACGGAGGATAGTATCAAATATTCGTGGAACTATGCTTTGTTATTAGCTGAAGGACCGAACGAACGCTCTCTAGTGGCTGCACCTTTGTACCGGGGAATGCAAGAAGGAAAAATTGTACGGTTTGAAGAGATTACCCGTTGTCCTCTGGAAATTCAAGATACCCTGCTGTCGATTTTAAGCGATCGCGTGATGACCATACCCGAACTTCCCGACGAACAATCCCGCACGCTCTACAGTCGCCTTGGTTTTAACGTGATCGCCACCGCCAATACCAGAGATAGGGGAGTGAATGAAATGAGTGCAGCACTCAAACGCCGATTTAATTTTGAAACCGTCCATCCGATCACCGATTTAAGACAAGAGATGGAGTTAGTGCAACAGGAAACGGATCGGCTTTTGCGTCAGGCTGGGATTCCTTTGAATTTACCATCAGATTTAACTGAAGTCTTAGTCACGACTTTCCGCGAATTAAGAACGGGAAAAACTAACGATGGTAGAACGTTTGAGGCTTTAAGTACGGTGATGAGTACGGCTGAGGCGATATCTGTCGGTTATGCTGCTGGTATTCATGCATACTATTACGGTGAGGGGCGATTAAATGCTAGTTATATCTTACAAAGTTTGGTAGGGTCGGCAATAAAAGATTCTTCTGAAGATTTTAAAAGACTGCGTCATTATTTTAACCATGTTGTTAAAGACCGCAAACAAAAAGTTTGGCAGGAGTATTATGAGTCTCAAAAATACTTATTTTGAGGTGTGATGACTTATTTAAATGAACCGCAGAGGCGCAGAGGACGCAGAGGTAAGAGATAGGACTGGCGGTGGTGTACATACACCACCGCAGCCTTATAAAGGGGGGAAACAGACAATTCAGTTCGCTCCCCTTGAAAAGGCGAGGGCTAGGGTGGGGTAAAACTTAAGGCAAAAGGAAATGGAATGTGCAAACTCAACACGATATAGAATTCGATGCAGAAATTCTCAACCTAAATTCACCTGTGGTGTTTTTCCCGGTACGCCACCACAGTCCTGCTTGTTCTCGTATTTTAAAACAACTTGCTGCCGAACTGTGCCCTGTAGCGATTGTTATAGAGGGTCCTTCAGACTTTAATTCTCAAATTTCTGAGTTATTTTTACCTCATGAATTACCTATTGCTATTTACAGCTACACTTGCTTGAGTGATGGAACGAGGCGGGGTGCTTTTTACCCTTTTTGCGTATATTCACCAGAATGGCAGGTACTTCAGGTAGCGAAAAGCTTAGATATTCCTGCCCAATTTATTGACCTTCCTTGGGCTGAAATTGCTAGCTTTGCACAGAACAGCCATCGCTATGCAGATACGGAATTTCAGCGTAGTGGATATGTTGAAACTCTCTGTGAAAATTTGGAAGTCGAAGGGCTTAATGACGTTTGGGACTTGCTATTTGAAATCGATCCCCACCTTAACCCACAGGAATATTTGAAGCGCTGTCACCAATTTTGCTTTCATGCTCGTCTGAGTGATGGTTGTTCTTCTGCTATTGACTTGTTACGGGAAGATTTTATGGCAAGTCAAATTATCAAAGCACGCTCCACACACTCAGGTCAAATTTTAGTTGTCACTGGTGGTTTTCACAGTTACGCACTTTATGCTAAGGTGTTTGACCGACCTTTTC
Organism: Tolypothrix bouteillei VB521301; assembly: GCF_000760695.4. Classification (GTDB taxonomy): domain Bacteria; phylum Cyanobacteriota; class Cyanobacteriia; order Cyanobacteriales; family Nostocaceae; genus Scytonema; species Scytonema bouteillei_A. The sequence goes on along the minus strand of NZ_JHEG04000001.1, from coordinate 2,323,556 downwards.
CCATTTCCCCCACTTCTCCACCAATCTCCACTTCCCAATCTCCAAACACGGGAATCGCTTTAACGCCTTTTAGCTACGATCGCTTGGATAGTTTGATCGGTTATGATGCAGGAATGTCCAGTCCTGGCTTTTACCATCAAGTTTGGGATGATAGGTTATTGGGAGAAACGGATACTTACCGCAAGGTATTAACCAAAGTTGTCAAAGATTTACCAAGAGAATGGGTCTAAAGCCTCGCCCTTCTAGGGCGACTTTATATGTGTTATAATATTTTGCGTAGAAGTTTTCCACGGAAAATGATTGTTTTAGAATTCAAAGCCAAAGGGAAAACGACTCAATATACTGCCATTGATGAGGCGATTAGGACGGCTCAATTTGTTCGCAATAAGAGTATCCGTTTTTGGATGGATAATCGAGGCGTGGGACAAAAAGAAATGTATCGCCTTAGTAAGTCATTGAGAAGAGAATTCCTATTTGTAAAAGCTCTGAATTCTAGTGCTTGCCAAGCTTCTATTGAACGGGCTTATAGTTCTATTGCTCGTTTTTACGACAACTGCAAAAAGTCTGTTCCGGGTAAAAAGGGATATCCAAAGTTCAAGAAAAATTCTCGCTCAGTGGAGTATAAAACCTCTGGGTGGTCACTTTCCGAGACCAGGAAACAAATAACCTTCACCGACAAAAAAGGTATTGGTACGCTCAAGCTGAAAGGAACATGGGATTTAAACTTCTACCAATTAGAACAGGTAAAACGAGTTAGATTAGTTCGTCGTGCTGATGGGTATTATGTTCAATTTCTGATTAGTGTAGACAACAAATTAGAAACACAACCCACAGGGAAAACCATTGGTTTGGATGTAGGACTTAAAGAATTCTATACCGACAGCAATGGACATAGTGAACCTAACCCAAGGTTTTATCGCACAGGAGAGAAACGTCTAAAATTTAGACAAAAGCGCGTTTCTCGTAAAAAGAAAGGCTCTGCCAACCGTAAGAAAGCTATTAATAAATTAGGGCGAGTACACCTCAAAATAAGTAGGCAACGTGAAGAACACGCCAAGAGACTGGCGCGTTGCGTAATCCAATCTCACGACTTGGTATCCTATGAAGATTTGAGGATTAAAAATTTAGTGAAAAATCACTGTCTCGCTAAATCTATTAATGATGCTGGTTGGTATAAATTCAGAAAATGGTTGGAGTATTTTGGGGTGAAGTTTGGCAGGATAACTGTTGCGGTTAACCCCGCCTACACTTCTCAAGAATGCTTCAGTTGTGGCGCAATAGTCAAAAAATCTCTATCTACAAGAACCCATGTTTGCGAATGCGGCTTTGTCATAGATAGAGACTGGAATGCCGCTATCAATATTCTGAAATTAGCCTTGAGTACCGTAGGGCATACGGGAACTTGGATCTACTATCCGAACGCTTCAGGAGATTCGACCTCTACTCATACTGGAGAAATCCTGTATCAGCAAGTTGGGTCTGTGATTGAAGAATCTTCGCCCTTATAGGGCGGAGAGTGTCAAGCAAGCGAAATCAATTATTTAGCTCGGCTGATTTGATTGCGGTGGAAACAACAGCACAAGGATTGGCTGCTTTAAGAGGTCATGTGGTTGTATGGCGACAAGATTTAATTGATGGTATTATCGCGTCTTTAATTAAAGAAGAATTGAGTGCTCAAAGAAGCCATCCTTTCTTGGCTGCTGTGTATGATGTTTTACGAGGTCATGCTAGGGGACGCTTGGCTGATGGAACTTCCTTACCGCCTTTAGTACGGAACATTCAACAACTTTTGCAGCAAAATGGTTTGGAACCCAGAACTAAAGCACGAGCAATCGATTTCAATCTACATTTATCCTTAGATTTGCAAAAATCGCATATTCTCCACCAATTAAAATTATTAGGTATTCCTGGATATACAGTCACTGGTGGTAGCGATTGGGTCAGCCGTCAGGATTTGTCATACGTTTGGGAGCAATGGACGATTAGTTGGAGCCAGCATTACGAAGCCAGTTGTATTGAAAATGCCATCTACGGGTCTACTCTTGCAGAAGCGGCTGAGGCAAAATTATTGGAGCTAGCAGCACAAATAGAGCGAGATGCAGCAAAAGCCGCATTACTGTTACTTGATTCTTGCTTGATGGGATTGCGACACCTCAGCGAACTTTTTTATCAAAAGTTGTTGTTCCTCATTCGCTCTGACAGTCAGTTTTTATCGCTTGCAGAAGCTTTAGGGCACATACTTTATCTGTATTGCTACGATGAAGTTTTGGGAACCACCCATCAAGATGAAATTGGCAACCTTTTGGTTGAAACATTTCAACGCGGGTTGTGGCTTCTAGAAAGTCTCGGTCAGATGCAGGGGAACGACCAGCAATTACTGCAAGGCATAAAAGTTTTGTTGGAGACTTTAGAAAGATGCGAGCGATCGCTAGATTTAAATCGCAATGCATTTATCGATGTCTTCCGGCGTCTTAATGCTGATGTCACTCAGGCTCCTTTAGTGCGAGGTGCGGCTTGTGGCGTTCTCTGGACTCTAGAAACTTCACCAACCCAGCAGGTGCTTTTAGATTTGCGTTCTTGCTCGCAAGCCAACCAAATAGGGGATTTTCTCACTGGGTTGTTTTATTTAGCTAGAGAGGTCGTACAGCGCCATCCGGATCTACTGCTGAGTATTGATGAACTCGTTAGCAGCTTTGATGACAACACATTTTTAGAAGCTTTACCTGCATTGCATTTAGCATTTACATACTTTACACCCCGCGAGAAACACAAGATCGCTTCCACCCTTATAAAAGCGTGGGGGGAAGATGGCTGCGAAACAGAATCGCTTGCAGAGTTAGAAGTGAGCGTTGAAGTTGCAGCCCAAGTGTTAGCTTTCGAGACAAAGCTGTTTGCAGCCGTTAAGCGTTACGGTTTGAGGGGAGGGGACAAGCAATGAGTGATGAAAATACCAAACGTCGAACCCGTTGGCGATTGATTTTAGAAGCTGGTAGCGAATCTGTTTTGGGTGGAACTTTAGATGATGTTTCGCAAGCCAGAGCTCGAGCGATCGCATTTCTCTATGACCGGGAGTATAATTCCCAAGAAAACCGCTCGCGCAACATTCGTCCGGGAACGGGAGTACAAAAGACAGCCGCGCAAACAGGGCAAAAATCTCAGGGAGCGCGGGGAAATGGTTCCCAGAGTGGAGAGACGCCATCTCAACAAGACTCAAAAAACGGAGAACCGAGCGCTTCTGGTGAATCGCCAGCAGAATCGGGACAAGAAGATACTACCAGTAGCGGAAACAAACCGGAACAAAGCGAACGGGGAAATACACAAGGACAACCCGAACAAAGTGGGGGTGAAAGTTGGGTTCCACCGCTTGACCGTCAGGGGGGATTGGGACCCTCTCAACTAACAATACCTGAGTGGATCGATGCAATACACGAGCTATTTCCGCAAAAAACCATAGAACGTTTGGAAAAAGATGCTTTGGAGCGCTACCAGCTGGAAGAAATGGTGACCAATCCAGACTTATTAAGCCGCGCCCAACCCAGCCAAACATTGTTAAAAGCCGTACTTCGGACCAAGCACCTGATGAATCAGGAGGTGTTAGCGATGGCGCGACATTTGGTCAGGAAAGTCATTGAGGAACTGCTCGAAAAACTAGCGCAAAAAGTGAAATCGCCGTTTTTAGGTGCGGTAGACCGACGACAAAGGTCATTTTTAAAAGTAGCAAAGAATTTTGATGCGGAAACAACTATCCGCCGTAATTTGCAGCACTACGATCCAAAAACCAAGCGTCTTTACATCCAAAAACCTTACTTTTTCTCGCGTATCCGCCGCCACGTAGAACGCTGGCAAATTATTATTTTAGTTGACGAGTCTGGTAGCATGCTCGACAGCGTCATTCACGCTGCGGTCACTGCGGCGATTTTCTTTGGTTTAAAGCAAGTGCGTACCCACCTCTGTTTGTTTGATACGTCAGTGGTAGATGTCACAGAAGAATGTTCCGACCCAGTGGAAACTATTATGAAAGTTCAGCTAGGAGGAGGAACGGATATCGGTCAAGCTTTAACTTATGCTGCATCTCTCGTCGATAATCCCCGCAATACAATTGTTATTCTCATTACAGACTTCTATGAAGGAGCGCCAGTACAGCAATTGCTAACCACTACCAAGAATTTGATTGAAAGTGGCGTAACGCTATTGGGTTTAGCAGCTTTGGACGAACAAGCAAATCCCAATTATGACCGAAATATTGCCCAGCAAATGGTTAACCTTGGTGCTCATGTAGCAGCCATGACTCCAGGAGAATTAGCCCAGTGGGTAGCTCAAAAAATACGCTAAATAAACTATGCTACGTTCAGATTTACTTGCACTGACTGCAGATGATTTAACGGTTCTGAGCAACCGGGGTTTGGTGAAACGCGCTCTTAAAGAAATAGAAGAAGGACGAGTGTCATCTACCATAACAGAAGATGGGAGAGGAAATGTTACTGTAAGTTGGTCGGATGATGTGGAATGTGTTTTGCCAGCAGGGGAAGAATTGAGCGATAAGCACTGTAGTTGTTCTGCGATCGCTATTTGCCGTCATCTTATACGTTCTATCCTGATCTATCAGCGTACAGCAGTTCCCAAGCAAGAGCTATCCGATTCCCAAGAGAACAGCCCTCCGACTCCCTCCCACTCTGCTTGGAATCCAGGTGAAATTGACGACGCACAACTAGCCCAGTACTTTAACAAAGCTACTGTCAGCCGAGCGCTCCGGGAATTTAACTCAGGTCATGTTATTGAGTTAATCAAAAGCAGCAAACCCATTGCTCGCATTCACACCCTAGCTTATACTGTCAAATTTTTAGTTCCAGGCGATATCCGCTACACTTATTGCGACTGTTCCGAACCCAGTCCCTGTCGTCATACTCTGTTTGGGGTATGGGCTTTTCGCCAACTCAGCAGCGAGCAAATGAGCGGAATAATTTCTACTCAAAAAGAAGCCACACCAATTCCTGTCGATGTCTTAGATGAGATTGAAAATAACTTGCGATCGCTACTTTTTGTTGGAATTAGGGGACTGTCCGCGACTGCAATTGGGCGTTTGCGTCGTTTGGAACAAACTTGTCGCAATTCAGGGCTGATATGGAATGCAGAAATTTTGGCGGAACTGGTGCAAGAAAAAGAACGCTACGATTCACGCGATGCTCGTTTTTCACCCACAAAGGTGGTGGAACTCATAGGGGAACTTTGCATTCGCTGCGATGCAATTCGTAACGATACCGGGGTTGTTCCTCAATTATTTATTCGTGGCTCTCAAGCAGACAAACTCACGGAAATTGGTGCAGCCAGATTGCTCGGTTTGGGGTGTGGCGTGCAAGTACAAAGGCAAAACGTGCGTTTCATTGCTTACTTTCAAGATACAGATTTAGGAACGGTTGTTGCTGTGTGTCAGGATTTTGCCGAATCTCCACAAGAAGCCAATATAGAACCTCCCGAATTTTGGAAAATGGCTGAGAAACCAGCTTTCAAACAAGTGAGTTTTACCACTTTGGGTGCAGGAGAGATGTTGGTAAAAGGAGGAAAGCGAACGCCCAATTATCAATTTTTGCCAAGCCGCACTCAGGTCATAGTGAATCCTCAGTCCTTTCAGTGGGAGTCATTGCGATCGCCCTTATTAGTGGAAGATTTTCACTCACTGCGATCGCATTTGCAGCTACAATCTCCGAGTTCCCTTCGTCCAAGACGGCTCACTGAAAATTTTCATGTTTTCTGGGTTCATCAAGTAGAAAATATTGAATTTTCCAGCATTGAACAAGCTGTTATTGCAGTGCTTTATGACTGCGATCGCAACCGATCCATTCTCAAGTTTCCTTACACTTATCGCAATAGAGTAGGTACTGAATCCCTGTTAGGACATCTCTTAAATAAGCGATTGCTATTTGTAGCAGGGCATATCTACTTAAGTACGGAGGGATTAGTCATTACACCAGTTTCTTTGATTTTCCAAACAGGTGAAAGTCGCACCATGCTGCAACCCTGGATTTGTCAAAATCTAGAAATTGATGGCGATCTAAATTTATCAAAGATAGAAAAAATCTTTTTAAGTGAAGATTTATTAAATGATTCCAATTGCCATCCGGTAGCCTTATTTTTAGAACAGTTACAGCAGGCGATGAGCGATTTAACAGTTATGGGATTAGAAAGAATTGACTCTCAAATTTTAAGCCATTGCCAAAAAATTTGTGATTGTGGCAAAGCTATGGGTTTTGTTGATTCTATAAAACGGATGACTCAATTAATTGAAATTTTAGAACAAAAGAACAATAGTCTGGATTGGGATTGGCAACCCGCCACACAAATTATTTTAGAATTGTCTCTTTTAATAAAACTCTCTCAGGATATAATGTAACGCTATTGATGACTAAAGCAGATGGGGAATTGAGGGAAAGAATGAGAGACGGATCGTTCGTATCAAGTATTTCGTGAAATGGTATAAGTCGGCGTAAACGAGCGTTATTTGTTTGTAGATGCGATGCACGTGTATGCATCGCATCTACGAAAGATTTTCAACCATCTTGTACGATAATTAACAGTGATTCTGTGAAGTGAGACCGGGGATAGTATTGGGTCAAAGTATGGCTACATGGAGTTTACAGCGTTTCAGCATCACCAACACGACTGGCATTACACCTCCGGCTTAAGTACTTGTTGTCAAGACAGAATCGGGTTCCGCGAGCCTTCTTACTTATGAAACATTGTCTAACCAAGCCTGCAAATCAGCCAAACTGGTAAAATCTAACAGTGCTTCGCTTAAATCTTCCAGAACAGGCAATGGCAAACCAGAAATTTGCCGAACCACTTCCTCAGAAAGTTTCTGCCCAATGCGTTTAGTTAGGAGTCGAAGAATGAGGTTAGCAGCCTCTTCTTTTCGTCCTTCAACACGTCCCTCAACACGTCCTTCAACACGTCCTTCAACACGTCCTTCAACACGTCCTTCTTCCTTAATTTCTTGGTATACTCGCGTTTGCTGTAGTGTAATCCCTAACATCGATTCTACCTCCACTCGGCTCAACTGTTCAAATCTGTAAACCATAATTGTCGTCACTATATCTATTATCACCTGGTTCAATGGTGGGGAGACTTCTTGACGAGTTCTGGTTAATAAATACCTTGCTTCTTCTGGTGCTTGTTCTTCGCTGACAGTAGTCAGTACCATCAGTGCTACCCATAAAGGCAAGGAACGGATATCCCCCAACTCGTTCAAGTACACCCGATGTACTTGCTCGCCGTTGAGTAAGGTGCGATGTGGATAAACATCGCTTTGTTCGATACTGCGTGTTGGGTAAATTATTACTGCTTGCCAATCGTTAAATCTCCCTCGTTGGCGATAGAAATATAACGCTGATTCAGCAAATAACCTTTCGTAAAGTTGTTCGTCTTTTTGAAATTGTACTTCACAAAAATAAACAATTCCCGCACTTTCATTTTCTGGTGGGAGAAATACTCCATCAATCTCAAATTTAGGTTCTTTGACTGCTACCGAATCAAATCGGTATGCACTCGCATTGTTTGGGGCATTTGCCAAAAGTTCAAACAGCAGTGAGGGAGATTGTTGAAACAGTTTGTAAAAGATTGAGTCGCGGCGCATGAAGCATTCTACTTAATTTATTAAGGAAAATTTGCAATAAATTTCATCTTACATTCCCCGCGCATTTATTTTTCTAACATTCTACCCAATTTCCCTTTTTGGTTCCTTTTGTTAGAGAAAAATCAAATCCTCCTTAATGTTAAGAAATTATCGCTCTTCCAACCGCAGAACATCAAATTTTAACAGATACATCAGGGTGCGAAATAACTCTGTTGGAGGAATATGCGGATGTTTGTTGAGAATTGTTTCAAGAGATTGGGAGCCATCTTTAAAAAATGTGGCTAATATAGTGTCTGTAGTTTTTGTGTTTCTTCTTTCTGCACCAAAGCCAGTCATCCAATTTTTCTGAAGTTCGCTTAAACCTTCTGAAGTTGCCATAGAACCAAGCCCTAAAACTAATTCACCAGTTAACTTTGGATTTGGATAATGAGCAAATAACGCGAATGGATCGTCACACAAAGGATAAGGTGGCTGACTGGGCTGCATGGGAACAGAAAGTGTCGCTGTAGAACGAATCTCTGCTAGTTCCCGCCATAAATTCTCATAAGCAGCAATAACGACTTTCCAGTCATATACCTCTCTAGCACGTTGCTTTCCATTTTCCCCAATGCGCTTTCTGAGTTCGGGATTTGTAATTAATGTTGCGATCGCATTTGCCGCTGCTTCAATATCTACAGCTGTTACCATTGAAGTATGAGCAATATAAGAACTGTAATTCAAGCTTTCATTAAGATATGCAAATGCTAAATCCCGTGCCGCACCGGGAGGTGGTATGAGAGTAGGAATCTTCCAACCATCAATTTCATGACGCACGGATTCTTGATATCCATCCCAATCAGAAACAACGACAGGTAAACCAGCCGCCATTGCTTCTATAGGTGTCAGTCCAAAAGTTTCTTGAATGTTATCCACTAGAGAAATAAAAATATCAGCAGCAGACCAAATTCCCGAACGGATTTCTGGTTTGCGTCCATCTACAAAAATACAATTGACTGAAGGACAAAAAACTTGATGGCTGCTTTTAAAACTAGCTTCTTCTTTTTCATCTTCAAACCAGCCTGCTTGTACAAAATGAATTTTAGTCTTAGTAGCTTGTGCTGCTTTTTCCAAAGCTAAATACATTGGTACGGGATGGGCTTTTGCATAGAAACAAAGCCGTCCAACAAACAAAACAACAATTTCATCTTGGGGAATACCAAGCACTTGACGCAAACGATTGCGAGTGGAAACAGCAGCAGTTCCCTGTGGAAAAGCATCGCAATCTACACCTAGAGGAATCACTGGTAGTTGAAACTCAATTTTAGGTCTGCCACCCGTCCTTTGTGCCAAATAATCAGCCCAAGTATTTAGAAGACGTTCAACAGCAGTTTTCACTGCAACAGATGGGCAAATCAAAGCATCCCAAGGCTGAAGAGGGGCAATAAGGAAATCCCCAATCCCTTCCATGACCCCAATACTTGCAATAGTATGAGTCACGCCACAAATACTGTATGCATTTTGGTCAGTAAATCGTCGTTGCCATGCCTGTTTGGAAAGTAACGGATCGGGACGGTAAATTGTACCCGCTTGTGATAAAAGTTGAGGATTGTGAGATGTAAGCCACTGCACTTTCCGCTGAGATTTCATCCATGGTTGGATGCGCTGACAAAATTCTGAAAACTCATTTGAACTTCCCGTATAACAGAACAAAGACTCCGCAGTGCCATGCTGGACTAAGGCTTTGAGAAAACCTTCACCTGCAGCTTGACGACCGAGGAGTCTTTTTCCACGAGTTTCAAACCCGTCTGCTTTATAAAAAATTGCTGCCGTATTAGTCATAGCTCAGTCACCAGTTATCAGTAGCCATGATAACTGGTCACCGATTACTGGTCATTAGTCACTGAACTCGTTGCATCCGCCGCTTTCGCAGCTTGACCACCACCCATGCGAATTTCAGTTGTCAGGGTAGCCATACTAAAACCGCCGAACCGCTTCAAAACGCCAACTCTCATCCGCAAATTGGGACTGGCAAACCAAAGGCGTTCTTCAGACCACATCGTTTCGTACTCTGTTGTGAGAGTTAAGGTATCATCACTACCCATCTTATAACGTCCGGCAACTGGAGCTTTCTCAGCGTAGCCCATTTCCCGCAATAACTTACCTTCATTGGGATTATCTTCATCTGGTACCACAACTAACACTGTGGAACCAGTATGCTTTTCTTCATCCCATTCCATCGTGCCATTCCAAGTCACCCTGGCACCACAGGAAGCAAGGTTGGGATCGATTTCGTTATGCTGGCAAAGTTTGATGACTTCAGGATGATCTTTTGCCAAAGATTCAATCGAAATATCTGATTTGCCATCTTCTGATTGCTTAAATGCCAAATGATGACTGGTACGATGGGAAAACCATTTCCCACCACTTAGTTCAAAAAACTCTTTTATATCCATAGAAAGAATCTACCTTTCTTCAAAATCCTTCTATTTTCCCACTTATCTTAAAGGTAGCAGGAGGTGTGCAAGTTAATCGATTTTGGATCTGAGAGCGTACCTCTAACACAGACAAACGCAAATAAATTTCTCTTCTATTTGCGCCTGAAGGTACATTGAGAGTGCGAAGCCCACTAAGCTCGATCACCTGCTTCCTCAAGTCGCTTTAAAGAAATTCTTGATGCTTCAGAAACGTGTGGATGGTTATCTTTTTCTAAATATTTTAGAGCAGAGACGCTCTTGGGAGTGGGAAGATGTCCTAAAGCTTCTGCGAGCCGTTGCCGTACCAACCAATCTTCTGATTGGGCAAAGCGTAGAATTAAATCTACAGACTCCACATCTTTAATTTCTCCAATCGCTGCGATCGCTGCTTGTTGTAAAACCACTTCTTTGCTGTCCAAAGCCTGAATGAGTATATCGCGAGCGCGTTTGTCTTTGAGATTGCCAAGAGAGACCGCAGCACTAAAGCGTACCAACCAATCGGTATCTTCGTAAAATGCCCGCATCAAAGGTTCAACAGCTCTTGTATCTCCTAAGTAACCAAGAGCACCAGCAGCATCAGCCCGCATACCATAGTCCGGATCTGTTTCCAGAATTTTAATCAGAAGGGGGTAGCTTTCTTCTGTTTGCTTAATGCCTAAAGCAAAGATTGCCATGGATCTCAGTTGGATAGATTCGTCGTCCAACACTTTCTTAATCAAAGGAACCGCATCTTCTGCAGGAACTTCCCTTAAAGATGCAAGGGCTACCATGCGATCGCGTAAATTCTCGCTTTCCAATTGGGTGGAAAGTTCCTGTATTGTTGGAGTTTTCATTCAGTGTATGATATCTTCTTAGCTGCTATGTATATTAAGTATTATTACAAATTCTCAGACAAATGCGATCGTCCCAGCAGTGTGCATATCCGTACTGGAATTTGGGTACTAGAGACAAGGGGAATAAGGGAGACAAGGAAGAATTGAATGACTATTACAATCCAAATTCCAAAAACCTCTTATTGGTTTTGCCGTTCTTTGAGTTGCAGTACGATTTGCGCGTGTAGCTCGCGGGTAAGGGGATAAAAGTAAGCTAAAACTAAGCCAAAAATTAAAGCGAGTGCTGGTATGGGACCAATAGAGAAGCGAATGACTTCTAATACAGAATCAGGTTGATTTGGTAACGGGATTTCTGTTGTAGGTTTAATATACCCAGCTGTACCCAGCCTTTGCAGAACTATATTCACAGCCAATCCCAAACAAATTTTTTGCACGAACACTATGAAACTGTAAAAAATACCTTCCCGCCGTTGTCCCGTGTTTAATTCATCCAGTTCAATCACATCGGGTAGCATCGACCAGGGAACAAGATAAGCCGTAGATACTCCAAAACCCGCCATAACTGCTAAAAAGTACATCAACACAATTTGACCGGGTTGTACGAAAAAAAGTCCAGTCTGGGCGATAAGCCACAAACTCATTCCCATAAAGTACACCGCTCGTTTGCCATAACGTCTGCTGATACCACTCCAAACAAATAGCATGGACATAGCGGTTCCCTGTACTGCCAAGAGTACTAAGCTAATATGCCATTGCGGAAGGCGCATCCAACTAGTGACAAAGTAGGGGATAATACCTGCTGTTAGCTGAACCGCCAACCAAGAACACAAATAAATCCCTACTACAAATAAGAAAGGGCGATTTGTAAAAGCAATTTTGAGTTGCTGTAGAAAAGGAATTGAAACTGTTTGCTCTAATTGTGGATGTTGCTTTGCTACAGCTTGAGCGCGACCTTTTGTTCCCCAAACACACCAGTACAAAGGCAACACGGAGATAATGGCACAGATAGCTCCTAAAAGTAAATATTGTGTACTTTTGTTATTGGGAACGACTATGGAAATACCCAAACCAATTATGAGAGCAAGAATGCTACCGCCAATAGAAAAGCTAAAGCGAAAACTGTTCAGACTGGTGCGTTCGTCATAGTCTTGAGTTAATTCTGCTGTTAAAGCAGTGTATGGTAAGTTAACAACCGTATAAAAAGCATTAAACAAAATTGAAATAGCAGTGTAATACCAAAATAACCCCCACTGATTTGCATTTTCGTTATTACTAAAATGAGGGACAATCCACTGCAAAAAAAAGAAGACTCCAAAAGGAATTGCTCCCCAGATCATCCAGGGATAACGCCTTCCTTGCTGACTTTGAGTGCGATCGCTTAACACCCCAACCATAGGATCGTTGATAGCATCCCACACTTTACCAATAAGCTGAGTTTGCCCTGCTAATTGGGGTTTCAAACCTGCGACATCTGTCAGAAAAGGCGACAAATAAGAAATCCCAATCATAGCAGTAATTGCCGTACCCAAATCTCCAGCACCAAAAGCTATTTTGGTACTCAAGTCTAACTTGTCACTTTCTGGAGTTTGTTGGGCGCAGTCATCAGAGTCAGAATTGTTCATAAAACTTTATACTTGTAATAACATCAACTATGTTGCATATTGTCCACTGTCATCTGTCATGTTCCACTAACCACTAACAATGACAGTCAAGACACCTGTCCTACACCGCTAACTACTAATTACCAACCACTAACCAATATGCAAGACCTTTACGTTTCTTGGTCAGATTATCATCGAAAAATTGAGCACCTGGCGGCTAAAATCTATCAATCTGGGTGGGAATTTAACCAGATTGTTTGTCTTGCGAGAGGAGGACTGAGGGTTGGAGATATTCTTTCCCGTATTTATAACCAGCCTTTGGCAATTTTAGCAACATCATCTTACACTGGATCGGGAAAGCAAGAGAGAGGAAATCTCATCTTTTCACGCCACTTAACTATGACCACCGAACATTTGGGGTCGCGCATTCTTTTAGTGGATGATTTGGTAGATTCTGGCATTACTCTTCAACAATGTATTCCATGGCTACAAGACAATAGCCAATCTACTATAGAAGATATTCGGACAGCTGTCCTCTGGTACAAAGCTTGCTCTGTTATAGTACCGGATTACTACATCGATTACCTACCAGACAATCCCTGGATACATCAACCTTTTGAACCATATGAATTAATGAATCCGGCGGATTTGGTGGAAATGGTTAGTAGTTAGTTGTTAGTGGTTAGCGATCGACGACTAACCACTAACGACCAACCACAATGGCAAAGTGAACAAAAGTAACATGGTTCCCATTGCCAATGCAGTGACTGCGAGATCTCGATCGAGGTTGAAGGTTTCGGCAAGAACCAATGTGGCAAAGGCTGGGGGCATTGCCATTTGTAGCAAAATAACTTGTGCCACTGCTCCAGTGAGACCAAACAAGGGTAGAATGCTGCTAACTAATAAGGGAACAACTAACATTTTGATGCCCACACTTATGGTAGCTTTTGGAAAACTGTGCCAAGAATTGAGTTTACTCAGTCGCATCCCAATTAAGACAAGGGATAAGGCAACGGAACACCATGCTACTATTTCCAGACAAAAATCTATGGTTTGGGGGATTTGAATCTGTCGGAGGAGGAAACCAAATCCAAAACTCCATAAGGCTGGATTGATGAAAATGGCTTGAAGCACTTGCGCGTGATTCCGGGCATTATCGCCAAAACGAGCTGCTAGAGCAACACCCAATCCATAAGCCGCTAATGTTGTTCCAAGCAAATCATAAAACAATGCCCATGCAAAATACTGAGTGCCAACTATTGACAGGGTGACAGGATAGCCAATATAACCTGTGTTACCCACCATTGCCGCTAAGAGAAAACTACCTTGAGTTGATTTCTGGGGTGTTGTGTTGGTCCAATGGGTTAGTCCTTTAATTCCTAGCCAAGCTAAAAACGCCCCTAGTAAAATAGCTAAGAAGGCGATCGCTGGTGCAATCCAAATCGGTCCCGACAAGTCAGCTTTTCGTAGAAAAATTACAATGCTTATCGGTACTCCTACCCAAAAAAGGAATCGACCTACTAGGGTAGGCACTGTCTCGGGTGACTTGCGTCCCAGGATATATCCTAAAAGGACTAGACCCACTAAAAAAAGGTACAGTTCTAAGAGTTTACGCAAAACTGGGACTTATATAAGTAGATGTAAAATATTACCTAATTTTGTGTCCTTCTATCTAGTTTACAATTTTTATGGTTATTTATAAAAAGCAGGAGTGGGCTTGTGAGTAATGCTGGTTTTCCCGAACAACCACAGGACACACCAACTAGTAAAAGTGAAGATATCCCGGCAGCTTTACGCGATACTCCTGATGCAGAAACTAAGGTCCGCTTCCGATGGTTCATTTGGTTGGGTGGAGGAGTGGCTGGATTTGTCCTGCTGGCTTTGTTGAGTGGTTTGTTTTTCCTGTTTGTGGAATCTAAAAAACCAAATAATTCCAAACCTTCTCCTACGACTTCAAATCCTGCAACTCCGCAGAAAGCTGGAAATTCTGCCAAAGTGAATGAAGATTTAGTTTTGGGGCATTTTTCCTACTCGGAAGCCCCTTCGACCGAACTTCAACCAATTACTCGTGATGGACGTATCAAATTGAGAGCAACTGCTGCTCAAAAATATCAAGAGATGGTAGCAGCTGCTAGAAGCGCGGGGGTTATTTTAGTTCCAATTTCCGGTTTTCGTTCCATACAAGAACAAGAACAATTATTTTTTGTGGTTGGTGCTCAGCGAAACCAGACACCCGCACAGCGGGCGGCTGTCAGCGCACCTCCCGGTCATAGCGAACATCACACGGGTTATGCTGTAGATGTCGGAGATGGAAACGCACCATCAACCAATCTCAATACTAATTTTGAAAAAACAAAAGCTTTTCAGTGGTTGCAAGCAAACGCAGCTCGTTTTAGTTTTGAGCTGTCATTCCCTAAAGGCAATCTTCAAGGAGTGAGTTATGAGCCATGGCACTGGCGTTTTGTGGGCGATCGCGGTAGCTTGGAAACATTTTACCGAGCTAAGAATTACAAACCGGTCACCCAAGCAAAATAATAAAGGAACTGGGGACTGGGGATTGGAGAGAACCATATGGTTTGTAAGGCGCAATGCCTTGCGCCCCTACATCATTTATCGTCGTCTTTTTCAATTTCCTGCTTTTTGAGACTTAGCAGGAGCCTTGTGCCGGAAGTATTCTTCGATAACTTGCAGTACCATAGGAGCAGAAACGCTACCACCGCCACCGCCAGAGTGTTCGGCAAATGCTAAAACCACAATTTCTGGCTTATCGTAGGGAGCATACGCACCAAACCAAGCGTGATTTGCTTTGACTCTATGCTTCCATGCTTCAGCAGTACCGCTTTTACCAGCAGCGGGAGGAATGGTTGTAACATTGAGTGCTTTCCCCGTACCCTCGGATACAACTTTCCGCAAGCCTTCGCGTAAAACTTTCACGGTACTTGGCTTCATATTTAGCGATTCCCGCCAATTTTTCGATTCTTCATTGTCTTTCAGTAGGTGCGGTTTGACTCGATAGCCACCGTTGGCTGGAACAGCAAACATGACCGCAACTTGTAGCGGTGTCGTTTGTAAAGCGCCTTGACCGATAGACATATTAATACTATCTCCGACAGTCCACGGCATTTTCCACACTTTTTGCTTCCATGCTTCGTCTGGAACGTTTCCTTTGGTTTCTTCAGAGACAAATTCTATTCCCGTTTTCTTTCCAAACCCATATTTTCGCGTCCAATCAATTAAAGTAGGACCGCCAACGCCCCGACCAATTTGGTAGAAAAATGTATCGCTACTCCATGCCATAGCTCCTGGAAATCCCAGAGGACCGAATCCTGCATGATTCCATTCTGCAAATGTCACCCCACCAACTGTTAGAGAACCGTAGGTCTGCAGTACCGTGTTGGGAGAAAACTTGCCTGATTCCAATCCAGCTGTTGTGGTGACGATTTTGAAAGTACTCGCGGGTGGATAGGCACTGCTAACAGCCCGATTGAGCAAAGGATGGTTTTCTCCTTGTACGGTCTGCCAATCCTTTGTCGAAAGTTTTTGCTTCGAGAAGATATTTGGGTCAAAGGTGGGGTGAGATACCATTGCTAAAACAGCACCGTTACGCGGATCTAGGGCAACAATAGAACCGTCACGACCATTTAAAGCTTTTTCCGCTGCTTTTTGCAGGTTTAAATCTAAAGTTAGGTGGATATCATTCCCTGCTTTTGCTTGTTTTTCTCCCAGGACTCGAATTGGGCGACCTTTACCATCCACTTCCACCTGCTGACCGCCCCACTCACCCCGCAATGTTTTTTCATATGCCTTTTCTACACCCATTTGACCGATGACATCACCAAGTCGGTAACCGTCTTTTTTCTTTTCTCTCAACTGTTGCGATGTCAATTCTCGCGTGTAACCCAATACGTGAGCTAGAGCTTGTCCGTGAGGATAATAGCGCACTGCTTCGGTATGAATTTCCACAGTTTGCAGTTCACTAGCATACTCTTTTAGGGCCGTAATTTCCGCTTCGTTGAGGTTGCGGGCAATCCTCACAAGAGCCATGTTTGGACCTGCTTCTTCTAACTTCTTGATAATGTCGTCTTCAGGTATATCAAGAATTTTAGACAAACGCGGACCGACAACCGACCATGATGGTTTTGTATGTGCCATAGGCCACAAATACACGGAACGGGGATAGCGAGTTGTCGCTAGCAGTTTGCCATTGCGATCGAAGATATTGCCTCGTTCAGGTTGTTTGGGGATCGTGCGAATCCGATTGGACTCTGCTCTTTCTCGGAGCTTTGCTCCTTCAACAATTTGTAAGTAGGCTAAACGAGTGCCAATCCCCGCAGTCAGTAGTAAGGTAAATATGATTAAAAATAAGGGCTGAGAACCGCGTCCAACGGTACGTGTTTCTCTTTTTTTAACTAGGGGTTGAGGTGATTGCAGTAGCGCCATATAACAAGCAGGAATTGCGAGAAAAAGAGTAATTGTATAGGATTACACTAAGATTTTACCTAGTTTTTAGGAAAGCAACTAGAGTAGTGCAGTCTTATTGCAAAATGTTTTAGCTATATAGAATAAACCAAAGTGTTACCTGTAATCTGCTTGGCAGAATACACATACAGGCATCTTTCTGGCAAAATTGTAAACTTTACCAAAAATTAACCCAACTGCAATGCCTGCTCGGTAAACTATGATGACGCCTTGTTAATTTTATACTACTTCTTTCTGCTATCTACGGCAATAGTTGTTTGTCAGTCGAGCCTTTTTTCCTCCCCTGCGTCTGATGCTTATCTCAATGGAAAATCTTTTCAGTCTTTTGGAATTCCTATGGTTCAGATTTTTTGTATTTACTTGGATGTTTCTTATGGAAGTACTTTTCTAACACTTGTAAAACCATAGGTCCACAATCGCTCCCTCCATGTCCGCCAGAATTTTCACCAAACGCCACCACCACAATTTCTGGCTTATCAGCTGGAGCATATGCTCCAAACCAAGTATGATTGGGACGACCAACGCCAGCCTCAGCAGTACCGCTTTTTCCAGACGTTGGAGCAACGGATGGTACGTTCAAACGCTTACCGGTTCCTTCAGTCACCACCTTCCGCAGTCCATCGCGAAGTACTCTGATAGTACTGGGCTTCATGTTTAAGGATTCCCTCCATTTTTTTGATTCTTCGTGGTCTTTGAGCAAATGGGGTTTGATTCGATAACCACCGTTAGCTGGAACAGAGAACATAATCGCTGATTGCAGTGGCGTGACTTGTAGCGCACCTTGTCCGATGGACATATTAATGGTGTCCCCTACAGTCCAAGGAATTTTCCACGCTTTCCGCTTCCATTTCTCATCTGGAACTAATCCTTTTGATTCCTCGTCTATCAACTCAATTCCAGTTTTATGACCAAAGCCATACTTACGAGTCCATTCAATTAAGGTCGGACCGCCAACTCCCTTACCAATTTGGTAAAAGAACGTGTCGCTACTCATTGCCATTGCCTTTGGAAACCCCAACGGTCCGAATCCAGCATGGTTCCACTCTCCAAAGGTGACTCCACCAATGGTTAAGGAACCGTAAGTTTGCAGCACTGTACCGGGAGAAAATTTTCCTGATTCCAATCCCGCACTTGTGGTGATGATTTTAAAGGTACTCGCAGGAGGGAAAGCACTCAGAGCGCGATTGACGAGGGGATGGTTTTTCCCTTGTACGCTTTCCCAGTCTTTTTGAGTCAGCTGTCGTTTGGAAAAAATATTGGGATCGAAGGTGGGATGAGACACCAGTGCTAAGACAGCACCATTGTTTGGATCGATTGCAACAAGAGCACCCTTGGGAAATGTTAAAGCTTCTTCAGCAGCTTTTTGTAAATCTAAATCTATGGTCAGGTGAATATCATTGCCTGCACGAGCTTGTTTTTCTCCCAATACGCGAATTGGACGACCTTTGCTATCTACTTCTACCTGCTGACCGCCCCATTCTCCTCGCAACAAATTTTCATACGCTTTTTCTACCCCCATTTGACCAATAACATCTCCAAGTCGATAACCTTCTTTTTGCTTTTTTTTCAGCTGCTCTGGGGTTAACTCACGGGTATAACCAATGATATGGGCTATGGCTTTACCGTTAGGGTAATAGCGTACTGCTTCTGTATGAATTTCAACGCCTTGAAGTTCGTTTTCATACTCTTTTATAGCTGTGACTTCGGCTTCATTCAGGTCGCGTGCTATCCGTACAAGGGTTGTTGCATTCGGACCTGCAGTGTCTAATTTTTTTTCCATCTCCTCTCTGGAGATTTTCAAAACTTGTTCGAGACGCGAACTCACAACTGACCATGATGGTTTTGTATGTGCCATAGGCCATAAGTACACTGAACGGGGATAGCGTGTTGTTGCTAACAGTTTGCCATTGCGATCGAAAATGTTGCCTCGTTCGGGTTGTTTGCTGATTGTCCGCATCCGGTTTGCTTCTGCTTTTTGTCGTAGCTTTGGACCTTCAACAATTTGCAAATACACTAAACGAGCATTAATACCAGCCATCATCGCAATGGTAATAATGATAAAAAATATAGATTGGTAATTTTTTCCAACAGTTCGTAAACCTTTATTTCCAAGAAATCCGCTAAATCCAGATGTTTTTAAGGAAGCCATAAAGCAATACCTCAGGGAGCAATAATTCTTTTTGATATAAAAACTATGAAGGAGGAAGGATAAAGGATGAAGGATGACGTAAAATTTAGATTTAAAACCAACGAAATACTTATCAGCAGATTGCTCCTCGAGCTACCTTTATTTTGAAATTCTCGTTTTAGCCATATAGACTTGCATCATATTTCATCCTTAATACTTCCTCCAGTCTTAAGTGTATTTACGGGCAAATTAAACTTAACAGTATATTTTTCTGTAAGTTATCTTTGACCGATAGAATAAACCAAAGTGTAACTTCTCATTTGCCTCATCGACTACATTGATTAACAAAAACACTTATACTCTCAGGATGAAATCAAGTACTATGGCTCAGACTCTAATTCAGAATCAAGGGGGAACAGCAGGTTTTGAACCACTAGACGTGGAATTACTTAGCGTTTTTAAGTTTTTTAACCAAGAACCTGCTGTCCACGGAGTAGACTTGGATATCAGACAAGGAGAATTTTTTAGTATCCTTGGTCCTTCGGGTTGTGGAAAAACAACTACACTCAGGCTTATTGCAGGGTTTGAAAGAGCAGATGCAGGTCAAGTGTTGATTCGCGGTCAGTCTATGACTAGTGTTCCCCCATATCGCCGCCCTGTTAACACTGTGTTTCAAAGTTATGCTCTGTTTAACCATTTAAATATCTGGGAGAACGTGGCTTTTGGACTGCGTCTTAAAAATCTCCGTAAAAAGGAAATAGAAAGCAGAGTCAAACAAGCTCTAGAATTGGTAAAGCTCGAGGGTTTACGATCGCGTTTTCCCAATCAACTCTCAGGGGGACAACAGCAAAGGATAGCCTTGGCAAGAGCGATCGTCAATCGCCCTGCAGTCTTGCTTTTAGATGAACCCCTTGGGGCGCTTGATTTAAAATTGAGAAAAGAAATGAGGGTTGAACTGTCCAATTTACATAAAGAATTGGGATTGACTTTCATCATGGTGACTCACGATCAAGAAGAGGCGCTATCTTTATCGGATCGGGTTGCTGTCATGAATCAAGGTAAACTCGAACAAGTCGGGACTCCCAGCGAAATTTACGAACAACCTCAAACAGTATTCGTTGCTAATTTTATTGGCGATACCAATTTATTACCAGGTGAAATAACTGGCGCTGATGCTTCTCACGTTAAAATTTTAACAAAAACAGGGCTTTCCATTATTGTGACTCGTGAAGAAAATACACCAACAGAAATATCACAATCTATCGTTGTTAGCGTGCGCCCGGAAAAAATACAGCTATCTCTTTACAAACCCAGCGTAGAAAATAACTGCTTTGAAGGACGGTTGGTTAATATTATGTATTTGGGAACGCACATCAATTATGTTGTGCAATTAATAAACGGGTTACAGATTAATGTTTTACAACCCAACACATTTGTTAATTTGCCAGATCGTGAAACTCCTATCTATGCTTGGTGGACAGAAGGTGATTGTTTGGCTTTAGTGAGTCATGACTAACAGAAGAGAATTTATTACAGGAATAGCAGCGCTCTCTAGCTTGTCTCTAGCAGGGTGCGGTTGGCGACTTGGAAACGTCCGTGCATCCGCTACCACTGGTTCCCGCGACCAAATGTACATCTACACGTGGGAACAATACACGAATAAGGATTTACTAAAAACTTTTAGCGCTCAAACGGGGATCAAAGTATTGGCAGATTTGTTTGATTCCAATGAAGCCATGCTCAGTAAAATCCAAGCGGGAGGTGGTAGTGCTTATAGCGTGATTTACCCGAGCGATTATATGGTACGGAAAATGGTGGACTTGGGATTGCTGATTAGATTGGAGCGCGATCGCATAATCGGCTTAGACAATTTATTTCCCAGGTTTCAAAATCCTATCTACGATCCCAATAACCGTCATAGTATTCCTTTTAGTTGGGGAACCACAGGTTTTATTTACAATTCCGAAAAGCTAACAACTCCACCTGAAAACTGGGACTATCTTTGGGAAAACAAACAAGTTCTGTCAAAGCGGATGGCGTTAATGAACGATTTCCGAGAAGTCATAGGTGCAGTTTTAAAGATGCTCGGTTATTCTTACAACTCAACCAATGAAAATGAAATTAAACAAGCTGTTGACACGTTAAAGGTTCTCATACCGGATGTAGCAGCTTTTACAACTGATGCATGGCGCAATCAAATCATTGCAGGAGATTTGCTCTTAGCAATGTGTTATTCATCCGATGCTGTGAAAATTGTTAGAGAAAATCCTAAACTGAAATACGTCATTCCCAAAAGTGGTTCTTCTTTGTGGACTGATACCGTCGTCATTCCCAAGACAGCCCCCAATATTGAAGCAGGTTATGCTTGGATTAACTTAATTTTACGACCGGAAGTGGCATCTGAAATGAGCCAAATATTAGTTCTTTCCACTCCCAACCGTGCTGGATTTGAGCAATTGCCAAAGAAAATCCAAAATAATCCCAATTTGTTTCCTTCAGAGGCAATTTTAACAAAGTGCGAACGTTTAGCTCCTTTGGGTCAAGAAGTTGAAGCATTGTACGAACGATACTGGATTGAGTTAACGAGTAGTTAATTGGCAAAAGAGAAGCGGGCGTTCGGTGATTCTCCCCGGTCTTCCTTGTCCCCATACCTTAATCCCCACTTCGTCGGGGCTCTGAGTTCCCCAGTCCCGACGGGCAAATGACTATAAAAAAAATTAATTATACCCTTGCTCAACTTAGGCATAGAAAACGGTACTATAACTTTATAATAATGTGCGTTCCGTGGTTGTGGTCGAGATTAATTATCTCGGGCAGTAGGAAGGGGTTTAGACAAAAGTTTCTATAATCATTATCGCTAAGATTGTTGAAAGCGAAGCCGTGAATTTAATTCATCGGCAGGAAAATAGTACCCAATTTCTCATGACTCTTGATTCTCTACTTGCAATTGTCAATCACAAGCTATTGGAAACCCAAAATCGCCCTCTGAATGATACAGAGACATTAATACTGCGCGGTATTTGGCAGAGTCAAACTTACGGTCAAATGGCTCAAGCAGGGGGATACAGTCCCGGTTACTTAACTAATGTTGTTGCTCCGGGGTTATGCCAAAAACTATCTTTAATTATTGGCAGGCGCGTGACCAAAAAAAACTGTCGGGCGCTGTTAGAATTTTATGCAGCACAGGCTTTGCCAGCGATCGCTACACCGTCAAGACAGCTTTCCACTCACTTTTTGACAAATAAACAAAAATCCCCCCGCTTTCCGAGTGGTTCGGTTCCTCTAGATTCAATCTATTATATTCAGAACACTGCTATCCAGGAGCAAGCTTTTGCGGAAATCAGCAAACCAGGAGCATTGATTCGGCTGAAAGCACCGAAAGAGATGGGTAAAACCTCTGTACTGTTAAGAATTATAGAATACGCGAAAAATCTTGGTTATCGTACCGTTAGCCTGAATTTAGAGGAGCATCTTGAAGGAGAGATCATAACCGACCTCAAGCGATTTTTGCGGTGCCTGTGTGCTAACATTTCTTTGCAATTGGGACTTGAGCCAAAACTAGACGATTACTGGGATTGGGATCTCGGTAGTAAGGTCAGTTGCTCTCTTTTCTTGCGGAATTACGTGCTCGAGCAGATTGACTCTCCAATAGTTCTAGCCCTAGATGATGTCGATCGGATTTTTGAAAGTCCCCAAGTGGCCAAAGAGTTTTTCCCTTTGTTGCGATCGTGGTACGAAGAAGCTAAAAGACAGCCCATTTGGCAAAAGTTGCGTTTGATTGTCGTACATTCCACAGAAGTCTATGTGCCTTTACAGCTTCATCAATCGCCTTTTAATGTGGGATTGCCAATTCAGTTAAGGCACTTTAATCTATCTCAAGTACAGGAGTTATCCCAATACTATGGGATTGATTGGGTAGATGATAATGAGGTAACATTTCTAACAGATGTAGTTGGGGGACATCCAGCACTCGTCCATCTGGCAGTTTATCACCTAAGTGATGGTGAAATCACTCTAACGCAACTTCTTGAAGATGCTTCTACGCCAGGTGGGATTTACTACCATCACTTGCAGCGTCATTGGTCTACTTTACAAGCACAGCCAGAACTCGCATCTGCTTTTGAAAGGGTTATGCAAACGACTATCCCCGTATTGCTAGAACCTGTAATTGCTTACAAGCTAAATAGTATGGGATTAATTAAGTTGGAAAACGATCGCGCAGTTCCCAGTTGCGAGTTGTATCGGCAGTATTTTCAACGAAAGTTTTCCTCTCCTATTTTGAAAAAGCTAGTATAATTTTCAGTAAATACAACAATGAAAAAGTCCGCATTAAAAATTTTTGTGGTCATTAGGGAGTCGTTAAAAAAAATTGGATGAAAAAAAAATAAGCTTTACTAGATCGATTTATACTTTTAATTCTGAAAGCGAGAATGATTCTATATTTTTTGAAATAAAGTGAAGTGCCAAGAATGGAACAGGAATATTTATTTCATAAATCGTTCTATCGTTAAAGAAACCGCTATCACCGTTAAAACAATTGTTAATAAAAATTACTTCTTGCAAATGTGGGAGTCAATCTCATAAGTCAAGAATTGACTATTACGAGATCGAACACTTATGAGTAGGTTAGTTGTTTTAAGCTTGGGTCAGGGAAACTTGCGTGATGGCTGTGCTACCGTCACCGCACAAGTTGGTGAAGCTAGCAACCCCTACCACATGAAAATAAGTGCTAGTTTACCAGCCGCACCAAAAATTTTAGAACTCTATCAAAATTGGCAAGCTCTTTATTATGCCTTCTATCAACGCCTGAGTTGTTGGCGAAATAGTGTCGAAACAGATGATTATCTTGAAATCTCAGAAGTAGGGCTCACTCATGTTTCTGAGGCTGATATTCTGAAGTTATCTCAAAAGCTGTCAAAAAGATTAAATACATGGTTGGACTCTAAAGAATTTCGTAAAATCGATAGGCAATTACGTACACAATTAAAACCATCTGATGAAATTCGCTTCATTATAGAGACTAACGATCCTTTATTGAGACGTCTACCCTGGCATTTGTGGGAGTTTTTTGAAGATTATCCCTATGGGGAAGTCGCTTTAAGTGCAACAGAGTATCAAAATACTAATAAATTACCTATTAATCATCGAAAGTATCAACTGAAAATTCTGGCAATTTTTGGAAATGCACAAGGGATTGATATCAGTCACGATAGAATGTTTTTGGAAAAATTATCCCATCGAGCAGAAATTAAATTTTTAGTTGAGCCAAATTTACGCGATTTGAATGACCATCTTTGGCAAGAAGGTTGGGATATTCTTTTTTTTGCAGGTCATAGTTCCAGTGAAGAAAAAGGGATTCTGCAAATCAATCCCACAGATACAATTTCCCTTGAGAAACTTAAGTATGCACTCAAGGAAGCAATGGGTCGTGGGTTAAAACTCGCAATTTTTAACTCCTGTGATGGTTTGGGATTGGCGCAACAACTCGAAGATGTGAACATACCTCAATCGATCGTAATGCGGGAGGCTGTTCCGGATGTGGTGGCTCAAGAATTTTTAAGATATTTCATAACTGAATTTTCTTCTGGCAAATCCTTATATGCGGCGCTACGTTCTGCACGGGAAAGATTGCAAGCATTGGAGAAAGAATATCCTTGTGCAACTTGGCTACCAGTTATTTTCCAAAACCCAGCCGAATCATCTATGGTTTGGTTGCAAGATGGTGTTCGGATTGAGTGGGAAGACGTGATAAGTTCGCCAAACTCAACTCCGAGTTTCAATCTTAGGGGAATGCAAACAGAAACGCGATCGCCCTTTACAACCCCAATGCTCTCCCCATCTATTAACATTCATCAAGACCTATTACCTCCGTATCCTAGTGGTTCTGTTCCCCTAGACTCTCCTTACTATATTGAAAACACTGCCGTTAGCGCACAAATTTACAGAGAAATTACTAAGCCGGGAGCTTTAATTCGGATTAAAGGTCCAATGGAAATTGGAAAAACTTCTCTGTTGTCAAGAATTTTGGAATATGCTAGCTGCATTGGCTACCGTACCATCGGGTTGAACTTTGAAGAGCAAATCGATCGCGACATTCTGAGCGATTTAAATCGATTCTTGCGTTGGCTGTGTGCTAATAT
Source organism: Tolypothrix bouteillei VB521301 (assembly GCF_000760695.4). Lineage (GTDB taxonomy): Bacteria > Cyanobacteriota > Cyanobacteriia > Cyanobacteriales > Nostocaceae > Scytonema > Scytonema bouteillei_A. The sequence continues at coordinate 2,298,295 of NZ_JHEG04000001.1, read as the reverse complement.
TTCGCGTCAGCTTCAGATAGAACCAAGAATGGATGAATATTGGGATGAAGATATTGGGAGTAAAGTCAGTTGTTCGCTATACTTGCAAAACTACGTACTCGAATATATTGATTCTCCTGTGGTTTTGGCTTTAGATGAAGTGAACCAAATTTTTGAGTATCCACAGGTGGCGAAAGAATTTTTACCGTTATTGCGATCGTGGTATGAAGAAGCAAAAAGACGACCAATTTGGCAAAAGCTGCGTTTGATTGTGGTTCATTCCACAGAAGTCTACGTTCCCTTGCAACTTCATCAGTCACCATTCAATGTCGGGCTTCCAATTCAGTTACAAAGCTTTAGTTTTGAACAAGTACAGCAGTTAGCTTTACGTTATGGATTGGCTTGGAAAAATGGTTTAGAAGCAACCCTTTTGATGGATATGGTTGGAGGACATCCAGCACTGGTACATTTAGCGCTCTATCACCTCAGTCAGCAAGAGATAACTTTGACACAACTGCTACAAAATTCTGCCACTCCTACAGGCATATACTACCATCATTTACAGCGGCATTGGGTCACTTTGGAAGCACAGCCGGAATTAGCATCTGCTCTTCATAAAGTGATAAATACTACAGAAGCTGTGCAGTTAGAACCTGTTATTGCTTATAAACTTAGCAGTATGGGTTTTATTAAGCTAGATAACAATAAAGCAACTCCGAGTTGTCAATTATATCGTAAGTATTTTCAATCTAAGTTGTAACTGAACTTATTGCCTGCGAGGCTCCCACCAATTTTTCTTTCAAGCATCTTTAAAGCATAAAAATGCGAAAACACGTAGGTTGGGGAGCCACTCGCGTGCCCAGAGCAGCGCCGTGCGGTCTTGGGGAGACAGTGCGTTGCCCAGAGAAGTTGCGGCTTGGGGGTTTCCACCTCAGATGCTTCACTTGGGCAAAGCCCAAGACCGCACTGACTCCCCAAGCCGCAAACTTCGGGAGGTTTCCTCTGTTGTTCGCGCAGCGTCTCCGCAGGAGATAGCACCTGTCGTCTTTGCCCAAGAGGAGCAACTGGAGAGGGTTTCCCCCCAACCCCACTTCGTGGGGACCCCAAAGCCCCCCGTTGAGCGATGTGGCGTTTGAGGAACGAAACCCAACATTTACTGCCACGCTTTGCTGGACTCACCGCAAGGCAACGACTTAATTATCAAGGGGGTACAAGAGGCGGATTCAGTATCAAATACAAATATTTTATGTTTTTTAGATTAAATTTCTTATTAGAATTGCAGACAAAGTTTATCTCATAAAAACAAGTATTGTAAATAAACAAAATAACTATTATATATAAATTTTGCAATATTAAACTCATATAAAACTCATATTTAATAAAAATATAAAAAAATGTAAATTTTACAGAATACTATGTTCTTTAATATGCAATTTAAGGATATTCTGTAATTGGGTGTTAAATCATGGGTAAAAATAAGAGAAATCAAATACTTGAATCATCAAGTCTGCGATTTTAGTTCGACTAAAATGTCAGTCAAAATTTGCAAAAAATTAACCCATTTCTACAGAAAAATAGCTATTAATACACGAGCTTCCTTTGTAAAGATGTCCTTCAAAGTAGTTGCAGAAAAACTCAGTCTCTTCTAGAGACAAGCTATAGCGTGGCATAAATTACAATCAGTTGCAACACAATCGATATGAGAAATATTCAACGTCTCATTTTCATTTCAATTATTTCTATTTCAGTTGTGGTCTTAGGTTGTGTTTCTACAGGTCTAGCAGACACTCAAATTGACAAAGAACTTCAAAGCCAAAGCCGATTTCAACTTAAACCAGAAATCACTTCTGAAATTCCACACAATCCCAATTTAGCCAAACAACAGGCGCTATACCCTAATACGCCAAGAGTCGCTTTTATCGACAATTTTGCTTGGCAGGTTTTTCTGGCTTTAAATTGGCCTGCTGATTGTCAGCAAGGAGAACCCTTACGGAATGAGAAAATTGGTGAGGTTCCAAATGCTCCCCGTCTCTGGGAGTTCTATCGTACTCCAGAGACAATATTCCTTTCAGCAGGAAAAGAACCATCCATACAACCAACTAAACCTTTTACTTGTTTGAATGTCACCTCTACAAGAGGTTTACAGACAGAAAACTCTAGATTACAACTGACAGAGTCAGAGAAACTAGATAGCAACGGTACAAATGCAAACAAACCCCTTGTTGACCAGCAAGGCAACTACATTATTATGGAGGCATACATTAACCCACAAGAATTCAACCAAATTGTTGAAAACAAGTGGTATGACGCGGTCAACTTACAACAATTCAATAACGACGACAAGAAATTTGCGCTTGTATGTAGCGAAGATGCAAACGCCAACCCCCTCAATGTTCCTTGCAGCACATACGAGAAAGAAGGGGCGATTGAGATTAAAGCAGCTTGGCGAGTTTTCGATCCACAGACATCTCAGGAGGAGAAAGCTCGTTACTACACAACTAAGCGACAGAGGACGATTCCAGCACAGTCAACTGAATGTACGGAAGGTAAAGCACTTTGTAGCGATACCGATGAAGAATTTAGTCAGATAGTTGAGGTAGGTTTAATAGGCTTTCATATTAAGCATAAAACAAGCGAGCAGGGGTGGATTTGGTCTACTTTTGAGCAAGTAGATAATGTTCCAGATAGCACTTCAAACCGGGCTCGTTACACGTTGTACAACCCGGATTGTAGGGAAAACTGTCAAGAAAACAAGCCATATGTAGAGAAACCATACCTTTGGCGTCAAGAGGTTCCCCATGCTGTCAAAAAGGTAGGAGACAAAATTGAGAATCAAATTCCGTCACAGATAATTCGTCCACCAAACTCAGCGCTCAATGCTCAAAGATTGGAACAGAATAAGCAGTGGCAAGACGCACTGAAAGAAATCTCTCAATCATCGGTCTGGCAATACTACCAATTAATTGGTACTCAGTGGCTAACAAACCCCAGTCTGCCTTACAACACAAGTCTCAGGGACGTTACGCCAAAGTCCCCGTTAGCCAATGTTGCTATAGAACCATACATCCCACGTAGTAGTTGCATAGAATGCCATACCGGAGCAACACTGCAAGCTAATAGGCAACTTTTTACAGACTTTAGTTTCCCAATGGGTAGAGCTAATTCCAGCGCTCCTAGCGCGACAAACTAACTTAAGGAGTTTTAAAAATGGCAGAGCAGTCTAATACAACATACATGACATCATTACCTGAAGAGTTACAAACTCCTGAAAATATCGCAAAGATTCGGATTATTATTAAGCAATGGACTCAAATTATAGCTTGGACGTGGACTACTTTTTTAGCATTTGATGGAGATGAAGATAAGAAAAGGCAAGAGCAACAACTCAAGAATTATTTCAGTTCCATTCTTAAAAAACAAGCCCTAGCTCGTCTAGCAGCAATTGAGTATGGCGATCCCCCATCCGCTCAATTAGCAGAAGAAACAAGCAAAATTATCAAAGAAGTCATAATTGCCAATCAAACTGCACCAGATATTCAACTGACCTTATCTGATGTTTACCGAAAACTGACTGCAAACGACTACATTTTTACCGATCCTCTCATACAAGACTTTCGCTTTGAGGTAGTAGTAGATTCATTTACTGGGAGAATTCGCCAAGATGACAAAAATCAAGCAAAATATCTTGCTACTATTGCCTATCCACCACGTCCTGCATTGAGCGAATTTACCGTCACGGAGGAACAGTTGAATCAGTGGGTACAAGACAACAATAGCGGTGAATACCTCCCTCCATCTGTTTATATTCCTGTTTCTGGCTCCTAAAGTTTCAAAAATTTAATGGTTGCCCGGTAGCTCAACAAAAAAATATAACCTATTTGTAGTTGCGCTTAGTACAAAGACAACGCAACTACGCTCTTAAAAGTATGTTACATTTCCTTTGTTTGAGCTACTTACAACGGGGGTATCCCAATTTAGAACAAACATTGAGTAATTGAAATTGTGGATATACAAGCTAAGTCCACGGAGGTGGACTTTGTTTGTGTAGCTCCAAAATTCTATTCTGAAGGTATATTTGCTAAAACGGGATGCTACCCTTACAACGAGGTAAAAATTATCAGGCAAAATGTTTAGAAAACCGAAGTTTAAGACTTGCTTTCGTATCGAAATAGTTGAGACAGAAGGAGTCTTCCTCATATCTGAAAGAGACACAATTGTGCTTCAAGATAGCCTCTATCAATTGTTATGTCCCTTGCTTGATGGAAGTCGAACTGTTGATGAAATTGTTCAACAACTCCAAGATAAGCTCCCGGTGCCCTACATCTATTACGCACTGATGGAATTGGAGCAGAAGGGTTATCTCATGGAACATCAAGAGGTTTTACCTTCAAATATAGCCGTATTTTGCGAGCATTTAAAAGTCAAAACTGAAGATGTCAGCCGCAGATTACAAGCAACTACAGTGACTGTCAAAGCATTGGGAAATCTGTCCGTATCGGAATTAATTGCTACTCTCGAGTCACTGCAAATTCAAGTTGTCAAAGAAGGAGATTTTGAAGTTGTCTTAACCGACGACTACTTGCGACCGGAATTGGTCGAAATTAACCAAAAAAACTTGGCGCGATCGCGTCCTTGGATGTCGATTAAACCAATCGGAACTGTTATCTGGATTGGACCGATATTTCATCCTGAAAAAACAGGTTGTTGGGAATGCCTGTCCCAACGTTTGCAAGGTAACCGCCCAGTTGAAGGATTTATCCAAAGACGCGATCGTGTTTCATCACCTTTAACGCCACCACTGGCTGACTTACCCACAACACTAAAAACTGCCATAACAATGGCAGCAACTCAAATCCTTCAGTGGATCGTAAAAGCAGAAAACAAGCGCCTTGAAGGGATATTAGTGACCCACGATACTCTTACACTAGAAACACAGAGCCATTTTCTCATCAAACGTCCTCAGTGTCATAGCTGTGGCATTCTCAAACAGCAATATTTGAGCCCCTTACCTTTGATACTTGGAAACAGGAAAAAAACCTTTACGGCTGATGGCGGACATCGTTGCGTTTCGCCAGAAGCAACCTTGGAACGGTATCGATACCATATAAGCCCCATTACAGGAGTAGTGCGAGACCTGGGCAAACTCTCTTTCGATGCTAGGGGTTTAACTCATACCTATTTTGCCAAGCATCATTTTGCCTCAGTGTTTGATGACTTAAGTGTTTTAGAGAAGAATATTGGAGGTAGAAGTGCAGGAAAAGGGAGAACAGACGCTCAAGCAAGAGCAAGTGGTTTTTGCGAAGCTATTGAAAGGTACTCTGGCGTTTTTCAGGGGGAGGAAATCAGAGTTAAGAGCAGTTACCGAAAAATGAACAACAAGGCTATCCATCCCAATACTTGCATGAACTTCAGCCAAGCTCAATATGATGAACGCTCGGTGTGGAACGCTCATTGTGGCAGTTTTTTTCAGAGGGTTCCCGAACCGTTTGATGAAGAAAGAGAAATTGAATGGACACCTGTTTGGTCATTAACTTACCGAGACTTTAAGTATCTGCCAACCGCTTATTGTTATTTTGGCTATCCCATGTCTTCTCAGCCAGACTGTTGGGCAGACACTAATGGGTGTGCAGCAGGCAATACTTTAGAAGAAGCGATCGTACAAGGTTTCATGGAATTGGTAGAGCGAGATAGTGTTGCTTTGTGGTGGTACAATCGTACTCAAAGAGCGGCAGTAGATTTAGAGAGTTTTGAGGAGCCGTATTTTCAAGCCTTAAGAAGTTATTACCAATCCCTCGATCGCGAATTTTGGGTTCTTGATATAACCAGCGACTTAAATATTCCAGCCTTTGCCGCAATCAGTTATAAAAGTAAGTGCCAGGTTAAAGACATCATATTGGGTTTTGGTGCTCACTTCGATCCAAAACTCGCCGTTCAAAGAGCACTGACGGAAATGAACCAAATTCTTCCTGCTGTCTTAACTGCTGATGCCAATGGCATAACTCAATATGCTACCTCTGCTGAGCCACCCGTTCTCGATTGGTGGAAAACAGCGACGCTGGAAAATCAGCCTTATTTAATTCCAGATAAAAATGCTGCTGTCAAAAAGTCTTTTGACTACTCTTACATAGAAAACGATAACTTTCTTGATGATATTAAACTCTGTCAGCAAATTATAGAACAACGTGGCATGGAAATGCTAGTTCTCGACCAAACCCGTCCTGATATCGGGCTGAAAGTTGTTAAAGTTATAATTCCAGGAATGCGCCACTTCTGGAAGCGCTTGGCTCCGGGACGACTTTATGATGTTCCAGTAGAATTGGGTTGGTTGAAAGAACCGACACCAGAAGAGTGCCTGAATCCAATACCCATGTGGATGTAACTTTACTTATTAGTCAGCCCCGCCATGCTTGAAGGATATCGAATTATTGATGCAGATTCCCACGTCTATGAGCCGCACCACATGTGGCAAGATTACCTCGAACCCGCGTTTAAGAGCTTTGCGCTGTCTCCAGAACTAACGCTTGCAGGCGAAAAGATTGTCAACAAATACTCGAATCGGCTCCATCAAGAAGGTGCCAAACAAGTGACTCAAGCGTATCCCCTATCTTGGCTGAACAACTTTGATGCTGAGTCTCACGTGCGAGCTATGCAGCAGATGGGGGTTGATATATCGTTTATTTATCCGACTTACTTCTCATGGATCGTTGCTGTGGACACGATCGCACCACAACTAGCTGGTGCATTTGTCCGTGCTTACAATAATTGGCTTCGTGATTTCTGTAGCTACAATCCACGAATTCTTCGAGGTGTAGGTGTTGTCAATTTACACGCACCAGAAGAAATGGTGCTGGAATTGCAGAGAATAGCAGAGTTTGGCTGGAAATCAGTTTTTTTACGCCCCAATCCTGTCAAACGGAGAGTTCTGAGCGACTGCGCTTACGAACCGTTTTGGACAAAGTGCGAGGAATTAGGGATTGCTGTGAGCCTTCATGAGTCCACTCACAGTCGCTTACCTAGCGCAGGAGCAGATCGCTTCAACACTCGCTTTGCGCTACATGCTTGCTCTCATCCGATGGAACAAATGATGGCGTTGCTATCGCTGATTGAAGGGGGGGTATTAGAACGTCATCCCAAGCTTAGAGTTGGATTTCTTGAGTCTGGATGTGGCTGGCTTCCTTACTGGTTGTGGCGGCTCGATCGCGAGTACGAAGATCTTCGTTGGGAAGTTGCAGACAACGTAAAAATGAAGCCCTCGGAGTACTTTCGCCGTCAATGCTTTATCTCTATGGAGCCTTCAGAACCTTATCTGAGTCAGATTCTCGAATATCTTGGTTCAGATAACTTAATCTTTGGGTCAGACTACCCCCACATGGATCATCATCCAAAAGTGGTTGCAGAAGTCGTAGCACTTCAAAATCAACTTTCTAAAAAAGTTGTACAAAAGATTCTTTGGGATAATCCAGTTCGATTCTACAATTTAGACTAATACTCGACCCTATTGATTAACATACAGAGTCTTAATGTTTATTTTATGAATTAGCTCTTAGAAACCCATGCCTTCTTAAAACGGATGGGTATTTATCTTAATTATGATACGACTTAATTAGAAAGAGATCTTCACACTTCGCAGGAATTTAGCAGGTAGGGCAAATACATCTGAAGATGACTTGCTTCATGTAGTGTATGAGACTACAATTTGATATAATATATTATTAATTACTTCTTGAGAAATTAGGAAGATAAAATACGACAGACCCGTTACTTGAGTCGAGCATCAAAAGTGCATCCTTTGAAAAAATAATAAAAATGAGTGCTATTGCCGACTACCAAATTATCTCCAAAATTTACGAAAGTGCTAATTCATTAGTCTATCGATCTGTTTGTAACTCCATCACTCAACCCGTTATTCTCAAAATTCTCAAGGAAGATTATCCGACTCCCTCAGAACTCACTCGGTACAAGCAGGAGTACGAAATTACCCGTTCTCTAAAAATTGATGGGGTGATTAAAGCCTACAATTTACTGCCTTATAAAAACACGCTGGCAATGATTTTAGAGGATTTTGGGGGCAAATCGTTAGACCTTGTGATGCAATCCAAAAAGTTTACACTTCCAGGCTTTCTCGTCATTGCCATTCAGATTGCGGAGACACTCAGCCAAATTCATGCTGCTAATATCATTCACAAAGATATCAATCCTTCTAATATCATTCTTAACCTAGAAACCGGACAACTGAAGATTATAGACTTCGGGATATCCACAGTATTTACCCGTGAAAATCCAACAATAAAAAATCCGAACGTCTTGGAAGGAACATTAGCTTATCTGTCGCCCGAACAAACGGGTAGAATGAATCGGGTGCTCGATTACAGTACTGATTTTTACTCACTGGGTGCAACTTTTTACAAGATACTCACTCAAAGGCTGCCTTTTGAAACTAACGATCCTCTAGAGTTGATTCATTGTCATATCGCCAAGCAAGCTGCTCCTCCCCATGAAGTCGATTCAAAAATTCCCCGAACTCTTTCCAATATTGTCATGAAGTTACTAGCCAAAACTTCTGAGGAGAGGTATCAGAGTGCGTTGGGGCTTAAAGCAGATTTAGAAGAGTGTCTGATACAGTTACAGCAAACTGGGCAAATTTCAGAGTTCCCAATTGCTCGTTACGACATTTCAGACAGATTCAAAATTTCCCAAAAACTTTATGGTCGAGACACTGAAATAGCAACCTTACTCTCAAGATACAAGCATGTTGCCGAATCCAATTCACTTGAGGAACAGGCATTCCAAAGAACAGGTAGAAAGCAAAGTGAAATGGTGTTAGTTGGGGGTTATTCTGGAATTGGGAAATCAGTACTAGTCCAAGAACTCTACAAACCGATTACCGAGCAACGCGGCTACTTTATATCTGGGAAGTTCGACCAGTTTCAGCGCAATATCCCTTATTCCGCAGTTGTTTCAGCCTTCAAGTCTCTAGTGCGACAGTTATTAACTGAAAGTGAAGCTCAACTGGCTAGGTGGCGGGAAAAACTCCTCGCTGCTTTTGGCGTTAACGGTCAAGTGATTGTTGAAGTCATTTCTGAGGTAGAACAAATAGTTGGACCACAGCCTCCCGTACAACCATTGGAACCAACTGAGGCTCAAAACCGCTTCAATGCAGTCTTTCAGAATTTTATCCGGGTTTTTTGTCAGCGATCGCATCCATTAGTGATTTTCCTAGACGACTTACAATGGGCAGACTCTGCGAGTCTCAAGCTTATCGAGCTGATGATGACCGATAACTGTTTGGGATATTTGCTATTGCTTGGTGCTTATCGTGATAACGAAGTCAGTGCCAATCATCCGACAATGTTAGTTATTGAGCGATTGAAACAGCAAGGGGCAATTGTGAACACTATTATTCTGAACCCCTTAAAGCTAGAGGAAATCACTCAAATGATTGCCGACACGCTCCATAGCGATCGAGAAATAGTAAAACCGCTAGCAGAACTAGTCTATCGCAAGACTTCAGGAAATCCCTTCTTTATTAATGAGTTCCTCAAAACAATATATCAGGAAAGCCTTCTGACTTTCGAGCGACAGCAAAAGTGCTGGTATTGGAATATTTCTCAAATTGAATCTTTAGGCATTACAGAAAATGTGGTAGATTTAATGCTCGGCAAGCTGAGGAAACTCTCAAAATTAACCCAGAAAGCATTACGTTTAGCAGCTTGTGTTGGAAACAGTTTCGACCTCACAACACTCTCAATTATTTACGAAAAATCACCTGCCGAAACTTACAAATCTCTTCTGTCAGCAATCCAATTAGGTTTAATTCAGCCTATCTCAGAGCTAGAAACGACCTCAGACATACCAATTGAAGCGGAACTCGTTATTCAACATTATAAGTTTCTGCACGACAGGGTGCAGCAGGCGGCTTATGCGCTGATTGATGGCGATCTGAAGAAGGCAGTTCACCTTCAAATCGGTAAACTTTTGCTAGCTAACATGAGTGAAGCAGAGCGAGAAGGAAAAGTTTTTACTTTGGTCGATCATCTGAATAAAGGACGAGAATTGATAGAAAACTTGGCTGAAAAGGAATCTCTAGCAGAATTCAATTTACATGCAGGGAAAAAAGCTAAAGAGGCAACTGCTTATACTGCTTCTAGAGAATACTTACTTTTAGCGGCAAATGAATTTCCGGGCAATATTTGGAACGATCGCTATGAAATGGCACTAGATCTGTACAAGGAACTTGCAGAAGTTGAGTATCTCAATGGGAACTTTGAGAAATCTCAATCTTTGCTTGACACAGCTATTCAGCAAGCGAAAACACCTCTCGATCGCACGGAATATTACTTTCTTCGCATTATTCAGTGTACCCTATTAGGGGAATACAGTAAGGCAATAGAGACAGGACGAATTGCCTTAAAATCTTTGGGAATTGACCTACCAACACAGAATTTGCAAGCAGCTTTTGAGACGGAGCTTGTAGAATATCGAAAAAATTTAGGCGAGCGTGATATCTCTGTATTATTTAACAATCCGGAAATGGAGATCCCGGAAAAAAGATCTGCTTTAAAAATACTGACTCGCATCTTTCCTGCTGCTTGGATTTTAGATCCAATGCTGATGTATCTTGTTGCAGCGAAACTGGTTAATCTCAATATTAAATACGGACACATGGAAAAATCTTCCATGGGTTATAGCTTCTTTGGAGTAGTTAATACCCATGTTTTACACGATTATCACTCGGGTTATGAATACAGCTCTCTTGGGATGAAACTCTCTGATAAGTATAGGGATTGGTCTTGCAAGAGCGCAGTTACACAAGTTCATGGCAGTTTCACTATGCACTGGCTCAAGCACATCAAATTTTCTGAGAGAGTTAATAATGAAGGAGCTGAAGCAGGGTTGCAAGTTGGTGAGTTCCAATTGGTTGGATACACCATGACATACAACTTATACAATCTTATCTGTCAAGGTAAAAGTTTAAACTCCCTTCAGAAGGAAGCTTCGCGCAGTTTACAGTTTAGTCAAGAAACTCAGAATCAGTGGGCAATTAATTGTATATTGGGTGCCACAATATTTATGGAAAATTTGATGGGGCTTACCCAAGACAAATTTTGTTTTGATATAAAAGATACCAGTGAAAAATGTTTTTTAGAAGATGCTCAAAGAGAAACTCTTGCAGCCATCTGCTTTTATTATATTTTGAAGACTCAAATCCTTTATCTATATGGTAGACCAATTGATTTGACATATCTAGAACAAGCAGGAAAATTGGTTGATTATATTCCCGGAACTATCGCAATAGCCGAGCATAATTTTTACTACTCCTTAAACCTAGCTTTTCTGTATCCTCAGGCTTCTATAGGTGAACGGAATAAATACTGGCATCAACTGGAAATAAACCAGCAATATATGAAACAATGGGCTGATAATTGTCCGGAGAATTTCTTACATAAATATATTTTAGTGGCTGCGGAAATGTCTCGGCTCTCGGGTCAGTGGCACCAAGCAATGGATTTATACGACCAAGCGATTGAATCTGCAAGAAAAAACGAATTTACTCAAAATGAAGCTTTGTCGAATGAATTAGCTGCTAAGTTTTGGTTGGAACGAGGAAAAGCGGAATTTGCCCAACTCTATATGAGAAAAGCCTACCAAGGCTATCAGCTTTGGGGCGCAAAGCGTAAAGTAGAAGATTTAGAAGAAAAATACCCTCAATTGCTTGTTTCAACATCACTTGGCAGCAAAACCTCTCGGATAAATACTACTACAACTAGTACTTCAGCTTCTAGTGAGGTGCTAGATTTAGCCACTGTTTTGAAAGCATCGCAAACTATTTCGGGCGAAATCGTTCTGAGTAAATTGCTACAAAACTTGATGAAAACCGTTCTTGAAAATGCGGGTGCGGAAAAAGGGTTCTTAATTCTAGATAAAGAGGGTAATTGGTTGATTGAAGCTGAGGGGGTAGTTAATGATGATGAGGTGACTGTACTTAGATCTATTCCTGTAGACTCTGTAGACTCTAACAGCCAGATTCCCTTGTTATCATCTGCGATTATTAACTACGTTGCTCGCACTCAAGAAAACGTAATTTTAAATGATGCGTCAAACGGAGGACAATTTATTCGCGATCGCTACATGATTGCCACTCAACCCAAGTCTATTCTTTGTACTCCCCTACTTTATCAAGGCAAACTTAATGGTATTCTCTATCTGGAAAATAACCTGACAACAGGAGCCTTTACAAGCGATCGTGTCGAAATTCTCAAAATTCTTTCTGCCCAAGCAGCTATCTCGATTGAAAATTCTCGTTTGTACGAACAGTTAGAAGATTACAGTCGAACCTTGGAACAAAAAGTAGAAGTGAGGACTCATGAATTACAAGAAAAAAATCAGGAATTGGCAAGCATACTGGAAAAATTAAAAGCTACACAAGCGCAAATTATTGCTCAAGAGAAATTAGCATCTTTGGGAACTCTAACAGCAGGAATTGCTCATGAAATCAAAAATCCTTTAAACTTTGTTAATAACTTTGCCGAACTTTCTATAGAGTTAACACAAGAATTGCTAGCAGAAATTGAAAGGCAAAAAGACCAATTAGAGCCAGACAGTAAAGAATATATTGAAGAGATTTTAAGTGACCTCAGCCAAAATGCTCAAAAAATTAACGAGCATGGCAAAAGAGCGGATAATATCGTGCGTGGAATGTTGATGCACTCTCGCAGTCAAACTGGAGACGAGCGACAGATGGCTCATGCGAACACTTTGCTAGGAGAAGCAATTAACTTGGCGTATCACGGAATGCGTGCCAAAGATTCATCTTTTTACATGACTGTTGAGACTGATTATGATAATAATATCGATCGTTTAAACATAGTACCGCAGAACATCAGCCGTGCTTTGATAAATATAATTAATAACGCTGGTTACGCAGTGCATAAAAAAGCAATACGCTTTCAAACACGATCGAGGAGCGATCGAGAAACATTTTCCCCTACCCTTTCCGTCAAAACCCAAGACTTGGAAGACGTGATTGAAATCACTATTAAGGATAATGGAGATGGGATTCCCCGAGAAATGCAAGATCGAATCTTTCATCCCTTTTTCACCACCAAGCCACCTGGAGAAGGAACTGGACTCGGTTTATCTATCGCTCACGATATTATCGTTCAGCAGCATCAAGGGGTCATTAAAGTAGAATCCGAAGTTAATAATTTTACTAAATTTATTATTGTATTACCTAAAAGTTATTCTAAGAACCGATAAATTAAGTACGATGGATAAAGCCCTCCAAAAACCTTGTAGGATGACCGATACCCACACTACTTAAAATTTTTTACAAATAATTTAGCATTTTTATACATTTTCTATGAAGAGATTGGCACTAGCCCGATCTTTGCAGACCAGAATCTTTGTTTCCCCATAAAATAATGTAAGAGAGTTTAGGAAACTTAGTTTTTAATCTCTACATATTTTGCTCATTTAGTCAATGATTTAAGTCATAGATGAAAATAATGATTGTAGACGACGAACAAGATGTAAAACTGCTATTTCAGCAAAAATTTAGGAGGGAAAGCAGACAAAACCAAATTACCTTCTATTTTGCTTTCTCAGGAGAAGAAGCACTAGAGCAATTACAAAATAATCGTACTAAATGTCTATCTCTAGTTCTAGCAGATATTAATATGCCTGGAATGAATGGGTTAGAACTACTCAAAATTATAAAAGAAAGATTTCCCGATCTAAAAGTATTTATAATTACTGCTTATGATGATGACAAGAATTATCGAGCAGCAAAAAAATTGGGCGCAGATGATTACATTACAAAACCAATTGAATTTAACAAACTTAAGGAAAAAATCTTGAGTTTATAAAACATCCCAATTGGGAAAAAATTATGACAGCAAAAATATTAGTTGTGGATGACGAACCCGATTTAGAACTCCTACTTCGTCAGGTATTTAGAAAAAAAATTCGAGAAAAAAATTTTCAATTATTTTTTGCCCAAAATGGTTTGCAAGCACTAGAAAAACTGGAAGCAGAACAAGATATAGATATTGTCTTAACCGATATCTATATGCCAGAAATGGACGGTCTTGCTTTGCTGACTAAACTAAGCGAGTTGTACCCACTCGTCAAAGCAGTTATTATCTCCGCCTATGGGGATCTTGAAAAAATCAGAACCGCGATGAACCGAGGGGCTTTTGACTTCCTGACAAAGCCAATTAATTTTCAAGATTTAGAAATTACTACCAACAAAACTCTACAACACGTACAGAGGATGAAAGCAGCGCGAGAACAAGAAATGTTCGCACAAAAAGCCCAAGCAGAACTATTAACTCGCCTGCAAGCCGAAGTTGTAGAACGTCAGCGAGTAGAAGTTGCCTTGCGTGAAAGTGAGGGGAGGCTAGCTCAATTTTTAGAAGCTGTCGCGGTCGGTATATTTGTGATTGATGCCACCGGACAGCCTTACTACGCCAATCAAACTGCCCAAAGAATTTTGGGGAAAGGAGTTGAAGTTACAACCAAAACACCTCAACTACCTCAAATATACAACGCTTACCTTGCTGGAACCGAACAACTATACCCCACAGAACAACAGCCCATTATTCGAGCGCTCAACGGTGAAACCACAACTGTTGACGATCTTGAAATTCGTCAATTAGATAACATTATTCCTCTAGAAGTAGCCGCAACTCCAATTTATAACGAAAAAGGTGAAGTTGTTTATGCTATTGCTGCCTTCACTGACATCACCCAACGCCAACAAGCAGAAGCAGAACGATCTCGATTTACTCAAGAACTTGCGCTGAATAATATCGCTTTGCAAAAGGCTAAAGATGCCTTAGCAGAGTCTAATCGGACTTTAGAACAAAAAGTGGAAGAGCGCACAAGAGAACTTTCTCAAACATTGGAAATTTTGAAAGCTACTCAAGCTGAACTTGAATTTGAAAATGCTTTATTAAGAAGTACGGAGGATACCTCAGGTTTTGATTATCAAGTTGGCGGTAGTTTGCCAATGGATGCTCCCACTTATGTGGTACGTTCTTCAGATCGCTATCTTTATAAAGCGTTAAAACGTGGAGAGTTTTGTTACATACTGAACACCCGGCAAATGGGTAAGTCAAGCCTTATGGTACGCATGCTGAACCGCTTGCAAACTGAAGGTTTTGCTTGTGCGGCAATTGACATTACTCGACTTGGCGTAGAAGAAGTCACTCCAGTTCAATGGTACAAGGGATTGGCGGTGGAGTTGTGGCAAAATTTTGATTTGATGGGAAAAGTAAATTTAAAAGCTTGGTGGAAAGAGCAACAGGATTTGTCACCCTTTCAGTGCTTGAGTCGGTTTATAGAGGAGATCGTATTATCTCAAGTTCAAAGCAAGCATATTTTTATTTTTATAGATGAAATTGATACTGTTTTGGGTTTAAATTTTCCAGTCAATGACTTTTTTGCTCTAATTCGCTTTTGCTACAACCAACGCAGCATTAATGCCAAGTATAAAAGATTAACCTTTGCTTTATTTGGAGTTGCAACTCCCTCTGATTTGCTGAGCGATCCCCAACGAACCCCCTTTAATATTGGTCAAGCAATTCAACTCAATGGTTTTCAGGAGCATGAAGCCCAACCTTTATTACAAGGACTTGCGGAGAAAGTTAGCAATCCGCAAGTTCTTTTAAAAGAATTGCTAGCATGGACAAACGGTCAACCTTTCCTCACGCAAAAGATTTGTCATCTGATCCGTTCTTCTTGCTCTTGCGTTCCCACCAATCAAGAAGCGCAATGGATAGAAACTTTGGTGCGAACTCAGGTGATAGAGAATTGGGAATCTCAGGATGAACCAGAACATTTAAGAACAATTCGCGATCGCATTCTTAACAGCAAGCAAAACACTCTGCGCCTTCTAGCACTTTATCGACAAATTCTACACTCTGGAACGGTTGCTTCAGTGGACAGCCCGGAGGAAAAGGAATTAATCTTGTCAGGGCTAGCGATCAAGCAACGGGGTTGCTTAAAAGTTCACAATCGTATTTATGAATTAATTTTTAATGAAAGTTGGATTACCTTACACGGTGGGTGAGCTATCGGATCTTTTCCTTGCACTGCAAGTAGCTCTATTTTCTGACTTCCAGACTAAACTAAATAAGTTCGTGAAAAATTGTCGATCGGCTTGTGACCACTCAAACCTCAAATCAAATTGCCAAAGCCCCAAAATTTCGTCGTCCTTGGTTGGACTTCCTACAACCATTGATACTGCTTGCACCATCTGGACTTTGGTTGTTGCTTTTGTTAGTACTGCCAACACTTATTATTTTTGAGTTAAGTTTAGTACCAAATATCAGACCTGGAGAAATAGTCAACCCTCGAAATCTCTACAACTACATCCGAATACTCGATCCCCTGTACCTGCAAGTTATGGTGCGATCGCTTGATTTGGCTATAAAGTCCACAATTATTTGTTTGATCTTTGGTTTTCCTGTTGCGTATTGGATTGCTCAGATCGCACCGTCTCGCTGGCGCAACTTGCTGCTCATTGGTTTTGTTTTACCTTTATGGACTTCTTCCCTGCTTCGCTCTTATGCTTGGATTACAATTCTCCGTCCCACTGGATTACTCAACAGCATACTGAGTACTATAGGTTTACCCACTATAGATATACTTAACCGCAATCCTGCAGTGCTAATTGGTATGAGCTATAGCTTATTACCCTACATGGTTTTAATTTTATATGCAGCCCTAGAAAAATTAGATAAACGTTTATTAGAAGCAGCCGCCGATTTAGGAGCAAATCCCATACAAACCTTTTTGAAAATCACAGTTCCTCAAACTTTAACTGGAATTGCTGCGAGTTCTTTTCTCGTATTTATCACTGCATTCGGTGATTTCATCAATCCAGAATTACTGGGCGGAGCTTCTAGCATGACAGCAGCACGGCTAGTCTACAATCAGTTCCTCGGTCCCACTCAAAATTGGGGATTTGGTTCTGCTTTAAGTACGACAATTATTTTGGTTGTGAGTCTTGTTATTGCTCTTTTGATTAAATTTGGTGATGCTACACCAAGAAGATAAGGGTTAGTCGTTAGTCGTTAGTGAAACAACTAACGACTAACCACCAACCACTAACCACTAACCTTTTCCCGTTCGCAACCATCTCGAATGGTACACAGCTCGGTTTTCGATATACCTAAAATTCTAGAGAGCGGTGCTAATAAACTATCATCTACTGGTTCTCCAGCGTAAATACTATTCAGTTCTACAGGCGATAACTTAAAAGTATCGCAGAATTTAACAAACTCTTGATTGTTCAAATCAAGTTCTAGTTGTCTCTCGCCAAGTAAAGTTGCGATCGCTCTCGTTCCATGTTTGGGACGTTCGCTCATTTTTATGTATTTTTTCATTAAGTCTTTTACTTGGCTGAGTTCACCACCCGACTGTTTGATTAATTCAGCACAAGCTATTTTTAGAGCTTTTTTTAAAATTTCATCTTCATTTAAAACCTTTAACACTTCGTCAGCAAATTCTTGTTTTAAGAGTCCTGCAAGGGAGCCTTTATAGTGAAATGGTAGGTAAGTTTCGCTAGCATCTAATTGCCAATCCAATGGTTCTTTACGTAATGACATAGGTGCACCTTATACACAGATTTTGTTCTATCTTGAATCCACCAAGATGATGAGAACCATATGCTATTTAGCCCCAACACTCAAAAAATGAGAAAGGGGATAGCTACAGTCATCTTTTGATGACAGAAAAATAGTTTCATTCTGTTTTAACCCAAGTTTTGCTTTTATGTCATCAAAAGTGACAGCACTATTCGTTGAAAGTATTTATTACTTCTTACCCCGCTTTTGTCAATCCTGCAGAGGTTTAAATTGCTCAACTAGCCTTAGGTCAATCGCTTAAAGCCTCAGCCGCCGCAGCCAATCGCGCCGCCCCAGCTTGCACGATCTGAGCGACTTGGGTCAGAGGCATGTGATTAATTTGTCTGAGAATTAAGTTGACATCAGAAGTTTCTGTGACTGATTTCCCTTCCAAACAGCAAAGAAGTTCTTCTAGCGTATATCCTGCTCTCGCTGCAATTTGAGCTAAATTTTCTGTGTCTGGTACCTTAACGCCTTTTTCCCACATTTGAACAGCAGTAGCAGAAACACCCAAAAGCTTGCCAAACGCCCGTTGGCTCATTGAACCACGAGCCAGCTTGATAATTTCTACCAGTTTCTGTCTGCTTTCTGTGTTCACTGCTGCTTGGCTAACCAACTGTAACTACAAGTCTATTTGCATAATAACCAGTTTATTTGTCTGTTGACATCCTCATTATTTAGCAGTACACTTCTACCTGAGTTTTAAATATACAACTTAAGTTGTCAATCAAAGACTGGGTGCGATAAAACGACTTGGTCTACAGGTTTGTTTGTCTGTAGGATGAAAATACGTCATGCATCAGCGATCGCACAAGACTCACAAGAAATATCGCCGCAAAGGTCAAAGCTTAATCGCTTCTAATAAAATTAAACCAGAAGAATGGGAAATTTCCAATGCCGAAGCCAAACACGCTTTGAAGGCACAAGGCTGCAAAGTTAAAGAAATTAAAAAAATTCGTTGTTTAAAGCATCAAGTGTGTATATCTTATTGGGATGAAAAAGGTGGCGTTTGTAGTGGATTCTTCAGCTACCGGATTTTTACAAAGTGGCAAGTGGAAGTGGAAAAGTTAGTTAATGCTTGTCAAAGCTTAAAGGAATGGGTTTTGCTCGATCGCATCATGAAGTACGAATTCGCTTGCTATCCATATCTCAAGGATATGGAAGATGTACTTAGAAACGCATTAAAAAACTGCTTGTATATTTTGGAAACATCCGTGCTACTACAAGCAGTTTGATGAAGGGGCAAGGAGGCCCCTCAGATAATATCTCGTTTCCAGGCTGCCCCCACCGAATCGAGGTGATACCAAGTCTCTACTGCCTCTCAAAATCAACAGGCAGACCACTAATTAGTAGCAGAGGCTAATTCCGCTAAACGCTCTTGCTGATCTTGAGAGATACAAGCTTGAATAACGTATTCAATTTCCCCTTCTAGGAAGGTATTGAGCGAGTAGTTTTCACCCAATCTATGATCGGTAACACGGTTATCTTTATAGTTGTACGTGCGGATCTTTTCAGAACGCGAACCAGTTCCTACTTGGCTTCGCCGCATGGAAGTGACAGCTTCTTGCTGTTCGCGTAACTTCATTTCATACAGCTTTGCTCTGAGGATCTGCATGGCGCGTTCTTTGTTTTGTAACTGGCTGCGTTCTTCCGTACAGAAAATACGAATACCAGTAGGCTTGTGGAACAAATCAACAGCTGTTTCCACCTTGTTGACGTTTTGTCCGCCTGCACCGCCAGATCGAGCCGTTGTTAATTCAATCTCCTTGGGATCGATGTGGATTTCTACATCATCCACCTCTGGCATAACTGCCACAGTAGCGGTAGAAGTGTGAACTCGTCCTCCAGCCTCCGTGACTGGTACGCGCTGTACGCGATGTACCCCAGCTTCAAATTTAAGCTTGCTGTAGACGTTATCACCCTGAATCTCTAGAATAGCTTCTTTGAAACCGCCCATTTCAGCCAAGGACTCACTGACCATTTTTACGCGCCAACCTTGGCTGTCAGCATAGCGCGAGTACAATCGTACTAAATCTCCCGCCCAAATACTGGCTTCATCACCACCAGTACCGGCACGAATTTCCAGCATAATGTTTTTGTCATCATTTGGATCGCGGGGCAGTAGCAATATTTTTAGACGATTTTCTAATTCTTCTACTTTCTGCTCGAGTTCATCGACTTCCAAAGCTGCCATTTGTTGCATCTCTGGATCGCCTTGAGCTTCTTTTAACACCTGACGCGCCCCTATTAAGTCTTCCTGCGCTTTTTTCCAGATGTCATACGTTTCTACAACTTCTTCTAACGATGAGCGTGCCTTAGCGATCTTTTGATACTCATCAGGATTTTTAGCAGTATCGGGATCGGCAAGACGACGAGTCAATTCATTAAACGTTTGTTCAACTGACTTGAGTTTCTCCAGAAGATATATTTCAGCCATGACGGGTTCAGTCACTCCTTCAAAAATAGCAAATTGGCTTGAGCATTAGATACGACAAATCGACCCAGCCAGCGCAGGGTCGTCGTTAAAAGCTAAAGCCAGCCCGCTACTTTTTGCGTTTGCTGCTGGTAGTTTGACCTTCCATCATGCCGTACTTTCTCATGAAGCGCTCTACGCGACCTTCAGTGTCGATAATCTTCTGAGTTCCAGTGTAGAAAGGATGGTTTCCCGACCAAACATCTACGTGCAACTCTGGCTTAGCAGCGCCTACAGTCATAACAAGTTGACCGTTGCAGTAAACTTTGGCTTCAGGATACCACTGAGGATGAATTCCTTGTTTAGCCATTTTCTCTTCCGTGGTTGATATATATACATTATATTGCCAAAAAGCTAATTGCTATTTGCTAATTGCCAGCTACAACCCGAACCATTAGCTATTAGCCATTAGCCATTAGCCAATCTTCCATTATCGCTTCGAGTACTGAGGTGCTTTGCGAGCTTTGTGCAAACCGTACTTTTTGCGCTCTTTGGCTCTGGGGTCGCGAGTCAGATACCCTTCGCTTTTCAAAGGTGAACGGTTATCGGGATCGAGTTGGCACAAAGCACGAGCAACTCCCAAGCGAACAGCATCCGACTGTCCGGTTAAGCCACCGCCCTCAGCTTTCACGAGGATGTCGTATTCGTTTTCCAAACCTAGAGTTTCTAAGGGCGCTTTAGCAACTGCGAGGTAATTGGCGTTGAACTGGAAGTAAAGATCTCCAGGTTTGCCATTTACAATCAATTGTCCGGTACCGGGAACCAAACGAACTCTTGCGATTGCGGATTTCCGACGACCTGTACCCCAGTACATGGCACGCCCGCTGTTAGTGTCTGTTGCTTGCATGAATATTATTCTCCTGGAATTGTCTGAATCTTTAACTCTTTGGGTTGCTGTGCTGCATGGGGATGAGTGGGTCCAGCATACACTTTTAGCTTGGTAAACAGCTGGCGACCCAAACTATTCTTAGGTAACATACCTTTAATAGCATGCTCTACAATCCGTTCTGGCAAACGCTGTTGCAGCTTATCAAAGCTTTCTGTCTTCATACCACCCGGACGTCCGGAGTGACGTTTGTAAACTTTTTGAGTGCGTTTTTTACCTGTGACGGCTATTTTCTCAGCATTGATAACAATGACAAAGTCACCTGTATCCATATGAGGAGTATATTCGGGTTTATTTTTTCCTCTAAGAATCATGGCAACTTCGGTAGCAAGGCGACCAAGGCGTTGGTCAGCCGCATCTACTACATACCAATTGTGCTGAAGTGTTTTCTGGGGAGGAAGGAAAGTTTTGTTAGTCATTGGTGGTTAGTTGTTAGTTGTTAGTTGTTAGTTGTTAGTTGTTAGTTGTTAGTTGTTAGACTAACTACTATCTAATAACCACTAACTAAATACAAATTTTGGTTGAGTATCAAACCAAATTTCTGGAGGAAAGGGAAAATGTGGATAGCCCACTCGCAACAAACATAAACCTTGGGAAGGCGCAGCGTGTTTCACTTCTTCACGCCGTTCGTATTTCCATAGGTCAGTAAAGTTTTCTGGTGTTCGCTGTCCTGAACCTACTTGTACTAGCATCCCTACTAACAGCCGCACCATGCCATATAAAAATCCATTTGCTTGAATTTCTACGTGCAGAAACGGTCCATTGCGATAGCACTCCGCAGCTTGTATATCTACCCAGGAGTGCTTTCGTGCTGAATTTGCTCGATGAAAAGCAGCTAGGTGATGATGCCCAATGAGCGGTTTTAATGCCGCTTGCATCAATGATTCATCCAAGGGCTCAATATAATAATGCCAACTTACAGCGCTGGCAAACAAGTTCGGCAATCCTTCAGTATATAACGTATAACGATATCTTCGGTAGATGGCACTAAAGCGAGCGTGCCAACCATCATTAACCTCTGCTGAAGCCCGAATCAATATATCTTTGGGCAAATAACTGTTGAGGATAACTGCCCACTTACAAGCTGGAATTGGACTGGTGACATTGAAGTGGGCGACTTGAGCCGCAGCATGAACTCCAGCATCAGTTCGCCCAGCGCCATGAAGTGTTACCGGAGAACCCAGTACAGTCGCGATCGCTTTTTCTATCTCTTCTTGAACGGTTCTTTGTTGTGGTTGCCTTTGCCACCCATGAAAATGAGTACCCAGGTATTGAATGACCAGGGCGACTCGATAAGTTCTTGTTTTAAGCTGGTGGCTGTTTGGCATAACGATCGACTCAGGTAAGAAGGATGAAGTATAAAATTAATTTTTTATCTTTCATCCTTTATCCTTTATTAAACCAATTCAATGATTGCCATTTGAGCATTATCACCCCGACGAGGAACGGTGTGTAAAACTCTTGTGTAACCACCTTGACGATTTGCATACCGAGTGGGGGCTTGTTCAAACAGAGCGCGAACCAATTCTTTGTCATATATATAACCAAGGGCTTGGCGGCGTGCTGCTAGGGAACCATCTTTAGCTAGGGTAATCATTTTGTCCACCTCGGAACGCAATACCTTAGCTCGGATTAAGGTAGTAGTGATTCGTCCGTGACGGATCAGTTCGGTAGTGAGCGATCGCAACAAAGCGCGACGCTGGTCGGCTGGTTTGCTAAGTTGTTTTACTCGACAACGGTGGCGCATAATCTTTGTTAGTTGTTAGTTGGTTGGTGACTAATAGCTAATGGCTAGCGACTAATAGAGTAATTAGCTATTAGCTATTAGCCATTAGCAATTTTAAGGATGTTTGGAAGCTCTTTCAGTTGGTAAGGTAATTCCCAAGCGTCGCTGTAAGGCTTCAACTACCTCTTCAGCAGACTTTTGACCAAAGTTTTTGATTTCTAATAGGTCTTCTTGAGTGTAATCTAATAAGTCGGCAACAGAGTTAACCTGTGCTCGCTTGAGACAGTTATAAGCTCTGACTGAAAGTTGTAATTCTTCAATAGGAATTTGAGCGGTGGGATCGTCTGGAATGTCAGTAGCTGTGTCTGTTGGTTCCAGCGAAATATCTTTTAATGGATTGAATAGGTCTACCAAAATACCAGCAGCGCCTGAAAGGGCTTCTTGTGGAGTCAGGCTTCCGTTTGTACATACTTCTATCAACAAACGGTCTTTTGGTATCCCATTATCTCCACGAGTTTCTTCTACACTGTAATTAACCTTCCGCACTGGCATAAATACCGAATCAATTTGAAGAAAGTCCAAAGACGTAGCTTCTTCACGACCTCTTTCGACAGTGCGATATCCCTTACCTCTTTCAATCCGAAATTCCATTTCCAACTTCCCACCTTCAGCAACAGTAGCCACATATTGGGTGGGATCGATTGCTTCTACTTCACTGGGTAAATCGAAGTGTGATACTGTGACTGTTGCCGGACCTGTAACTAGCACTCGACCAATTTGGGGTTGAGAGGAGTAGCTTTTGAGGACAACTTCCTTCATTTTCATGAGGATTTCCAAAACATCTTCCCTAACGCCCGGAACGGTAGCAAACTCGTGTGAAACGCCTGCAATTCTGACTGCTGTTACTGCTGTCCCTTCTAAGTTAGAAAGTAAAACCCTTCTTAAGGCATTGCCGACTGTAGTTCCTTGACCCCGTTCTAGGGGTTCTAAGACAAATCTACTGGCTTGACCTCTATTTTCTTCAGTATTAGATTCTACACACTCTATTTGAAATTGTGCCACGGAGTAGCCTCCCTTATTGTCGAGTCCTGTAAGAGGGGCAATCAAATTGCCTCCACAAACACTTGGTTGTAGCGGAAATTTTCTTCACCAGTGTTTAAGGTTAGGCAGCCCCTTCTAAAGGTCTGCCTTCCCAAATTTATTTTTTGCCTTGAGCTACGGTGAAATTTTGAGGCTTCCAAATAGCTAACAGGCGCTAGTCATATGTCGTTTACTATATTGCTGGTTTGAATTTGCACTTCTTGAGTGCTAGCTCAAAGTTCACGACTCTCTTCACGATCGCAAGCGCAATCCCGAGTGGAAGTGGATAGTCCTCTTCAAAGGCTATCGCTCTTACACGCGGCGACGCTTGGGTGGACGGCAACCATTGTGAGGAATTGGCGTAATATCTCTAATGAGAGTAATCTCCAGCCCTGCTCCTTGAAGTGCTCGGATAGCTGTTTCTCTACCTGCTCCCGGACCACTAACCATCACCTCTATCTGGCGCATTCCCTGATCGATGGCTCGGCGTGCTGCACTTTCTGCCGCTGTTTGTGCGGCAAAGGGAGTTCCCTTTTTGGCTCCTTTGAAGCCACTAGATCCAGCACTTGCCCATGACACAACATCTCCGTTTGAGTCGGTAATGGTGACAATGCTATTGTTAAAGGTAGACTGGATGTAAGCAACCCCATTCGGGACATTACGTTTTTGCTTCTTACTACCTGATTTTTTGTTACTTTGTTGTCGCGCCATATCGCTGTGATTTTTTGTGAATTGCTGTAGATAAGCGTAAGTAAAGAATTACTTAGCAGGAGCCTTTTTCTTACCCGCAACTGTCTGCCTTCTCCCCCGCCGAGTTCTGGCATTAGTACGAGTTCTTTGCCCTCTGACTGGTAAACCCATGCGGTGGCGACGCCCCCGATAAGTCCCGATGTCAACCAGGCGCTTGATATTCATTGCTTCCCAGCGCCTTAAGTCACCCTCTACTTGATAGTTACTTTCTATCTCGCCCCTTAAGGCTGCTATATCAGCATCACTCAGTTCCTTAACACGGGTGTCGGGGTTAACACCTGTTGTTGCTAAAATCTCTTTGGAACGAGATAGTCCAATTCCGTAGATGTAGGTTAGACCTATCTCAACACGCTTGTCTCGTGGAAGGTCTACTCCGGCAATACGTGCCACAATTGTCTCCCTCTTTGTCAGTTATCTATTACTCAGTCATTTACTTAACAGCTAGCCAGTGTCAGTCTGTTATCTATCGTCACTGGTGAGTCTGGGGAAAGCAGGCGGGTCTCCTGCTGCGAAGATCGGAATAACCCTGAGGGTTACCGATCGCTGTTACCCTTGACGTTGCTTGTGCTTGGGGTTGGAACAAATCACCATGACACGACCACGACGTCTGATCACGGTACATTT
Organism: Tolypothrix bouteillei VB521301; assembly: GCF_000760695.4. Lineage (GTDB taxonomy): Bacteria > Cyanobacteriota > Cyanobacteriia > Cyanobacteriales > Nostocaceae > Scytonema > Scytonema bouteillei_A. Next base: position 2,273,147 of record NZ_JHEG04000001.1, on the reverse strand, counting down.
TTCACAAATTTTCTTGACGGATGCTCTTACTTTCATGGTGTTAATTTTGACTCCAAATAGAAAATTATAACATATAATGGGAATTTATGCAGTGAGATACATCTAAAACCCAATTTTTCTGTTTGTGGTAATATTTTCTACAAGTGTTAGGTTATTCACTCAAGAGGAGATTTTCCTTTGGTAACTTGTGTCCCCACTCCACTTTGACACGAGCGATCGCTTTTAAAATTTTCAGAAAACTCAGGTAGCCTCTAACTAGGATATAGCCTAAAATATGGGAAGCATTTTTAGATTATCCCAAAAACTGTCACCTCAGTAGGGTAACCGTCGCAGTTGTGTAACAAAAATTGCATCTTAAGCGATAAAGTAACTGAAATTATCCAAGAGCAAAAATTGTTTGTTCGGTCTACTTCTTCCGAAGTCGATAAGTGATTCTACCCTTTGTCAAGTCGTAGGGTGTCAGTTCCACTTTGACGCGATCTCCAGGTAGAATTTTGATATAGTTACGACGGATCTTGCCAGAAATGTGGGCAAGAACGTTAAATCCATTATCAAGGTCTACACGGAACATGGCGTTGGGAAGGGACTCGGTAACCGTACCTTCCATTTCAATTAGATCTTGTTTAGACAAGTTTTTTCCTCAACTCAACAGTCTCCTCTTCAGTCTTTCAGACGCAACTAGGATGCCTCTAGTGTGCAGAAGAACATATTTTGGAGAATATATCAACAGTTCATTAATATATCTTATCCAAGATTTACACTCATTTGCTTGCGAGAAGATTGGGAATTGGGTATGGGGAATCGGGCATTGCTAAAAGTTATTCGGTATGCAATTGCCCATAGCCCATAGCCCCTAACTCCTAGCCGATTTACGAAACAACGATTTTTTTCAACTCAGCGGTGACTTCTTCTGGAGACTGATTGCCATTGACTGAAAGCAGGATATTGCGATCGCTGTAAAAATCAATTAGAGGAGACGTTTCGGAACGGTAAACATCCAAACGATGACGTATCACTTCTGCGGTGTCATCTTTTCTGCCCCGTTCTAGCAATCGAGAAATCACAATTTCATCTGGGACTTCGAGATTGATTGCTCTTTCTCCTCCTTGCTGGTGTTTTTGCAGCAATTGCTCCAAGAAAACAGCTTGATTAACAGTACGGGGAAAGCCATCAAGAATCCAACCTGACTGAGTATCAGGCTGAGCGAGACGTTCCTCAATCAAATCCTCAATAAGTTTATCGGGAACTAAATCCCCCTTATCGAGATAACTTTGAGCTTTTACACCCAAAGGAGTTTGGTCTTGAACTGCTTGACGTAATATATCACCCGTAGAAATATGGGGAAGATCGCACTCCTGAGCTAAAGTTTTCGCTTGAGTTCCTTTTCCTGCCCCTGGCGGTCCCAAGAAGATTAATCGCGTCACTATTGTTTCACCATTCCTTCATAGCGCTGAGAAATAACGTAGGTTTGGATTTGCTTAGACGTATCAATTGCTACACCTACTAGAATCAGTAAAGAGGTAGCACCCAAGCCTCTAAAAGTCGGGACACCCAAAGCACTTTCAACGGCAGTAGGGATAATTGCAACTAAGCCTAAGAAGATTGCTCCCAAAAAAGTTAGCCGATTGACCACTCGTTCGATGTACTCACTTGTTGCCTTACCCGGACGAATACCGGGGACGCTAGAACCCATTTTTTTCAAATTCTGTGCTACATCTACCGGATTAAGAATCAGCGAAGAATAGAAATAGCTAAAGAACACGATAGAAACGAGGTAAACAAGAGCGTAAACCCAAGATCCGGAAGCACCAGGAACAAGATAAGTGTTAACAATCCTTGAATATTGTGGATTATTAATGAAATTTTGAACCAACAGTGGCAAACTCAAAATAGCAGCAGCAAAAATGATTGGCATCACGCCCCCTTGATTGAGACGTAGGGGTAGATAGCTGCGCTGTTCTGCAAAAAGTTTCCGACCAACTTGACGGCGTGCGGAAATAATTGGGATGCGGCGGATTCCTTCTTGTACGAAGACAATACCAACAATTGTGGCTAGAAAAAGCAGCAGCAACACAATAACACGACCAGCGATTTCCCGACCGCCAGTTTGCACAAAATCGATAGTATCACCTAAAGCTTTTGGCAGTGTTGCCACAATGTTGACAAAAATCAACAAAGATGCGCCATTTCCCACGCCCCGTTCTGTTATCAGTTCTGACGCCCACATAACAAACATAGAACCTGCTGTGAGGGCGAGAGCTGTCTCAATAACAAAAATGGGTCCGTAGTTTTGGGCAAAAGGTTTGAGCCAGAAAGCCGCTAAAAAAGAACTTTGAATAATTGCCCAAACAAGAGACACGTATCGAGTCACTTGAGAAATCTTGCGCCGTCCTGCTTCACCTTCATTTTTCTGTAAGTTTTCTAAAGCAGGAATGGCAGCAGTGAGCAATTGGATAATAATCGAAGCATTGATGTATGGCAAAATACCTAAGGCAAAGACTCCCAAAGCTGAAAGTCCGCCTCCGGAAAAGATATCCAAAAAGCTTAATATCTGGTTATTACCTTGAAGGGCTTGGGCAAATTCTTGTCTGTTAATTCCTGGAATGGGCAAATGTATACCCAAGCGAATCAACAATAGAATACCCAGCGTGACAAGCAGCCGACCTCTCAGCCCTGCCGCTTGTGCCATCTGCATAAAAGTTTCTTGAGCCGTTGGGGCTTTTTCTCGACCGAGCATAGAAGGCTACCTTTGAAGTATGAAAAATGAAGTATGAAGTGTGAAGTTATGAAGTATGAAGTACGAACTTTGAAGTATAAAAAGTATAATTTTTTTCATTCTTTATCCTTCATTCTTCATCCTTCATCATTCAGATCACTTCGCAACTTCCACCTGCTGCCTCAATTTTGGTACGTGCTGTACCTGTAAACGCTGCTGCTTTGACTGTGAGTGGAATGCCCAACTCCCCATTTCCCAGAATTTTTAAGGAACCTTTAGAGGCAGTTAGAATACCTGCTTCTTTCAGAGATTCCAGTGTGACTTCTGAGTTTGGGGGTAGAACAGCAAGCTTTTCTACATTAATCGTAGTGTAAATTTTACGATTAACGAGGGGAAACCCCTTCAATTTCGGAATACGGCGGTATAATGGCTGCTGACCACCTTCAAAACCAGGTCGAGTGCTGCGTCCGGAACGTGCGTTTTGACCGCGCATACCTTTACCAGCGCTTGCGCCTTGACCTGCAGCAACACCTCTACCCAAACGGCGACCGCGTTTTTTAGATCCCTTTTGGGGACGAACATCATTTAGTCTCATAAGCCAAACTTCTTTAAAGTTTAAGTCGTCAGGTTTGCTAATAGCTCATAGCTAATGGCTAATAACAGCAAATCAATTAGCTAATAGCTAACTGCTATTAGCTATGAAATGTATAAATTTTCAACAGGGATGCCTCGGTCTTCAGCAACTTCTGCAAAAGTACGCAGGGTAGATAGAGCGTTGACAGCCGCTCTGGCGTTATTTAGAGGGTTGTTAGAACCAAGTTGTTTTGCTAGAACGTTACGAACGCCTGCCAATTCCAACACTGTCCGAACTGCACCACCTGCAATTACACCAGTACCTGGTGCTGCAGGACGCATGATCACTTGTGCGCCACCACCGGTTCCATTGATGGGGTGAGGGATGGAATTGGATTTGGTGATGGGGATATCAATCAGGTGTTTTTTGCCGTCAGCGACACCTTTTTTCACAGCACCAATAACGTCTGACGCTTTGCCGACTCCCACACCGACTTGACCGCGTTCGTTACCTACAACAACGATCGCTCGGAAGCTCAGTTTTTTACCTCCTTTAACGACCTTGCTCACGCGTCGGATCTGGATCACTCGCTCTTGCCAGTTAGTTTCTTCCTTCTTTGCCCGGTTGGTTTTACGACGATTTGTTGCCATTGTTTATACCTCTTATAAATTGTTAATTGCTAAAAAGCTAACTGTATTTTGCTATTAGCCATTAGCTATTAACCATTAGCAAATTTAAAAATCCAAACCAGCTTCACGGGCTGCTTCAGCAAGAGCTTTAACGCGTCCGTGATAAAGGTTTCCTCCACGGTCAAAGACAACTTTGGTTATTCCTTTGGACAAAGAACGAGATGCAATTAACTTCCCTACTTCTGTGGAAGCGTTGCAGTTTCCACCCGAAGACAATTTAGATTTCAATTCTGGTTCTACAGTTGATGCTGCTACCAAAGTATGATGTTGTGTGTCGTCAATCACCTGAACATAAATATGTTGGTGAGAGCGAAATATAGCTAACCTCGGACGTTCGGGAGTTCCATTGACTTTACCGCGAATGCGTCTTTGGCGACGTTCTCTTGATTCTCTGCGAGTACTCTTCATATTTACTTCTTACCCTTACCAGTCTTACCAGCTTTACGTCTGACGGCTTCGCCGGCATAACGAATACCCTTACCTTTATAAGGTTCTGGTGGACGAACATCGCGAATTTTAGCTGCAATGTTGCCTACCACTTCTTTGTCATAACCACTGACAATAACGTTGGTGTTGTTCTCAACAGCAAACTGTATTCCTTCTGGGGGAGCAATTTGTACCTGATGGCTGTAGCCCATGTTCAAAACTAAGGTACGACCTTGAACGGCTGCTCGATAACCAACCCCTTGAATTTCCAAACGGCGTTGAAAACCTTGAGAAACTCCCTCAACCATGTTGGAAACCAAAGTACGGGATAAACCGTGCATTTGGCGAGATACGCGGGAATCATCCCGACGATTCACCTGCAGTACTTCTCCCTCTTGGGAAAGGGACACTTGGGTAGGTAATTCGCGAGAAAGTTCCCCTTTTGGTCCTTTAACAACTACCTTTGTGCCATTAACAGTCACTTCTACTTTTGCAGGAATTTTAATTGGTCGTTTACCAATTCGAGACATAACTTTTTATCCTTTGTTTGATTGCTAATTGCTAATTGTTCTTGTTAAGTGCTATTAGCCATTAGCTATTAGCTATTAGCTATTAGCTATTAGCTATTAGCCATTAGCCATTAGCCATTAGCAAATAACTACCATACATAGCAAAGTACTTCTCCACCTAAGTTTTGACGCCGTGCTTCCCGGTCCGTCATAATACCGCTAGATGTGGAAATAATAGCAATGCCAATACCGCCGAGTACTCTTGGTAGCTCTTTTTTATTGGAGTAAACTCGCAAACCTGGTTTGCTCACCCGCTTTAAGGAAGTAATTAGGGGTTGGCGATTTTTACCCTTGTATTTTAAGGAGATTGTGAGTTCGCGCTTAACGCCTTCTCCCACTTCTTCAAAATCAGAAATAAAACCTTCTTCACGCAGCACTTTTGCAATGCTGCGAGTCATCTTTGTGGATGGCACGTGAGTTGTTTGATGCCGCGCCATGTTGGCATTGCGAATGCGCGTCAGCATATCTGCAATTGTGTCGTTTACCGCCATCTTTTCCTCTTTAAATCAACTTATTGCTCGCGAAAAGGCATTCCCATTTCTTTTAGTAAAGCTCGACCTTCTTCATCATTTTTTGCTGTGGTAATGATGGAAATGTCCATACCACGAATTTGATCGATGCTGTCGTACTCCACTTCCGGAAATATCAATTGCTCTCTAACACCTAAAGTGTAATTACCCCGACCATCAAAGCTTTTAGGGCTAATACCGCGAAAGTCACGAATTCTTGGTAGTGTCAGGTTGATCAAACGGTCAAGGAAGGCGTACATCCGTTCGCCTCTAAGGGTGACCATAATGCCTACAGGCATACCTTGACGAATTTTGAAGCCTGCGATCGCTTTTTTAGCTCGGGTCACTACAGGTTTTTGTCCGGTAATGAGTGCAATTTCGCTTAACGACGCTTCTAATGCTTTAGCATTTTGAGATGCTTCCCCTAAACCTCGGTTGACAGTCACTTTAATCAACTTTGGTACTTGATGAATGTTTGTGTATTCAAACTGCTTCATCAGTTTGGGGACTATAGTCTCTTGGTATACAGTTTTCAGTCTTGGTACTGCCATAGTCTTTTGTCCTTAATCTCCCTGGGCTTGGTCAGGGAATACTTGAATGGTGAATGATGAATGCTGAATGCTGAATTATGAATTCAATGAAATCTTTAATAATTCATAATTCATAATTCATAATTCATAATTTATTGATCGATGATTTCACCAGTTTTCTTTAGCATTCTAACTTTCTTGCCTTCAGCAGTGAAAGTGTAGCAAACACGACTGGCGACGTTTTGCTTGGTGGAATAAAGCATGACGTTAGAACTGTGGATGGGGTATTCCTGGTTGACAATGCGACCGGATTCGCCTTCCTGCTGTGGTTTAACGTGCTTTGTCTTAATGTTGACACCTTTGACGATGACTTTGCTTTCTTGGGGGAGTGCTTTGATAATTTCACCCACTTTGCCCTTGTCTTTTCCGGCTATCACCTGTACGGTGTCTCCGGTTTTGACATGCATTTTATAGAATTTGGGCTTTTCCTTCTTTTTGGTTGCCATTACAGCACCTCCGGAGCCAAAGAAACGATTTTGGTAAAGTTTTTGTCACGAAGTTCCCGCGCTACGGGACCAAAGACGCGAGTTCCTTTGGGGTTACCGTCTTTGTTAATAATAACTGCGGCGTTGTCGTCAAAGCGAATGCTCATCCCACTGTCTCTACGTATGCTGTGGCGAGTGCGAACAATCACTGCTTCTACAACGTCAGACTTTTTGACAGCCATGTTGGGAATTGCGTCTTTAACAACAGCAATAATTTTATCGCCCACAAAGCCATAACGGCAGTTACCCGCACCTAAAACGCGGATGCACATCAATTTGCGAGCACCGCTGTTGTCTGCGACATTGAGGTAAGTCTGGGTTTGAATCACTGTTTATCTCCCTTTTTGTGCTGTTAGCTATCTAACAACTATTTAGTTAACTCAGCGTTCTTGGTGGTTAGGATTTCAGTGACTGTCCAGCGCTTAGTTTTACTGAGGGGTCTAGTTTCCTGAATCCGAACGCGATCGCCTATTTTGCACTTATTTTCTTCGTCGTGTGCTTTGTACCGTCTGGTTTTAACGACAATTTTGCCGTATTTGGGGTGGGGAGAGCGGTTTTCTACGGCGACGACAACCGTTTTTTGCATTTTGTCGCTCACAACCAAGCCCACTCGTTCTTTTACTGCCATACTTTCCTACTCTGCTTCACTCTTTGCTTGACTGACAGAAGCCCGCTTGCGCTCGTGTTCTACTGTAAGTAATTGAGCTAGGCGGTGTCGGGCGTGTCTGAATTGGTGGGGTTTTTCCAACTGTCTGGTAGCTTTTTGCAAGCGCAGTTGAAACAGTTGTTTTTTAACTGCGATAATTTCTTGAACCAATTGTTCGTCAGTTAATTCTCTTGCTTCTGATATTTTAGGAAGAGCCATAACTTACACCTGCTGCTGTTGCTCTTCTTCAGAGCGTTTGATGAATTTAGTTTTAATGGGCAACTTATAAGCCGCCAGTCTCATTGCTTCACGAGCAATTTCTTCTGATACACCAGCAATTTCAAATAAAATTCTGCCTGGTTTTACGACAGCTACCCAAAACTCTGGAGAACCTTTACCGGAACCCATACGTGTTTCTGCCGGACGCATGGTAACGGGTTTATCGGGGAAAATCCGAATCCAAATTTTACCGCCCCTACGGATGTAACGAGTCATTGCTCGACGAGAAGCTTCGATTTGCCGGGAGGTAATCCAAGCGGGTTCTAAAGCTTGGAGCGCAAAATCACCGAAGTTAAGGCTACTTCCGCGAGTTGCTTGTCCGGTCATCCGCCCGCGTTGTTGTTTGCGGAATTTAGTTCTTCTTGGACTTAACATGAGGAAGAAATTATGAATTATGAATTATGAATTATGAATTATGAATTGTGAATTGTGAAGCAAGATCGTGTCTGATTCATCATTCAGCATTCATCCTTCATCCTTCATTAGAACGGTCTTCAAATTGTTGGCGACGGCGATTTTGACGTCTAGAAGGGGGACGATCCCGATCGCGGTCGCGATCGCCTCGGTCGCGGTCGCGAGTTCCTTGTGGTGGTGGAGTTTCTTCCTGTCCGGGAATAATTTCTCCTTTAAACACCCAAACTTTAATGCCAAGAATACCGTAAATGGTTTTAGCAGTGCAGTAAGAGTAGTCGATATCAGCCCGTAAGGTATGGAGGGGAACGCGACCTTCACGAGTCCACTCTGTCCGAGCAATTTCTGCACCGTTGAGGCGACCGCTCACTTGAACTTTGATACCTTGTATCCCAGCACGTTGAGCGCGTTGGATCGCTTGGCGAACGACTCTCCGGAAAGATACCCGACGTTCCAACTGTTGAGCAATGTACTCCGCAATTAGGTAAGCATCAGCATCAACTCGCTGTACTTCAACGACGTTAATACGAATCTGACGATTGCTACCTAACAGTTGTTGAAGCCCGGTTCGCAAAGCTTCGATTCCTTGTCCGCCCCGACCTACGACTACGCCCGGTCGAGCAGTGCGAACTTCTAGATCGATTTGATCGGCTTTACGCTCAATGCGAACTTCAGAAATTCCGGCGTTGTTTTGAGCAGATCTACCCAGTTTTTCTTCTATATATTTACGCAGTTTGCGATCTTCTTGAAGAAGTTCTGGATAGCGGTTGGGGTCTGCAAACCAACGGGATTGGTGCTCTTGGGTGATTCCCAAACGAAAACCGACTGGATGTATCTTCTGTCCCACAAATGCTTCCTCTTAAATTTCTTAATCTTGTGCTGCGTTGGGGTCAGCAGCTACAGCTACAGTAATGTGACACGTTGGTTTGCGAATTTGGTAAGCCCGACCTTGCGCCCTTGGTTGAAATCTTTTCAGCACCGGACCTTGATCTGCGTATGCTTGAGTAATTACCAAATCAGCTCTATTTAAGCCAGCGTTATGTTCTGCGTTAGCTGCAGCACTTCTCAGTACTTTCAGAACTGGATCGCAGGCTCGATAAGGCATGAATTCTAAAACAATAAGTGCTTCTCTATACGAGCGTCCCCGGATCTGGTCTAGTACGCGCCGCACTTTCAGGGGAGACATACGTATATAGCGGGCGATCGCTTTAACTTCAGTAGTATCAGTTGCCATAATTTTCTCCGTGAGCTAATCGCTAATTGCTAATCGCTAATTGCTAATAGCCCTATCTCCTTACAGAGACGCTAAGCGAACGGTTTCACCAGTGCTGTGGGCGCGGGAGACCCGCCTACAGCACTGGACTCACCATTAACCATTAGCCATTAGCCATTAGCTATCTACCTGATTTCTTATCACTCTTAGAGTGACCTCTAAAAGTGCGCGTGGGTGCAAATTCGCCCAATTTGTGTCCCACCATTTGGTCGCTGATAAAGATGGGAACGTGCTGGCGTCCGTTGTGAACGGCAATGGTATGACCGACCATGAGGGGTAAGATTGTTGAAGCCCGCGACCAAGTTTTAATAACTTCTTTTTTGTTGGCTTCGTTAAGTCTTTCAATTTTTTCTAGAAGGTGATCCGCAACAAAGGGACCTTTTTTTAGAGAACGACCCATAGTTCAACACTTGCTAATTGCTAATTGCTAGTTGCTAAAAAGCTAATTGCTAAAAAGCTAATTGCCATTGACTATTAGCCATTAGCCATTAGCCATTAGCTCTTTATGATTCACGTCCGCCACGTCCGCGCTTGGATGACTTACGACGGCGACGTACAATCAACTTACTGCTGGCTTTCTTTGGTTTGCGAGTCTTGAGACCCAAAGCAGGTTTACCCCAAGGAGTGACAGGACCCGATCTACCAATAGGCGCTCTACCTTCACCACCACCGTGGGGGTGATCGACTGGGTTCATCACGCTACCTCTGACTTGAGGACGGCGACCTTTCCAGCGAACTCTACCAGCTTTACCCGCACTGAGGTTTCTGGCGTCGAGGTTACCAACTTGTCCGATAGTGGCATAGCATTCCTTGCGTACCATGCGGACTTCAGTGGAAGGTAACTTGAGTGTGACGTAATTCCCTTCTTTTGCAACGACTTGAGCTGTAGCACCTGCAGCGCGAACAATTTGACCGCCTTTCCCTGGCTTTAACTCTACGTTGTGGACGCTAGTACCCAACGGAATGTTAGATAGGGGTAAAGCATTACCATCTTCAATAGGCGCAGTCGATCCGGCAATAATTGTTCTACCTACACCAACTCCATTGGGCTGTAGAATATAACGCTTTTCGCCATCTTCATATTGCAATAGTGCAATCCGCGCATTGCGGTTGGGGTCGTATTCAATAGCAATCACTTTAGCTGGAATATCACGCTTATCCCGCTTAAAATCAATAATGCGGTAAAGACGTTTGTGTCCGCCACCTCGATGACGGGTGGTGATACGTCCTTGATTGTTCCGACCTTTTGCACGATGGATCGATCTAGTTAAAGATTTTTCTGGTTCGCTTTTTGTAATTTCTGAAAAATCAGAAATTGTAACTTGGCGAGTGCTGGGGGTATAAGGGCGAAAAGAACGAGTACCCATCTTCTTAAACCTCTGGGAATAAAACTTGTCTGATCTTCTCTACATCCCCAGCTGCGACAGTAACAATGGCTCGCTTGTATTGGGGTTTGAAACCTATAAATTTACCAACACGCTTTTTCTTCCGTGGTGGTAATGCGGTATTGACTGCTTCAACTTTGACGTCAAATAAGTTTTCAATAGCCGCTTTAATTTCTGGTTTGGTTGCTTTTGGAGTCACTTCAAAAGTGTATTTATTTTGCTCCATTAAGATAGTCGCCTTTTCAGTCAAAATTGGGCGACGTATAAGATCTGGAAGCTTACGGATGTCAAACTCCTGAGGTATTTTACCCACCGTAGACCTCCTGAATCTTTCCTAAAGCTTGCGCTGTCACAACAATTTTGTCAGCATGAAGCAAATCGTAAACGTTGAGTTGATCTGCACTAATGAGTTTGAGATTTTCTACGTTACGGGCTGACAAGTATACGTTTTCTACTTGTTCCGATAAGACTAACAGAGTCTTGCTTTCTGGAGCAGCACCCCAACGGGCGATCGCACTTACCAACTCTTTTGTTTTGGGACGTTGGATTTGATCGCTAAATTCTTCTACCACAATCAAATCATCGATCCGGCTAGCAAATGCTGTTCTCAGTGCCAATTGCCGTTCTTTGCGGTTCATTTTGATTTCAAAATCTCTGGGTTTCGGTCCAAAGATGACACCACCACCGCGCCATAATGGCGAACGGATAGATCCAGCACGAGCCCGACCGGTTCCTTTTTGCCGCCAAGGTTTGCGACCGCCTCCTCGAACTTCCGAACGAGTTTTTGTACTAGCTGTTCCTTGGCGAGCATTAGTCATTTGTCTCACCAAAGCTCTATGCACGATGTGAGACGCCGTTTTTTCCTTGGCTACTTTCAAATCGAACGTTGTTTGTCCGACTTGGTCTCCTTGCCAATTTTTGACTGCACACTCAAACATTTTTTGTCCTTATATCCTTTGTCTTTTGTCCTTCGTCCTTTGTTCTTCGTCCGCGCATCGTGACTTATAACTCATGACTGATGACTAACGACCAATGACTTATGATTTTTTACCAACTATGGTTGCCGGAAGAATATTTACAATAGCTCCGGGCTTACCAGGAACAGCTCCCTTGATCAGCAATAAGTTACGCTCTGAGTCTACTCGTACTACAGTAAGCTTGCGAATTGTGACTCGATCGCCACCCAACCGTCCTGCCATCCGTTTTCCAGGATAGACACGACCGGGAGTCGTACCAGCACCAATCGAACCAGGTTGTCTGTGGTTTTTAGAACCGTGAGACATTGGTCCTCGACCAAAGTTGTTGCGTTTTTGGTTGCCAGCAAAACCGCGACCTATACTTGTACCAACTACATCTACTATTTGACCTGCACTAAAAATATCTGCTTTAAGTTCTTGACCTAAAGAATACTCACTCGAGTTATCTATGCGATACTCATGCAAATGACGCAACGCTGGGGCAGATGACTTGGCAAGGTGTCCCAACTGCGGTTTATTCAGTGCTTTTGGCTTTACTTCGCCATAACCCACTTGGATGGCGGAGTAACCGTCGGTCTGCTTTGTTTTGACTTGGGTAACGGTGCATGGTCCCGCTTTGATAACAGTGACAGGAATAGCTACTCCATCACCATCAAATATTTGGGTCATGCCCAGTTTGGTGCCGAGAATACCTACAGACACAGTTACTGGCTCTCCTTTCTTAACTTTTTTCCGTTAACATCGGATTTTAGACATCTGTACATAAGCCCAAGTCAGCATTGATAGCTTTTCTTGGGCTGACCTCTGAAGTCGAATCTGCTAGGTGTCACAGTTACAACTTCCTTGGGTCTCCACAACTGTCCCTACTGTTGGGTGAATCCGATTCTGTTTGTTTTCACCACACAGCCAGAATTGTCTTCCTTAGCGGAAGAACTCATTTCTGGATTGAATGCAAGGCACGAGAGCTTTGCGTTTCGTGCAGCAACGCTTTGTATTGAAGCAGTTGATTCGGCACTCTTTCATTGCAGCAGTAGGACTTAGATAGCAGTCTACCCAGTATCCACAAACTGAGACTCATGCAATGCCACAAACAAACACTACCGCTCAGTTTTTTTCACTGCTCACCTCAAACACTTGTTCAAGGTTGTTGCGGTCTTTTCCCACGCTAAGAACTTAGCTTACTATGTACCTGGGATACTTTTGGTTTTTCAACCAATAATCCACTAACATAGTTTACCTAGTTTACCAGCTGTTTGACCAATCTTTACCAGTTTATCCTATTTGGAAATTTGTCACCATGTTTGATGACCAAACCATATGGAAGTGCCAGTAGAAGAGTAACCTGAGTCTACTAAATGTCACGATCCAATAATATAGCGTACAGATTTATATTTGTCTACAAATTTATGAAAAGAGGGATTGGGGAGTAGAGGGACAAGGCGGACAGGGGGACAGGATGAGAATCACCAATCCTCAATCGTCAATTGCTAATGACAAATGACAGATAATAGAGATGTCAAAGTGGGATAGGATAAAGAATAATCTATGGCATTAATTACCACTGGCAGCGGTTTAATCCGCGATTTAGAGAAGCATGGCGCTCTCGGTGTGTACGTACCTCTCGAAGGAGGTTTTGAAGGTCGGTACAGACGGCGACTGCGTGCTGCAGGCTATGTTGCCCTCAATTTGTCTGCAAAGGGATTAGGAGATGTAGCTGCCTATCTCACGAGAGTTCACGGTGTTCGACCTCCACATCTTGGGAAAAAAAGTACGGGTAGTGGTGCAGCAGTAGGTTATGTATACTACGTGCCACCCATTGTTAACTCTCACTTAGAACAACTTCCACCAAAATCTAAAGGTTTGGTGTTATGGATCATTGAAGGAAATATTCTTTCAGATCAAGAAGTTGAGTTCTTGGCAACTTTACCTAGCATAGAACCAAGAGTTAAAGTCATCATCGAAAGAGGAGGCGATCGCGCTTTTCGCTGGACGCCTTTACAAAAAACTCTGTTAGCTAGCTAGCGAAGGTTAAGGGGACACCGGGACAAGGGGAAATCATAAAACTATCTCTCCTTCCCTTCTCCCCTTACAACTTTATGGATCGGCTTATCCTCTCCTTCATATGAAACTGGAATCTCTGTTAAAACTTAACCGTACTATTCGTGCAATCGGTTTTGACGATAGTCCTTTTGTACGTGGAACAGGAGGTAAAGTCCACATAGGAGGGGTTGTTTGTGCGGGAACTCGTTTTGAGGGAATGGTGTGGGGAGAACTACAGCAAGATGGCTTAGACGCAACAGAGACTATCTGTAAACTCTTGGTTGGTAGTAAGTTTTTACCGCAGTTGCATATTGTATTACTTGATGGAATTGGATTTGGTGGATTTAACCTGGTTAACCTTCCAGAATTAGCTCAGAGATTGCAACTTCCTTGTGTTGCTGTTATGCGCCGCGTACCCGATCTCACTGCTGTTGAAGACGCCATGAGCCGCTTGCCAAATTTTCAGCAACGGCAAGAACTACTGAGACTTGCAGGTACTATCTACGAATATCCACCGTTTTTCTTTCAAGTTTGCGGTGAGGAACCAGAGGTCATTGCTACAGCACTGCATCGCTTAACCGATTGTGGCAAAGTTCCAGAAGCGTTGCGATTAGCACACCTGATTGCATCAGCCATTATTAAAGGAGAAAGTAGTAGTTCCGCTTAATCGATTGCGTTTACAACATTGATACAAAAAATACGCACATATTAACAATACATATTCGTCCATCAGTGTCTATTTGCAGTTCAAAATCTTGCCAATCTTGCTTGGGAGAAAACAAACTAGACTGCGAATAAGTTACAATTTTTTATACTATTCACTAAATTCGGTAAGAAAACACATTCGTATTGCAAAAGCTTTGCTGATTGTGTCTTTACAGGGAACAATATATATCTAGACGGGCATATACCGTCACAACTTGCCATACTAAAAGAGGGAGCAAACTGGCAACCTCTCCCCACTGTCTAAAACATAAAGTTAATTAAGTTACTATGAGACGTAAATCTTCTGGTAGAACAGCGACTCCTCCGAGACCTACAACCCCCAAATCTTCTATTTTTCAATCTCCCTTATTTAATGTCACCACCATAGCAATTTTGGCAGGGGTGTTTGTTTTGGGCATTGGGATTGGTATTGCTTTTAGCTCAACAGCCACATTTACCCCAAACAACGTAGCTAGTAGGGAATTTATTGATACCAAAGCACCCAATCCCGAACTTTGCGTTCAGTATGGAGCTAGCGCTATGGTGATGGATACCCGGCTATTTGTAACTCTCAACCCCTTTAAAGTCTATGTTGGTCAGCCCAGTATGCGCCCTGGGTGCGTGCTGCGTTCCAGTAATTGGGCTATTTTAGAGCAAAGAAAGCTTGTGACAGGGGATCAGGTGAGAGAGTGTAAGAATCGCCTAAACCATTTCGCGTATGCAGGTGACTTAAACAGTGATAAACCTGATATTAGCTGTACCTACGAGAATGATGATGCGAAAAACTTTTTCCTCAATCAACCAGGCGCTACAGCACCTACTCTAGAAACAGAAAGATTTTAATTGGCTAATAGCTATTAGCTAACGGCTAATGGAATAAAAATGCTTGTAGGGTGGGCAATGCGAATCATTTAACTTTAATGCATTTGATTCCATACCAGGAAATTTTTCCCCCCACCCACTCAATCGACAATTAGCGATTAGCAATTAGCAATTAGCCATTAACCATTAATTCCGACTTTTGGGAAACGGTTGACCAAAATCAATGACTTCAGGAGCATCAGCACCGTAAGAATTATTAGGTATGCTGGGAACTGGAAAATTTGGTGTTCTTGAAGGTGGAGTGTTTTTGTAATTATTAGGTTGATTGGGAAAAAACCCTGGCAAAAGCTCGGAATTTGGTGCTAGATAAGGATTGTTAGGTGCTAAAGGTGGAACTTGGACAAACGGTGTTTGGGGAGAGTAGTTGGTTGTTGCTGGTAAGTTTGTATATCCCGCACTCGAAGATGATGGCGCACCGTAGAAATTGGGTGGAAAATCGTTGGTTGGTTGTGGAGAATAATTACCCTGTTGTGAATAACCAGATGGTCGTGGAGGGTAAATACCGGACGGTAAGTAACCAGATGGTTGTGGAGGATAAATACCGGGCGGTAGGTCTTCTGAGAATGGTGGGTTAATAGCTGTTGGTGGAAAATTGTCAGATGAAGGAGCTAAGTAAGTATTATTACTAGAAATTGCAGGGCGTAAAACCCAACGATTGGCTTCTCGAGAAATAGGTTGTAATTGCACTCTTGCTGGATCTAGCTGAGTTCCTGGAGCTAAATCTAGGACAATACGAGTTACATCTGCATTTAATTGGGAAATACGGATGCTCTGGATTGCGCCAGAATAATTTCGTCGAGTGGAAACATTACCGAGTTTGGTATCTGGCAAATCAACAACGATGCGAGGCGGTTGGGCAAGGTAGAATTGATGTGGCTGAGACGGAGCTGAGAGAGCTATTTCCAGTTGTAATGCTTCTGGATTAAAACGCCAATCCTCCAACCGCACGATTTGCTGAGCATAACTACTACCAGTATGAGGAGCGATCGCAACATAAGAGCCAAGCAAACCAATTGCAAATAGATGCTTGCAATCGTGGAAGAATCGTCTGTGCTTACCCATACGCTCAATGCTCCTCATGTTCACTTAGTCGTAGTAAATCAATCTAAATATGGCATCAATTTGTACTTAATGGGTATTTAAATGGTCAGATTTTTCACTGATTTTTTCAGGTACCGCTGTTAAGTTAATACCCTCTGAAGTGCCATCTATATTAAGGGTTCCTGCTAAATCCTGTTTGGGAGTCAGTTGAGCTTGAATTTTGACTAAACTTACTGAAGGGCTTTGTGCTGTGACAGCGCTAGCAGTATGGCAAAGAATAGCCCTAGGAACTTTTCCTGATAGGCTTAGTTGTTGGCGATCCAATTTGCCTGTTAGAGAAGAGGTGATTTTATTAGCCGCAGACATTTTAGTGTTAAAGTTTGCTGATTCCATAGAACCATTCAAGTAAATACCTGACTGTTGAATATTTAATACTATGGGCTCTGACTGTTTGCAGACTTGTAAATTATCGTTAAGTACTAAACGGTAGCGACTGTTTAATGTTGGAGGAGCCTTAAGATTGCTTTCGCCATAGGCTGTCACAACTTTAAACAAAAGCACTACGGAACTTATTGCCGTGCCATAGAAGACTAAGGATTTTAAGTTGAAATGGTGCATGGAGGATTTTGGATTGAGGAATAACGAGAATGACCTGACGATCGCTCACAAATTAGCAGTCATTTCTGTTACTAGTATGGGAGCGAGGTGAGAGGTGACTTGATTGTAACGACGGGTGATAAGTAGCGATGAGCGACACTCAATGGCTAATTGATCTGTATATCTTCCTAAAGTTTGACGTTCGATTCCCCAAGCACGGCTTGTTCCTGCAATGGTGAGGTCAACACTTTCTGATGCAGCTACCACAGCTTGAATTGGCTCTACAGCTTCAATCACTTTGATGTCAATGCGATCGCGCACGCTATGAGGCAGTTGTTCCATCATTTGACATAGTTCATTGCTTAGTTCGTTTTTGATTTGCTGGTTGTCTAAAACTTGTAAAATCTGTAAGTGTCGCGTATCGCTATTAACTAACAACCTTAATGCAAGTACTAGTGCTAAATCATCATGAATATTTGCTGAGTAAGGTACTAACAAACGTTCGAGGCGTTCTTCTCCACGATCGACAAATACAGCTACATCAACGGGTGCAGTTAAAAGAATTTGACCGACTCGTCCACCCAAACGATTCTTACTAAAAGCTGGGCGATGCCATCCTACTAAAATGAGATTGGCTTGTTCGAGTAAAGCAATTTGCGCTGTTTCTCTAGCTACATTATTTGATACGCGGACAATGGGATGTACGCAAGAACGTGAAGTTGAAGGTTCTAAACGTTCAACCAATTCTTCTATTTGATGACGACGCTGTGCAATTAACTTTTCTGCTTCTACAGGAGTGCTTTCAAAAGCATAGTCTTCTTGCAGTTGAATCAAACTCAGGGGATGAACAACAGCAGATTGCTGGGAATTCATTGCGATAGCCACAGCTAATTGTACCAAACCCCTTTGGGTGCTTGGATTTGCAACGGGTACCAAAATTCGGTAAGAGATCGGGTGAATGTCTTCAATTGCGGTGTCGCGATCGCTTGTTGCTTCCTCTGGTTCTGGCTCGAGCAGGTCTAACATTATTAATTTCTTAGGATATGTCATCTCAAGCAGTGGCGATGTCATGAACGTTGTCACCAATGCCATAATGACGAGCATGGTAAACAGTAGAGGAGAAATAACCCCGAGACTAAGACCAATGTTAAGTACTATCAGTTCGGTTAAGCCCCGAGTGTTCATTAACCAACCGAGTGCAGAAGCTTCCCGATTTTCGATCCCACAAACACGAGCAGCTACGTAAGTCCCAATGTATTTACCTGCGATCGCAACTCCGAGCACTGTCAAACTCAGCAACCATAATTCTGGACTGTTAAGCAACCCAATTTCTGTTCGCAAACCGCTGTAAGCAAAAAACACTGGTAGCAAGAAAATTAAAACAAAATCTTCTGTTTTGATTGCTAATTCTTTGACAAGCTCGGCATTTTTGGGCATGATGGCTCCTAACAAAAATGCTCCAAATATCAAGTGAATACCAATGAGTTCTGTAATAAGAGCAGACGCAACGACTCCCATGTAGATTAAAGCAAGAACCAATTGACTGAGACGCCCGGTGCGGCGGTAGTAAACGGCGAAACGGTCTAGGAAAGACCGCCCCAAGGTTACCATGAAGCCAATGTAGACGAGTGAATATAGAATTGTGGGGATAGCTTTGCTAAAGCTACCAGTATTTGCTACCGCGATTGCAACTGCCAACACGCACCAAGCGGTAACATCATCAACGGCTGCACAAGTTAGTGCCAAAGTTCCCAAACGCGTTCCCTGTAGATTATTCTCAGTGATGATTCGGGCGAGTACGGGGAATGCAGTAATTGACATGGCTGCGCCCAAAAATAGGGCAAAAGCAGTAAACGAAACACTACCATTAGAAACTAAAGGATAGAGAAGTACTGCAAGCACCGTTCCTAGAGAAAACGGGACTAAGATACTGACATGAGATGTCAAGATTGCAACTTCTAAATTACCACTTAAGTATTTGGGATTCAGTTCTAATCCAATCAGAAACATGAAAAAGATTAGCCCCACCTGAGACAGTACGTTTAGAAAAGGAACTGTTTCTGGCGGAAATAAGGTAGCTGCTAACCCAGGAGCAATCCAACCGAAAAAAGATGGACCGAGAAGAATCCCGGCAACAATTTCACCGATAACAAGAGGTTGGTTAATCATCCGAAAGGCAAGCCCCACCAGTCTAGACAGCCCAATAACAATCAGTACCTCAAAGAGAACGAGAACAACTGTATGCATGGTTTCCTCCCTGACTAGCGACAACCTGATGTCCCTAAGATAATTCTTTATATCACTGCAAGATGTCAACTTTATTCAGCAATCTTGCAGTTAGTTGCCATAGTCTTGAATATTAATTCTTCTTGAGACACAGTTACCACCGTTAAAACTAGGGGGTTCTAAATTTTATTTTTTTAGAGAAATATACTGATAGATCGTAATGGGCAAAAAGAAAGCCGATACGTAAAAGATAACGGCTTTCTCAAGCTCAGTATTTGTTTGCAGTTCTAACAGAATTGCTATATGATTTGGGAGCGTTCGTAACTTGTTCCGTGCAACAAAAAGTTAACTAATGGTGATGTCATAAGTGTAGTAACAATTGCCATAATCACCATAATTGTGAATAAAGTTGGAGTAATTATACCTTGCTCTAACCCAATGTTAAGGATAATTAATTCCATCAAACCTCTTGCATTCATTAAAGCACCAATTGTGGCTGATTCGCGCCAATTTTCTCCTGATAATTTTGCAGCAAGCATACAAGCAATGCCTTTACCAAAAATTGCAATTGTCACAATCAATGCTGTTATTGCCCAAAGAATTGGTGTGTTAACCAATCCGATTTGAGTGTTAAGCCCAGAAAATACAAAAAATATGGGCAATAACAGAGAGGTGGTCAAAAATTCCGTGCGATCGCGAAGCTGTTCTGCAAACTCACCTCTTGGCATTGCTGTTCCGATAATAAATGCTCCAAAAACTGCATAAATACCTACTGCATCGGTGGCCCAAGAACACAACATCAAGAGTGTAAACACTAAAGTTAGAGTTTGAACGGTTAATTCGCCATCTCGTTTGACCATCCTATCAAAGATTGCAAGCGCGGGTCTTGCCACAAAAGTTATCAAGAGTACGTAAGCAATACCACCACCAATGGCAAACGCTGCAATACTTGTATTGGTATGAATACTTGCCAATACAATAGCTAACAAACACCATGCTGTGGCATCATCAATGGAACCAGCAGCGAGTGCCAAAGTTCCAAAATGAGTTTTCGCAATACCGCGTTCGTACAGCATTCGAGCTAGCATGGGAAATGCTGTGATTGACATCGAAGCACCTAAGTATAATGCTGCAGCCCAAGGACTGACACCTTGTTTAAATAAATCACCCCTATTAACTAGGAAGAAAGCTGCTATACTTCCCAAACAAAATGGCACAAGTATCCCTGCTATAGAAACAAAAGTAGCGCCCTTAAGCCTTTGCTTAATAATTCCAGTATTAAATTCCAAACCAATTAAAAACATATAAACAACCAACCCAATCTGACTGATAGCAAAGAGAATTGACATGGATGGGTTGGGGATCTTTTCTCCAGTGGCAAGTATTATGGGAACTTTGGGAAACAGCCATTGCTGTACGCTGGGTGCGATCGCACCAAAAAGCGACGGTCCCAACATCACACCTGCGATCATCTCGCAGACAACATCTGTTTGCCCAAGGTAGCGCCGCCCAATAATCGTAACAATGCGACAAGCGGCTAAAATTACAGTTAACTGCAGTAATAGCCTTAAAACTAACTCAAAATTTGACATCGTGTTCCCTGCTTGGAGAGTTCGTGTTATTTATCTACAAGTGAGCTTTGAACGACTCCAGAGATTCACAAACACGCTACTCCAGTTGTTTAAATTGATATAAATTTAGTTTTAAACTTAACGACAGCGTAATGTACAGTAGCTGAGGCTCATTTTTAACATATAACTGTGTTTGTCCCGTAAACAAGCTTTACCAACAACAAGAAATACTGAGTTCACGGTAATTAAAGGCGGAAGCCCACGAGTATGTGGGTGACTGAGGAACCCACATACATCCTTTAGGCGTGGGAGGAAGCCCTCCCTTGTTCGCGAGTTCCCTAGGTCGGGCTAACCCTCCTATGGCGCATTCGCGCCACGCACACGGTTCAGGACTGGACTCACCGCAGGCACTTTTAAGTGCCGTCCCCATCTTTCAACTAATTCGCTGACACTAATCCCTTCAGATTCAGATACTTGTTTTAAAGTGTCCCAAGTAGAAGGAGTTAACCAAATTGCTTTTCTAACCTTTGCTTCATCATAAAACAAAGGCTCGTTCCTCATTGCTTTTTTCTGAGGCCTTGGTGTTGACATATTTTAGCTAGGTATACCAAGCTAATAATAGGTTGAAAAAGGATAAGGCTCGAGATGCAGGTTAGTTATCAGTACAAGTTACGTCCTAATCAAAGTCAATCAAAAGTTATGGATTCGTGGTTAGATATGCAGCGTAGTTTGTATAACTGGTTTTTGGCTGACCGCATTGATGGATACTATCAAACCTTTGTGATGGGTGAATATTGCGATATTAGAACAAAAACTGAACGATATCCACTGAGTTGTTCGTTAAGCAAAAATTCTCACCTACATAATCCGTGGAAAAATCCAGATAAGGATGGACTCATCAAAAAACGTTCTGCAAGTTTGATGCAAGATGCATATCTGACAGAATTAAAGCAAGCTAGACCGTGGTACAAAACAATTCATTCAAATGTGTTGCAAATGTTGATTAAACGTCTTGATGCAGCAATGGCAGGATTTTTTCAACACGGTCGTGGCTTTCCATCATTTAAAAACAAATCTAATTTTCGTTCATTTCAATACAAGCCAGGTGATGTCAAATTAAATAAAAATAAAATTTACTTACCATCAATAGGTTGGATGAGATTTTTTAATTCTCGAACTATACCTACAGGATTTGAAATTCGTACAGTCACTATGCGAAAAAAGGCAGATGGATGGTACGGAAGTATTTTAATCGAGAATAAGGAAATCCCTAATTTTCCCAATCCTAGAGAGATAAATACTCTGATATCTCTAGATATGGGGATAACAAAGCTTGTTCATTGCTCGGATGGAACGGATTTTGTCAATCCTCGCCCCAGTACTTCTAAAAAAAGTAAACGGACTTTAAAAATCAGGCAGCGACGTTTATCTAGGAAAAAGAAGGGTAGTGCTAATCGAAAGAAAGAAGCACAAAAAGTAGGTAGGCTCCACAAAAAGCACGCTGACAAACGTAATGCTTATCAGTGGTTTGTAGCTAACAAAATAGTCAGAAAAGCGGACGCTGTTAGTGTAGAAGATTTAAACATCAAAGGGATGAAGGCAAAGTGCAAGCCTCAACCCGATGATGTTAAGCAAGGTCGCTTTCTCAAGAATGGTCAAAGTCAAAAACGTGGCTTGAATCGTTCCATCTCCGATGCTTCATGGGGTACTTTGATAGAAAAAATCCAGTACACGGCTGCAAAGTCGGGAAAAAGTTTTTTCAAAGTAGATCCAAAAAACACTTCTCGTACTTGTTCTAAATGCGGTGTCATAGATGCTTTGTCTCGTTTTGGAGAAAAGTTTACGTGCGTTGCGTGTGGATACGAAACCCATGCAGACAAACAGGCAGCTGTTAATATCAAAAATCGCACAATACAACAAAACGGATTAAATATTAAAAAATTAAAAAAGGTACGCAGGGACTCTGCGGAACCCAAACAGTTAAAACTGTTTGAAACGCCCACCGTTGAATCAACAATGGTTAAAAGGAAACAATATCGTGCCAGTGATGGCAAACGCGGTGTGCCTGGGAACTCGCCAACTCAATTGAGTTTATGGGATATTGGGGACTTGGCTTAGTCTTCAAGAATCCCACACCTTCTAGGTGTGGGAGTGTCAAAACCACTGTCCACCTCGGAAGCGCCAACGAACAAAAATAATCCGCATCAAACTTTGGGAGACAATAAAAACTGATAGCCATACAATACTGTAATGCTGTAGAAACACAGCTAACGGAGGATAGCTGGGTATAGGCAAGATACGAAAGATACCCACTGCAAACCAGATAAATATCATTTCCCAGATACCAGCCAAGAGTTGATAAGCTGCAGGCCAATCTCGATCCCAACGGTATTTTTGAATTTGGTCGTAAACCAAATCCCATCCCAAACCAAAGACAGCAACATAAGCTAGTATCCAAAAATAAGCCGTACTGGGATAAGAACCTATCCACCCAATCCCAAAAGGTATAGATACCACTACACCTACAGTAGCAAGTAATAACAATCGAGTTTGCCAGCGACCAAATAAAGTAGGAGTCATAATATACGATCGAGTTTTGGGGAAGAAGGACTTTACAACAATCTTATTTAATTTGTGACAATCTACTGTGTCCAAATCCTTGGCTATTTGAAGAAGTCGGAGGGCTAACTTTTCACCGATAATTTAAGACTGCTATAGCAGTTATACTGCTTTGGTAGCGTTGATAGCAAAGTTATAGTAGCAGCGGTTATCAAATCGGACAAATCAATCTATATTTTGTTATAAATTATACAGTACAGCCTCTCTATGTATTTAGATACACCAAGAGATATTATGAGGTAGAAAAATGGCATATAGTGATTTTAATCTTCCTAACGTTAAAGAA
Organism: Tolypothrix bouteillei VB521301; assembly: GCF_000760695.4. Classification (GTDB taxonomy): domain Bacteria; phylum Cyanobacteriota; class Cyanobacteriia; order Cyanobacteriales; family Nostocaceae; genus Scytonema; species Scytonema bouteillei_A. The sequence continues at coordinate 2,249,651 of NZ_JHEG04000001.1, read as the reverse complement.
AGTTTTGGCTTAACACTTGATGAAACGGGGAATTTGTTTGGTAATGTAAAACCAGTTCCACCCTCCGAAACACTGAGAACTATCTTGAGCGATTACATCCCTTTGGCTACTTCAATAGCAACAGAAAAAGCACGCTCGGAGTTTTTGATTGCACCAATTTTAGCGGAAACAAGAAAGTTATTAAAAAATCAAATATCGCTATTTTCTGGAAATGAATTTAATGTTGATGCTACCAAAGGTTTGCAAGGATTTTGCGATTATATTATCAGTTATTCACAAGAACAATTATTTATTTCTGCTCCTGTCACGGTTATTTTTGAAGCAAAGAAAGAAGATATTAACGGTGGTTTTGGTCAGTGCATTGCAGCAATGGTGGGAGCACAATTATTTAATCAAAGTCAGGAAAATGACGTTGAACGTATCTATGGATCTGTGACTACCGGGACTAATTGGAGATTTTTATTTATAGAAAAAACAACTGTTTATATAGATTCAGTTGAATATTATATTAAAGAAGCTGATAAAATTTTGGGTATTTTATTGCAACCTTTTCAACCTATTTTAAATACTCTTGCAACGAGAGAATAATATAGATGCGTGAGAATTATTCTTTCGTATTTCTTGCATAAGTACATTACCTCTTCTAAGGGCTGCTATTAATGGTTGATTGTTTTGACTTATGCAAGAAGTTTATTAAACACTCGAATTTAGATAACGCAATAGAAAGTTGTTGGGAGAGAAGCCAAACTCCTTGCCCTATCTTAAAAAGTATTAAATAATACTTTTATCAACGAGCAAGTTCGTAGTCAGAAGTAGAATTGTACTGACTCATTGCTTCCCAACCCATCACATCTTCTAACAAGGTTTTGTATCCTAAAGTATTGGGATGAAGACCATCCGCACTCACGCGCTTCAGCCTCCAAGCTTCACCTTGTTCCATCCATTGCTTGAAAATATCGAGATAGGGAATACCCCGTTCCAGACAAGCAACTTTTGTAGCTTCTTTGTAACGGTGTTGATCGGCATGATTGAAGTAGAAGCAGTCAAGAAAAGGCATCTTAGCTTCATCAACTGGCATCATTCCAACAAATAAAACCGGGCATAGTTGCTGTGCTCGGTCAAGTAAAGCGGAAATTTCCGACTCAAAAACGGCAAAGTCTGTAAAATTCCGTCCGTTAGGACGGCTTAACCGCGCTGAATCATTAACTCCTACGGATAAAATAATCAAGTCCGGAACTTGATTTCGCAGTTCACCGCGATGGCGAAACTCAGCTTCCAATCTGTGAGCTACTTGCTGGATGCGATCGCCTCGCACTCCCAAATTATAAAGAACGTGACCCGGACTATCGGGTGACATCCAACTCCGCCGCAGTCGCTCAACCCAGCCTCCTCCTTCTGGATCGCCAAATCCATAAACTAAACTATCTCCTAACGCCACTATCTTCAAGGGCTGACAGAGTTTCGGTACAACTGACAGATGCATTGGGAAACGTGCTTGAATTATCTGCATCTTAAAATTTTATATTTTATATCTCTATAAAATTCTATACAGTTCTACACCATTAACGGCTTTAATGGCAATTTTTCCGTTTTTTCCATAACAACTTCATAAAAATGATAGTTGTTTCACACAAAATTTACATTATTTTAAATTTTTTGTGATATCATAGCATCGAATAAAATTAAATTCGCTTCAATGCATTAACTCCTTCTTAGAAAAACTTCCCAACGGTTGAAGATAAAAGGTAGTGTTTGCATTGAGATGATTTCGCCACGGAGCTTTTCCGAACATACGAGCCGTCCTTTTAGTTTGGCTCTATTTTCTGAAATACCGAGTAAATATCTTTAAAAAATGCATCAAGGTGACTGATTAAATACCCACTTCAGCCAATTGCCAAAAGAACTTAAGGTATTTAAGCGCTTAACCCCAGGCGCACGAGCCGCAGCAAGACCATCAACCGCACACAAGCAAGCGTATTGCAATCCCAGGAAACTATCAACAGCTGCATAAGGACCGCCTAAGGTAATTGCTCCAGCTGCATAAATTTGACCTTTTCCGTTACGCATTTCAACAACTTCAAAGTTATTTGCTACCGATAATCTTCCCAGATAGTTTAATGGCAAGTTGTAACGATCTACCAAGTCTGCCAAAAGGGGGTTGACCTGTACTTTGGCATCTAACCCAGTCGCATCAACGATAAAGTCTGCTTCCAATGTAATTTGCCCAAAACCTTTTTCTTGAATATAGGTAACCGGACGGTTCTGAACATCACGTTCTACTTTTTCCACTTCACCAAATTCAATTTTATACCAACCTTCTCTCAATCCTTCTTCCGTAATACGTTGCCAGTCATGACGGTCGGCTGTGGTAGTTCCACCCCAATCCGCTAACAAGCGCTTGCGTTCGTCGGGGCTGGCTTTTTCCAGCAAGGCGCGGAGTTCACCACCCCAACAGGCTTTGGGCCAATTAAACGGTTGGTATTCGTAATGGTTTTTGACCACACGCTGTGCTTTTTCATACTTATTGCCTGTTGGTTTGGGCGATCGCATCAAGTGTAAAACTGTAATATTGCGATTGCGTCGGCGTGCTTCATAAATCCGCTGCACAATTCTGGAAGCCACAATTCCCCGCCCCCTCAGCAAAACTTTTCCACCTTGCTTTTCCAGTTGCTCGTAAATGTGGTTGTGTTCTTCGTAAGCATTGACAACAGACTTAAAATCTTGGTATTTCTCACGATAAGCTTGCAAGTCTGGGAGAAACTGAATTGCTGGATAACCAGTTGCCAAGTGCAAATAACGAGCAACATGAAAAGCGTGGCTTCCCGGTCCTTGGGAGTAAGCTACACAATATCGACCATCATCCGTTTTACGAATTGCTCGTATTCGCCCGTAGCGATAAATCTTCTCCCATCCTATGCGTTTCGCTTCCCTGTCTATAGAATCAAAGACATTTCTCGCACGGGGTGTATAAGTTTCAGCAAAAGTTGGCTCATTAAAAACTTGCCACAAGTACCGAAAAGATTGGTCTAATTTCCCTTGAGAAAAATCATGCCATGCTTCTCGTAACGCATAACTCGGCCAACCCCAAATGTTATCCGGGCAAGAATCAGAATTTGAACGCAAGCGTTCGTGCAAGGGAATTTGAGAATTCAAGCAAAGACGTTTGTATCGAGCATACGGTTCTTTTTCCAAGCCTAAAGCGGCAATATTCTCACTCCGAACGCCAGACATTCTCAGTAAATCTGCCCAGAGATAGCTACCCAACCCAGCTCCAACTGCAAGATAATCTGTCTCACTTACTGGTAACCCCGTTGCGTGTAGCGCTTGCACCGGAACGAGTTCTTCCTGAAATACAGAGGGTGGAAAATGACTGCCCAATGGTGTTGCGGGTTGGGAAGCAGGGAGCCTTGGATCTGGGAGATTGGTATTGGGGTTGAACTGGATAGCAGAGTGAACGGTAGGAGTAGGTGCAGGTGTGCCAGCAACAGCAAGAGTTACAGTAATTATATATGGACCGATTTGTACAATATCACCACTAGCAAGAACACTGCGTGTCTGACGTTGACCGTTAACAACAGTACCGTTGGTACTGTTTTGGTCAGTCACCACCAACTGACTTTGTTCCCAATCAATCAGGACATGAAAACGAGAAACTTGACTGCTATTCAGCAGCATGCGAGCAACACGTTTCCCGTTGAGTTCAGCTGGTAAGGCTGCAAAATCACGACCAAGAGCGATCGGAGCATTTAAACGAGGTTCTCGTCGTTCTCCCGTTGTCGGATCGTCCCAATTTAATTGAATTAGTAAATTATTAGACATTATGTAATAATGAATAGCAAATAATTATTTAGTTATAAACTATACCGTTAAAATTCTCTTTGTCCCCCTTGTCTCCCTTATCTCTCTTGCCCCCTAAACACCGGGTGGAACTAAAACACTCATGGCGGCAGCTAAAGACGTACCGCACCAAGGACAACCAACTTGTAAATGTTCTAAGGACGAAACTTTATGACATTTGGGGCACTCCAAACCGTACACTCCCTGCTGTACGGGTGGCGTTGGTGAATGATAGTGGTGTCCTTGTACAACTGGTTGTTGCCTGACAGGAGGCGTAGGTTGGTGGGGGGGATATGGTTGAACTGGGCGTTGTTGCCTGACAGGAGGCGTAGGTTGGTGGGGGGGATATTGCCCTTGTCCTGCGGATGGTGTAAGAGGTTGGGCATTTGCTGTCGGTGGTTTTGGTGGGGCTAAAAGTGTTTCTGGAACGCTGCTAGTCGAGGAAATAGAAACAGCAGTTACGTGAAGTTGTTGCTGCCCCAAATAAATAGTGCTGCCTTGATTGAGTCTTAATGTACCTTGAACGAGTTGCCGTCCATCGACAAGTGGGGGGTTCTGTTCTCGCAAATTTCTAATTACAAAACATTGCTGTTGTGAATGAAAGTAAATTTCAATATGCAACCCCGATACAGTAGGATGATTCAGTACAATATCACATCGAACTGGATCGCGACCAATACGAACAGTACCTTGGTTTTTACTTGGCTGCTGTTCATATATTTTCTGAGTGTTGTCTTTTCCTGCATCCTGCCACTGTAAAGTGAGTGAGTTCATACTTTGCGACACCGTAATGTTAATGAATAACTTCAATTCCTAGCTGTATGATTCCTAACACGATTAATAGAAGCCAGCAACTGGTTCTAAAAGCGTAAGTCTAGAATTTAAGATAAGTGTCAATGCTTTGTAAAGCGTCAACCTTTTCTATAGCAGTAAGTCATTATATATCTTGAGTTTTCAAGTAATCCTTATCAAAAATCAGGTTAAAATCTTTAGTTCATATCTTAAATTCTGCTGTGTAAATCTGAGTTGTAACTGATTTTTACAGTGCTGTTTGCCCAAGAGTGGCGTTAGGCATAGCACAACTACAAACCAATTAGAACTCATGACACGGACTGCTAGTGTTTAGAAAGTTTATCAGCAAGGCGAGTTGTTTCTGGTAAGCGATACTTTGTAGTACAACGCAATACACAATCAATAGCCGTAGGTAAACTCACTCTATGACCGCTAGAAACGTACACGGGTTTAACTCCTGTACGCGTCCGTAAAACGGCTCCCACCGTTTCTCCTTTATGCATTAACGGTTGCCAGCTACCTCGTGTTTCTGGCAAGTCCTCATGCTTACCAATAAGTAACGATTTTGCAACACCAATAGTAGGCATATCCATAATTAAGCCTAAATGACAAGCTATACCAAACCTACGAGGATGGGCGATTCCTTGTCCATCACACAGGATAATATCTGGTGAGATCGTAATTTTTTCCAAAGCGTCTAAAACTGCAGGTATTTCGCGAAATGACAGAAAGCCAGGAATGTAGGGGAACGTTGTAGGACGACGTGCAATGCTTGTTTCCTGTAACTGTAGATCGGGAAAGCTCAGTACCGCCACAGCAGCACGGCTAATCGCACCATCTTCTTCAAAAGCCATATCAACACCTGCAACATATTGCAAGGGTTGTTTAAAATTATCTTCAACAATCACTTCAGACTGGAGTTCTTCTTGTATTTTTATGGCTTCATCTACCGTAGTAGGCCAGGGGTGGCGTTGATAAATCTTCATAGTTCAAAACTTTAGTTGATCGATTTTATTTCATAAATTCTTCTGTTTGAGATGTATCTATATTAAAGAGTTTTTCTCGTTGAGTAAACTCAAATCACAAAACTACCTTTAGGGTTGGTTGTATCTACCCTATGAGTGCTTAATTTATTAAAATCTCTTAACAGTATGCAGAACATTAGCAGACAAATCTCCAGATCCAATAATTTTAGATTAGGTTTTCCCTTAGCAGGAGGTGTATGTGTCTTACTTCTAGCGATCGTGTTCCGTCCCTTTACAATTGTAAATGCAGGTGAGAGGGGTGTTGTCATGCATTTTGGAAAAGTCCAAGAGCAAGTGTTAGATGAGGGTATTCATCCTATAATGCCGATTGTTACAACAGTCAAAAGGCTGAGTGTGAGGGTTCGGCAAAATACTTTTAATGCTGATGCTGCTTCCAAAGACCTTCAGAAAGTCACGACAGAACTTGCAGTGAATTGGCATATCGAACCAACACGGGTTAATAAAGTCTATCAACAAGTAGGTGATGAAGAACAAATTATTACTGGAATAATTACTCCATCTGTGTCTGAAGTGTTGAAAGCAGCAACAGCAAAGAAGACAGCAGAAGAAATTATTACTATCAGAACGCAACTGAAAGCAGAAATTGACACTCATCTAAAACAACGTCTTTCTGCTTACGGTTTGATAGTTGATGATGTGTCTTTAGTAAATTTTTCATTTTCTCCTGAGTTTAGTAAAGCTATTGAAGCAAAGCAAATAGCCGAACAAGAAGCTAAACAAGCAGAGTTTATTGCTAAGAAAGCAACTCAAGAAGCCCAAGCAGATGTGAATCGTGCTAGGGGTCAAGCAGAAGCACAAAGATTACAAAGACAAACTTTGACACCAGAATTGTTGCAAAAGCAGGCGATCGAAAAGTGGGATGGACGTTTTCCAACGGTGATAAGCGGTAATGGTACTTTACCTCTAATCAATATTAGTCCTGAAAGTTTGGCAGGTAAGAAAGAGTAGCATTTTGTTTCTGACGCTCAGGAGAGCATCCCAATTTGGATAAACACGCTTGTGACGGAAACATCGCGACTATACAAACAGAACATACCTACGCGGACTTATGAAAAATTTCAACCCACGCTGGTAAGTTTTGTCTGTGTAGCTGCGAATTCTATTCGCCAGAGTGATAAGAAATGAGAGTGTTCAAAAATCCTTTAATACTAAATTTAGTAAGTTCTCTACTGTAGCATCAGATAAATCTGATATTTTTAAAATTTTCTCTACTTTTTTAAAGTTCCATTGCATAGATTTATAGTAAGTTGGATCGTAGTGGCAATTTAACATATCCTCTACAAATAACTCCCACTGTTGGGTATCAATCAACCGATCCCATTCACGCAGCTTTTCTTTGCTGTAGCGAGATTTTAGCTTTTCTAGTTTTACTTTTAAAAAATCTGGATGTGTTGTGAGGTGTGGATATTCTTGCAGGAGATAGCTAACTCTTGTGGAGAGTGGAACTTGAATTTCTACACAACTCGCCTGTTTCATCTTGTCCCATAAGGACAGGGGTAAATAAACTTGTCCAATTTTGTTACTTTCTGATTCTAACCAAATAGTTTCTGCAGGATTGAAACTTTGCAGTTGTTGCAGTAGCAAAGATTCAAAATATTTTTGAGAGGGTTGAGGTGAGGGTTGATTATCCCATTCTTCCCCAAGTAGGGAACCTCGATGATTTGCCAAAGCTTCCAAATTTAAAACTTGAAACCCACTCAGGCGCATTTTGCGTAGGATATGAGTCTTACCACTACCAGTTAAACCACACAAGACTCGGTAGGTAAATTTTTCTGGTATTTTTTCTAACCGATCGCGAACGTAGGCGCGGTATGTCTTGTAACCGCCTTCAATAAGGGTGACACGCCAACCAATTTGGGTCAGTACCAAAGCCATACTGTTGGAACGCTGTCCGCCTCTCCAGCAGTAGATCAAGGGTTGGTAATCTTTTCCTTTTGTTTCAAAATGCTGGCTCAGATGCTGAGAAATGTTTTTGGAAACTAAAGCAGCACCAATTTTTCGAGCAGTGAAGGGAGAATCTTGTTTGTATACTGTTCCTACGCGAGCACGTTCTGCATCGTTGAGTACTGGTAAATTGATGGCACCAGGGATATGGTCTTCAGCATATTCACTAGGAGATCTGACATCAATTATTTCACTGTAAGTTTCTATCCAAGGTTGTTTGGTGTATGTAGGTAAGGGTGGCATTAAACAATCGTAATTGAGATTCGGTTCGGATCTGCAAAAACCCCGACTTCTTCAAGGATAGAGCTCGTCAATGGAGAAGAACACCTCTCATTTGCCACTCTCGTCTCTCGCTCTGGTACCTTTAACTGGGGATGCAGACAGTGAGAGCCTTGCGAGGACACCGAGTATCGAAAGCGGAGCTTCTCAAGAAGGCATTCCCAGGCGGAGCTACCGGAGCGAGGTGGGGGCTTAGATCCACCATTCGCTAACAGCGTCCTTAAAGAAGTCAGGAATCTGACTAACACTAGCTATCAAACACTATTTTTCTTAATTTTGACATTGGTCAGGGGAATGGTATTATTACAGCCGACACTCTCTTTTTCATTAAAGTACTTCTTTTGATAGATGCTAACTTTTTCAAAAATTAATAAGACTTCATGTGTTGCTTGCTATCCAACACTGTAAGCGCAAGGTTATGCAATGAAGTGTTGAAATTTATCCTTTTAACTAAAATACGGCAGGTATGAGATGAAAAAACTTGGATTACCTATATGGTTGCCTTACCCTAATGCATGGTTGAACGCTTTGATAATCTCAGTTTTTATGGCTGGGTTGGGGGCTTTTGTTAGGCGTAGCAGTTTGTTAGACTACCATCTAGATAAGTGGTCTCAACAGCCAGAACTGTCTTCTGTGGTGTTGATATTGTTGCTGATCTCTCCAATACCTGCGATCGCCTTTTTCCATCACTTTTTTCTCAGCCGCTTTATTTCTGTTATTCCTGGCGAACGAGCAAAAACACCTCAAGGATTCCTACCTGGGATTATGAGTTGGAGGGAAAGTTTGTATAGTTGGTTGGTGTTTGTTCTATCCACCCTGATAGCAACGTTAATTTGTATTCCCTTCCTGTCTCTATTTAAAGTTAATTATGAAAATCTTATTAACACCTACGATCGCGCTCATAGAACTGTACAAATTCTCTTTGCTGCTATCTGGATTATTAGTGCTGCTTTCCTATATCAGGTTGAATATCTTTTCAAAGATCGCTTGCTTTTTATGGACGACTTTCCAAGCGAAGAAACTAGTGTAGGTCAGGAACACACAGTAGAGATTCAACCAGAAAACCTACAAGCTGAAGCGATCGCCACTCCAACACCGATTACTGAAATTTCACCTCAGAAGAAAACTAGTATCACTGACGTAATTACAAAATATCGCAAATTATTGCAAAGATTTTTTATAATTTTATTGGTATCTATAGCAGGTTTATGGATGTATTTCTTTGCTAATTTACCAAAAGTGAAAAAAACTGTATCAGCAAATTTATCCTATATTGAAAAACAACTAGCAGTTCCCTCTGCAACTCCTGTTCCAGAAGATAGCACTTATCAAAAAGGTTTGAATAAAGCAAAGTCTGCAACCAGGCTAACAAAGTCAGCGCAGTCTGAAAATGAATGGCGAGTTGTTTCCCGTCGTTGGGAAGAAGCTATTAAACTTATGGAAAGTGTACCAACCTCCAGCCCCAATTACTCACTAGCACAACAAAAGATTTTACAGTACCAATTGCATCGAGAATTTGCCCAGCAAATGCATTCCAGTAACTAGCGATCGGCGGCTAAAGATCTAATTATCATGCATAAAAGTGTTGTATTTGAATAATTAATCAATTTTTTGGTTTCAATAAATTATTTAGTACTTAATACGGTATATGTAACTATTCATCAAGTGTGAGTTACCGATTGTCAGTTGCTGAATTAAGCGATTGCATCTCCATAGTGGAGCGCTGAAAAAACAGTGGATAAAGCAAAAATTGCCAAAAAGCAAAAATTTCTAAAATTTTTTGAATCTATTTTTGGGATTATTCGTCTCTCCTATTAAAGTTTATTTTGGTAAACTTTTTATTTGCTTTCCAACCTAGCAACAAGATTACAAGTGAGTTACTACGATTTTAATAATCATTTCTGGTCTCCCCAGATGGTTTGCTGTCAATCAGGATTAGCAAAGCCAAGGCAAAAAAATGCGAAATCTCGCAAATTATTGGGGGTACTGAGTCTGATGTGCGTTGCTGTTTGGGCTCCTTTACTAGTCCAACTCCTAGCGCCAACAAACAATCAAAATCAGGAAAATATTTCATTAAATAATAATGAAGTTGGTAGCGATCTCTTTATGAAAAGAGAACACTACTACTTTTTCTACCGATCGGTACAAAATCAATAACTGATAAAGCTACAATTTCGTTAAGATGCAATGGGGTGCAGTTACTAGACTATATGCACATTTAGATTTCAAAAAAGACTTCTTCATGAATCAAGAAATACAAACTCCATCGCCCAAACTGCAACGCGATCGCAACTCCCAATCCAAAATTCAAGTAGAACAGCATATTAGACTTTTAGATGTTGATAAACCGCAAGGACGTGTTATTTGCGAGTGCTGGAACTGCAAACAGGGGCTATTGATTCAGCATGAGAGAGAACCACAGCTCGATACTAAAGTGACTTGTCCAAATTGCGGTAGGGTAGCTGTCAAATTGCAAGTCGCAAAAGTTTTATCAGTCATTACTATTCCTTCGCCCTGGGAAGTTTAGAACCTAGAACGTAGGTTGGGGAGTCACTCGCGTGCGGAGAGCAGCACTGCTCTGGGTTCCCCTCGTTGAGCGATGTGGCGTTTGAGGAACGAAACCCAACATTTATCAGAATTCGTTAGATTTCGTTCTCTAACCCAACCTACAATTTCCTTATCCAAGTAGGCTTGTAAATGTTGGATTCAAGAACAAAACTAAACCTACACAATTTCACTTTTCAACCCTTTAGTTCTTCGTTCAATAGCACGCGGATCGACACCATAATAACGAGATGCGTGAGACATATCAAATGTCAAATTTTTTTTATTTCCCAGAGCTTGTATAATTTTAGGCTTCTCAGGACATAAACCGAGAACTTTGATAATTTCTGAGGCTACTGCTTTTGCTAATAAAGGTGGAACAGAGTTCCCTACTTGTCGAAATCCGTGCCATTTTGTTGTATGAAATCTAAACCAATCTGGATACGAGTGCAAACGTGCTGCTTCGCGTACAGTAATACATCTTGGGGTAAACGGGTGAATTGGTCGAGGAGAAGTAAACGCTCCTCTGTTACTTGGAGTTCCGGCTCTTAACGTATTACAAATTCCTTGGGGATCGAGTTTGAGAAAGCGGCTGATAGGTTCTGTTTTGCCATATGGAGTCGCTTCAAATCTTTTGATAGATTCTAAAGAATGTCTTGTCCTTAAACTTGAAGTCAGAATTCGAGGATCGTACTGGCGCGGATAGGAATAGTCATTGTTTGCAGGGGAAAAACCGCGAAGCTGTCTCCCATAATGGCTCGGTTTTCCAAAATTTGCGATCGCCCAATCTTGTTTAAACAGTTCTATATAGTTTTCTACTTCCGGTAAGTCCCCGATCGCATCCCAAACTGTAGGGCTGGTAGGGAGTTGATTGTTTGAATTAGCTTTTTTGGAGCCAACGGATTTAGCGATCGGCTTGGGATACTTTGGTAATTCTAACCCGTAACGGCTACCTAACAAAAATAACCTTTCACGATTTTGCGGCACTCCATATTCTGAAGCATTTAAGACTTTATAATCTTGACGAACTTGATATCCATTTTCTTCAAATTCATTTACGATCGTTGAAATAAATTCTTTATGTTTACCAACAGTCATTCCCTTAACATTTTCTAAAACAAAAAACTTGGGGTTTAACTCTAAAACTAATTTTATATAATGGCAGACTAAAGCGTTACGAGGATCGTCAAAAATACGTTTGCCTATTAAGGAAAATCCCTGACACGGAGGACCACCAAATACTACATCTATTTCGCGATCGCCAATACAGGAATTCTTTCTAATTTCTTCTGCTGTAATCTCAACAATACTTTTGCAAAAAATTTTCCAAAAAGGAAAATTAAATTCGTGTATTGCACAATGAATTGGATCGATTTCAACAGATGCAAGCACGTCAAATCCCGCTTGTTCAAAACCAAGTGTCATACCTCCAGCACCAGCAAATAAATCCACAGCAATGGGACGGCTGAGGATTTTAGAGTCCGGGCTTTGGGTTTGGGATGCTGAGAATAACAATCGTGGACTTGAGGTATAAAACACTAAGAGACATCGATCGTAGTGTCTCTAAAATAAAACATGAGTACTAGTTTACCCCAAAGCCTAAAATTAAATTTTAAAGATTTGGTAGCATTTGTAAAATTTCTTTAGCAGCGCGATCGCAAACGCCAATTTCACCTAAAGACTGCTGCATAACCTGATAATCTGCTTGCATTTGCTGCTTGCGTTCTGGATTGAGCAACAATTCCATGGCTGCTACAGTCAAATTTTCCGGAGTTGCAGTTTCTTGGATAAACTCTGGCACAATTGACCTCATGACTACCAAGTTTACAGGTGAAGCAAAGGGGACAGAAATTTTAAAGATGTTTCGAGCCACCCAATAAGTCAATGAATTGAGACGGTATAAAACGACTTGCGGTGTGTTCAATAAAGCCAATTCCAAGTTGACAGTACCGCACTTGGTAATTGCCAAGTCAGCAGCAGCTAGTACTTGTTGTTGTTGACCGGAGACTACAGTCGCTTGCAGACCAAACTGTTGTATCGCTTTTTCAATAAATTTTCGGTATATTTCCAAAGACAAAGGAATCCAAAAATGCACTTGTGGTAATTTAGATTGAATCTCTCGTGCTGCTTGAAACATCACTGGTAGCAGATACTTCAGTTCTTGGTAGCGAGAAGCAGGAATAAGAGCAACGTTTATGGTATCGCCTTTAACTCCCAACTCAGTCCTTGCAACTTCACGGCTTGGAAAATTTTTGATTCTATCTATAAGGGGATGACCGATCCACGTTACGTTTGCTCCTTTGTCTCGGAAGTAACGTGCTTCTTCTGGAAAAATTGCAAGCACCTTATTACTGACGTTCAGAATTCTTTCAGTGTCGCTTGGCGTAATTGAAGCTACCCATACTTGTGGTGCAATGTAATAAACGATAGGGACTTGTGGCAAATGACGGCGAATATAACTGCCGATGCCCAAATTAGGTCCCATATAATCGATAAGCACTACTAAATCGGGCGGATGTTGTTTGAGGTAAGCAATTGCCCGTCGCTGAATTTGTAGTGTTGGGACAACAAAGCGTAACGATTCTATAAGACCAAAGGAGCCAATGTGAGTGGTATTTCCCAGTAAAGTAGCTCCCTCAGATGCCATTTTTTCACCACCGAGTGCCACAATTTCTAGTGGGAACCCTGCGATCGCAGCTTGTTTTTTAAGTGCGGAGATGAGTAGCGACCCTTGTAAGTCACCAGATACTTCGCCAGTACTGATAAATATACGCATATGAGGATTGGGGATTGGGGATAAGGGAGAGGGGGTAGACAAGGGAGAGGGGGTAGACAAGGGAGAGGGACAAGGTAGACAAGGGAGAGGGGGTAGACAAGGTAACAACGGAGAAAATATACTTCGTCTCTCTTGTCCTCCTTGTCTTCTTTGTCCTCCTTGTCTCCCTTGTACTCCTTGTCCGCCTTGTCCCCAATCCCCTATTCCCTATCTCCATCACTGCTAGCAGCTTTCCCTTTACCTGGAACCAAACCGCGTCTCCCTGGCATTTGGGAAAGCAGGAGAAAGCGGCGCAAATGCTGTAGCTGTGAGGTTTCTCCCAGTTCTTCGAGATGTTCTATGGCTTCTTTAAATGTCAACTCCGAACGGTAAAGAATGCGAAAAGCTTTCTTAAGGATTTGGAATTCATTGAGATCCATTCCAGAACGTTTCAGCCCTACAAGGTTGAGAGTGCGTATCCGTGCTGGATTCCCCTCTACTAACATATATGGAGGCACATCTCTGTCAATCCGTGCCATACCTCCCACCATTGCGAGACTTCCAATATGCACAAATTGATGGACTCCCAACACTCCACTAAGTCTTGCACGTGACTCTATATGGACGTGTCCGGCTAAAGCAACGGAGTTGGCAATTATTACAGAATCTTCAATAATACAGTTATGACCTACATGGACATAAGCCATAAGCAGGTTACCGTTACCAATGCGAGTTTCTTCACCCGCACCAGTTGCTTTATTAATGGTGACGTATTCTCTTATTGAGTTATCGTTTCCTATTTTGACCCAGCTGTATTCGCCAGCATATTTTAAATCTTGAGGTTCCATGCCAATAACGGCACCGGGAAAAATTTGATTTCGCGCCCCAATTTCTAATGGTCCTTCTAATACGGCGTGAGCGCCGATTACGGTTTCAGGACCAACTTTGACATGCCCTCCAATCACAGCATACGCACCGACTTGCACCGTGGGGTGCAAATCTGAATTAGGATGAATGACAGCAGTAGGATGAATTAGCGTTTTCAAGGGTGCTCTCCAGAAAAGTCTTTGCTGTGTCCAAACACGCAATGCGCGTCTGCACGTAAGATTAGGTAGTTTTATCGGTAGCTAAAGTGTGAGAGTAGCTAGAGGAGAGTGTGAGGGCGTCAAAAGTTGAGCAGGATGCTGTTGTTGCTTGTTTCTTTTATTGATATCCTAAATTGGACTTGAAGAAAGGCACGTCACGGTCGTGCCCCCCACAAAAACAAGCGTTTAGGTCGATAGGGAAAACATAAGTTCGCCTTCAGCCGCAAGCTGACCGTCAACTTCAGCACGCGCTTGCATCTTACCGAAACGACGCTGTTTTACCCACAACAGTTCCACTGTCATGACTAGTTGATCTCCCGGTACAACTTGACGGCGGAAGCGTACTTTATCTATGCCAGCAAATAAAAAAAGCCCACCCTCCATTTCTGGAAGCTGAGTGAGAACAACACCACCAACTTGTGCCATGGCTTCTACTATAAGCACTCCTGGCATAATAGGTTGTCCTGGGAAATGCCCTTGAAACTGAGGTTCATTAAACGTGACGTTTTTTATACCTACAGCGCGTTTTCCTGGAAGATAGTCAATAATCCGATCGACAAGGGCAAATGGATATCTGTGGGGTAGAAGTTTGTGGATGTCTTCTACTGAAAAAATGACTTTGGAGTCATTTTTACTTGTAGCTGAATTATCCGATTGGTTATTAGATGCTGGTGCGGAAACATCAATGGTATTCGCTTGTTCGGTGACGATTGTCATTGCTCCTGCTGTTTATTTGATATTTTGATTATGTTAGTAGGTGTTTGATATGACCCTCCCTATAGATTTTGGATGCTAATAGCTGATGGCTAATGGCTAATAGCAATTAGCCATCAGCTAGCTCCAAAATTCT
The DNA here is from genome assembly GCF_000760695.4 of Tolypothrix bouteillei VB521301. Lineage (GTDB taxonomy): Bacteria > Cyanobacteriota > Cyanobacteriia > Cyanobacteriales > Nostocaceae > Scytonema > Scytonema bouteillei_A. The sequence continues at coordinate 2,234,519 of NZ_JHEG04000001.1, read as the reverse complement.
TTGTGCCAGTTGAATATGTAAATTATGGCTGGCTTTGTATGCTAAGACATGAGCACAAGGGAAGGTACCTAACAAACTCAAATCTCCTACTAAATCCAAGATTTTATGACGTACTGGCTCATTTGCAAATCTTAGTGGTGGATTTAACCAACCTTCAGGTCCGCAAACGAGAGCGTTATCTAAGCTTCCACCTTTAATTAAACCCGATTGTTGTAACTGTTCGATTTGATGTAGCAACCCAAAAGTGCGGGCTGGGGCAATTTCGGTTAAAAAACTTTCGGCAAAATTTGTGCGAGATGCGCCCCGCGCAGTAGCGAAGCTATCGCTCCCTGGCGACCAACTGTACCATTGGTTGCCAATAGCTTTTACGTCAAAATCAATACCATAAGTAAACCGTACTTCTTCAGATGGTAGGGCACAAACAAAAGCATCGCCCTGACGCACCCAAATTGGCTCTTCTAAAACACGAAGAACTCTATCCTCACTTGATGGCTGTGATACTAAGCCAACAGATGCGATCGCAGTTGCCCACTCCTTTGCCGAACCATCCAAAAGTGGAACCTCCGGACCATTGATTTCAATTCGAGCATTATCCACTCCCATAGTAGCTAGAGATGCAAGCAAATGTTCAACTGTACGTACATGAGCTTCACCCTTACCTAACTGCGTTGAGAGCACAGTTTGATTAACTGCTGCTACCTGTGCTGGAATTATCGGTGTATTTGGCAGATCCACGCGTACAAAGTAGCGTCCGCTACCAGCTTCCGATGGTCGGATGCGAACTTGAGTTGAGATACCGCTATGCAGTCCCACTCCAGTTTGGTTGATTTCACTTGCTAAAGTATGTTGCATTTTTTTAATTGCTAATTGTTAATTGCTAATTGCCAAGCTTCATTAGCCATTAGCTATTAGCTATTAGCCATTAGCCATTAGCCATTAGCCATTAGCTATTAGCCAAATCAGAACCTCTCTCCAATACCAAAGTTAATGCGGCTATCACCATCGTCGTTAACACCATAGTCAATACGAATTGGTCCTAAAGGAGATTGCACTCGCACCCCAATACCAAAGCCGTAGCCAGTACCATCTTTATTCAACAACTCAGCAGCCCGAGTACTTGTTCCCAAATCGCTACCAACATCAAAAAATAAAGCACCGCTCACAACAGAAAAGACGGGGAAGCGATACTCAACTGATGCTTGGACAAAACTGCGCCCGCTACCCAAACCTCCTTCTTCGTAACCCCGTACAGAGTTACTACCACCAAGAGAAAAGGCTTCATAAGGCGGGAGATCGCCTAGTATCGTTCCTGCTTGAACGTTAAAAGCAAGAGTTTCCGGTCCTTTAGTAAAGTTTGTAAAATCGATGGGTAAGTATGTGCTATAGCTACCACGCAATCTTGTCAGGAAAATATTTCCCAATCCTATAGGTACGGATTGGTCAACGCCAAAACGCAGGAAAGAACCACTTGTGGGTTGTAAGGGATTATTTCTCAAGTCCCGTGCGAGTCCCAATTGCAAGAGTAGTAAATCGTCTTTCCCTTTTCCAGATTCGCTGAGTTCCACAAACTCATTTGTACCTTCAAGGCGTCCCAGCCTAGCGGTCTCCCCATCACCTCTGATCGTCACTCTCTGATATTGCAAACCAGCTGAGGCTGTCCATTCTGCTCTTTCATAAGGATTTCTAGACAAAGGACGGGTGAAATTGACACCACCCCCCAAGCGTACAACGCGAGGGGTATCACCATCTTCGTTGGGGTCGTTCACGTTTTGAACAGTTTCAATATCTCTATCGTCGCCTTCAAAGATTAATGAAATGGATCTCCGACGGAAAATATTGGCTGTGTAAGAAGTGCGGTAAGGATCGCCAGCAATCCAAGGGTCTGTAAAGCGGAGGTCAAATAACAATTCTCTTTGTCCTACTTGTACCTCAGCACCCAGTTTTTGATTTCGTCCATTGAGGTTTTGCTGCTGATAGCTGACAGTACCAAACAAGCCACTTGCAGAACTAATACCAGCACCTGCTGCAATAGAACCGCTGTTACGTTCAACAACGTTGACGACTACATCCACTTTGCTAGGATCGCTACCGGGATCGAGGGAAACGTTTACATCTTCAAATAGTCCCAGCCCAAATACCCTTTGCAGGTCTCTTTGCACTGTGTTTCGGTTAAAAACATTTCCGGGCTTTAGTTGTAGTTCTCGTGTCACGATGTAGGGCTGTGTTCGTCCGCGAATTGGTTGTCCCTTGTCGTTTGTTGTTTGACCTTCTTTATTGCGGAACTGAACTCGAATATCTTCTACCACACCCTCTGCAACTTGCAGGGTAACAACTCCATTTTCAGAAACTTGAGGCGCACCAATAACGTTCGCTAGTGCATAACCTTTGTCTTGATAGCGTTTGGTGAGTTGTTTGATCCCTTCTTGTAGATCGCGCAGGTTAAGTATCTTACCATATTGTTCTTTAAATATCGTATCTGCAGTATCAGCTGGTAGTACGGAAGCAACATTTGTGCCGGGATTCGCTTGCACTTGCACTTTAGTTAAGACCGGATTGGGTTGTACCACAAAACTTACCCGTACACCTAATGGGGTATCTTCTGGTACTGCTTGAACATTAGAGAAGAACCCTGTAGCAAAAACGGCGTTAATATCTTCTTGCAATTGTGTACGAGTTGTGGTTCTCCCCGGTTGGGTACGAATTGCTCTATAGATTTGGTCTTCCAACTCTGGTGCGATCGCTTGTCCGGCTTCAGAGCGAATCAATACTTCAGAGACAAGCACCCGAGGTTCTGTTGCTGCGGGAGATTGTTCTGATGGAGTTTCTTGTTGAGTTGGCGGAGGTGTTTGTTCAAATGTAGGTGGATTTGTGTTCTCTGGTGCTGGTTGTTGATTTCCTGGGGCTGGTGTTTGTTGTTGGGTTTCTGGGGCTGGTGCTTGTTGCTGGGTTTCTGGGGCTGGTGCTTGTTGCTGGGTTTCTGGGGCTGGTGTTTGTTGTTGAGTCCCCGATGGTGAATTGTCAAAATTGGGCAGTTGTTGGTTATTTTGTACTGGTTCCTGAGTTGGCTGGGTTGTCTCCTCTGGTGTATTTGTACCCGGAGATGATGGGGCTTGTTGCTCAGTTCCCGCAGGCTGATTCTCAGGATTTGGAGTTTGTTGAAGGTTTTGTGCAATTGTTGGTGTTGAGATTGTTGGCACTATAACTTCTGGCTTGGTTACCGCTCCAGGCACAACTGCTGGGAATACCCCAACAACGACTTGCTCTGGATCTGTTGTAGGTGCTGTAACCGCTGCTGTTTTTGGTTCTGTTTTTAAATCTTTAGCGGTTTGTGCATTCACACTTAGCGAATTGCCCAATGGGGCTGCGATCGCTACAACTGTAAATATAAAGGGAGATAAGCGCATTTTATTTAGATTCCTCTTCACGTCCACACACCATCACAAGGCAGTCATGCTTATATGCGACCAGTAAAAGTAAAAACTTTATTTTTACTTTTGCCTTTCTAATTTATATGCCAAATTGCAAAAGGCAAAGGATAGGGGTTGGGGGACTGGGGCTGGGGGTTAGTTGGTATTAACTGAATTCCTATTGTTTTATTCCCTACTCCCTACTCCCTACTCCCTACTCCCTAATTCTTCCACCGCTTTTAGCACTCGTTGTAAAACCTCCTGATATGCATTTTCTATATTTCCCAAATCTCGACGAAAACGGTCTTTATCAAGAACTCGACGATTTGGATCGTCTCCGGCGGAATTATCCCACAATCGACACGTGTCAGGGCTGATTTCATCTGCCAACAGCAACTGCTGCTGTGAATCCAAACCAAACTCTAGTTTAAAATCTACTAAGGTAATGTCACACCTTTTAAAAAAGTTGATGAGAAAATCGTTGATTTGCAATGCTAGATGGGTAATACCATCTACTTGTTCCGGTGTTGCTAATTCTAATAACAGTAAGCGATCGCGTGTTAGCAACGGGTCACCCAAGGGATCGTTTTTGTAATAGAACTCTACCAATGGCTGTTTGAGCACGGTTCCTAAGGGTAATCCTGTTTGTTGACACAAACTTCCGGCTGCAATGTTCCTGACAACGACTTCGATAGGCACAATCTTGACTGCTCTTACCCTCATCTGATTGGGAGTGGGATTGTCAATATAGTGAGTTTTTATGCCGTGTGCTTCCAGTTGTTGAAAAAGTTTGCTGGAAATGCTACAATTAATAGCCCCTTTGCCTTGGATACTTCCACGCTTTTGGGCATTGAAAGCAGTCGCATCATCTTTAAAATCAGCTAGTAGAATATCAGATCGATCCGTTGTATATAGGACTTTTGCTTTGCCTTCGTATAATTTTGTTAGAGCAGACATGGCTTAAGGTTAAGTAATAGGCGATAGGTAGCTTTTATGCTTGCAGGCTAAACCATTTTATATCTAAAGGGACTAAGCAGTAGGGAATAGGAGCCAGAATCAAATGTTGCACTATAACCGATAGAAAAAGTCTAGTATTTGCTGATACTAAAACTTGTAATATTTTTTCATGGAACAAAATGCTAAAATAATGAAATTAATGTATAGAATCATACATTATTAATAACGTTTTTCAATCAAGTTGAATAAGATCGTACTTCTCACATGAAAGTGCAAACGATTAGTTCATATCACAAGTTTTTGATAGGTCGGTTTGCTTGAACCTCCAACTTCTTGAAGAAGTTGGAGATGTTGCAAGGGTTGATAAAATTTGAAATTTTAACAATGGAGAAAACAATGGTTAGCAGTAAAGAGAATTTTATATATCCACGAGGGCATTATTACGGTCAGGTAAAGCCAGAAAATTTAGTTTTTAACTCCAATTTACAGGAATTTGCCCAAAAAGTTAGTTATATTTGTAACTTAGAGACTGCTGGGAAAATATCTCCAGAGGATGCTTACGAACGAGTAAAAGAACTTTGGAAAACTTTGAAACGGTCAAAAAAAGAATTGGGGATAGGAGAAGACCCCTTCCGTACTGATGAAGGCGGGCACAGCGCTGAGTAAACTCGTTACTTGGAAGCCATTGTCCACACTCCATCCCATACACAATCTGGGGGATGGTTAAGATAATTACAAGCGCGTTCTAGATGCATATTGACAGCTTGGTCTGTAGGTCGGATATTTTTGGCAGATTGAAAAAAATCAATTGCTTTTTGAAAGTTGCGTTCCGTGTACGCAGTACGTCCTTGGTGGTAGAAAAACAAAAATTCTTGCGTGTTAGCATCCAGAGTCATGCTGCGATCGCCAATCAACTCGTAAATGTTAACGGCTTGATGTTTTCCTTTGACCCTGATTCTATCCAATTCACGTACCCAAATGCGATCGCTACACAATTGATAAGTAAATTCGCTTAAAATCATGTCGCAGCCGTATTCTTTTGTCACTCCTTCGAGACGCGAGCTTAAATTGACACCATCTCCAATCACGGTATAGTCCATCCGTTTTCGAGACCCAATATTCCCAGAAACAACTTCTCCAGAACTAATTCCAATACCGATGTGAATGAGGGGCTGTGCTTGGACGATACGTCGTCGGTTAAATTCAGCCAGCCTTTGTCGCATTTCCAAGGCTGATTGTACGGCTCTCCACGCATGATTTTCTGTAAGTGGGAGTGGCGCACCAAATACGGCCATTAAGGCATCACCAATAAATTTATCTAATGTGCCTTCGTGATTAAAAACCGCTTCAACCATCGTTTCAAAGTACTGATTCAGTAACGATACCACTTCAGCTGCTCCTAAATTTTCTGTCAGCGTGGTGTAACCTCTGATATCAGAAAATAATATAGTTACCTCTTTTCGTTCACCCACCATCAATGCATCTTCTCCGAGTACCATCACTTGTTCTGCAACACCAGGAGTTAAGTAGCGGTACATGGTTGTTTTCATCCGTTTTTCTTGGCTAATATCTTCTAACACTACCAAACCTCCTCGGACACCTCCTTCTGGATTGGTTAAAGGATTGACTGTAAGATTAATACTTCGGTCAATTTTTTGAATTAACGACTCGTGAAGTAAGGATGAACGAGGAGTAAGAGGTTGGTTCCAAGGAAGAAAAATTTGCGGGTTATTGCGATCGCGTATTGCTAAAATGCAATCCCCTATTTCTTGTACGGCTATGGTTGAATCTTGTATGGGTGTTGCGTATAAAGTCTCCACATACAACCCAACTGATAAACTTTGTTCTGGTACGTAATGCCTTGCGCCACATTTCAAGCTATCTTGCAGTCTGATTTGTAAATTTTCAATAGGTACAACTTCCCAAACCAAACGACCTATCAAATGTTGTTCCCAATCATACTTAATATTTTTCCCGTTAGACTCCGATAAAGGACAGCCCAATAACTGTAGCGCTGCATCGTTAATAGTTACTATTTTTCCTTCCATATCCGTAGAAATTACGGCGTCAGAAAGACTTTGTAAAATATCTTTTTGATACTGTTTTTCTAATAACACATTTTCAAACAAGCGTGCATTTTCCAAAGCAATTCCTGCTTGAATATTAAAAGCTCGCATAAATTCTTCATCAGAAGCAGTAAAGCTACCTTGCTGCTTGTTAATTAATTGTGTAACACCAATGAGTTCATTGGCTGAATTAAAGACTGGCAAACATAAAATATTGCGAGTTATATAACCTGTTTTTCGGTCTATACTTGGATCGAAACGCGGATCTTTATAAGCATCGGGAATATTTAGCGCTTCACCTGTAGACGCGACATAACCAGCAATACCTTTACTGGCAGATATACGAATTTCTATCATAGTTTTGCCATCAGCCGCTGCCACTTTAGTCCACAATTCCCCCATTTCTTTACGATATAAAAACAGCGTGCTGCGGTCTGCCTGCATTAAAATTCGGGCTTGTTCCATCACTATTTGCAAAGTTGCTTCCAAATCTAAACTTTGCCCCAGTGTTTGAGTCGCCCGTAAAAGAGCTGTTGCCCCTCGTTGATTGCGGGCAGCTACATAGAAAGATTGACAGCTTTCCAAGATAATACCAATTGATGCAGCGAAATCTCGAAACCGTTCTTCATCCTCGCCATCAAAAGGAATATCTCCTGCTTTATTTGCCAGTTGTACAACCGCTACAATTTGATTTTTGCTACTTAAGACGGGCATACATAAAATGTTATGCATTTTGTAGCCCATTTGTTTTTCTAATTCCGGACTAAAAAGGGGATGGGAATCCGTTTCTACGATATTTAGACATTCACCTGTACTTGCAACATGACCGGGAATACCAACATTAATAGGGGTGCGAATTTCTAAAGGTTTGTAAATATTTTCTTGCGGTACTTTTGACCATAATTGACCTTTGTCGCGATCTACAAGAAAAATTGTAGTATGCTGGGCTTGAAGAATTTGACCGATTTTTAGCGTAATTGCCTCTAGAACCTTTTCTAACATGGTTTCTAGGGCTTCGTTATTAATAAGTTCGATCGCTCTAAGGAACTGCTGAAATTCAGCAGTTATAAAATCTAGCAAGCAAACAAATTCGTTAACGGATAGATCTTTGACACGGCGCAATAGAGCGTTTGTGCGGTTGACTTGAGTAAGTTCTGTTAATGTAGCCAGGACGCTACCAGTATTTAGGAGTGTCATGGAATAGCTTGTTGATAGTAAGTTTGTAACTGGCGTGTTGCAGCTGCCCAGCCCCAACGTTCTGCTTCTTTTCGGGCATTTTGACGGATAGTTTCTCGTTCTTGTTGCTGTTGTAAAAGACGCATAGTGGCTGCAACAGCACTTTGAACATCTGCTTTGGGTTCAAAAAGATACCCATTAACTCCATCTGTGACTATGTCTGGAATGCCACCCGAACGTGCAGCGACAACCGGACACCCCGCAGCCATTGCTTCTAGAAGGACTAATCCTAATGTTTCTGTACGGGAAGGAAAAATAAAAGCATCAGCGCTCGCAAAAGCAGAAGCTAATTCTCTGCCAACAAGATAACCAACAAAATGTGTATTTGTTCCGGCAAAATGTTTCTCTAATGCTTGACGGTGAGGACCGTCCCCTACTAATGCTAACCGTGCTTCGGGTATAGCTTCTAGTATGGGTTTGATCCGCTCAATTTCCTTTTCAGCCGAAAGACGACCCACGTATAGTAATAATGGACTTTCTGGGTGATTTTGCGATAAGCGCGATCGCATTTTTTGGCATAAATTATCTGGATGAAATGATTCTGTATCTACTCCTCTTTGCCATAAATAAACCCTTTCGATACCGTGTGAGGTTAATTCCTCCATCATTGCTGTAGAAGTACACAGATTCAAAGATGCTTGATTGTGAGCTGTTTTAAGCAATTCCCAGAGTAATCCTTCTAACATTCCCAAACCATAATGTTGAAGATACTGTGGTAGATGTGTATGGTAAGACGCTACTAAAGGGATATTGAGGTATTTGCTATGGAATATACCAGCTAACCCCAAAACCGCTGGATTTACCACGTGAATTATATCTGGCTTGAATTCCTCTAGAGTATGACCGATTGCCGGACGAGGTAGTGCCATTTTTAACTCTGGATACAGTGGTAAGGGGAAACCTGAGACTCCATATACTCTAGCTCCTTTGTATTCAGTTATGCCACCATCAGGGGCAATCACTAGAACTTGGTTTCCATTACGCTGAAGATGGTCAATGGTATGACGCAAGCGCGTCACTATGCCGTCTACCTTAGGCAGAAAGGTTTCAGTGAAGAGAGCGATTCGCATATAAAATAATTTCAGTACAGCCAACACAACCCGTAACAAAAGGATGAAGGATAAAAGATGAAAAAGAAACACAATTGGTACACATAACCAAAATTGTGTTTTGACTAGATGTATACATCTATACTTTTTAATCTTCCCATCAATTGAGAAGTCTAATTTTAGACTTCATACTTTATACTTCATCCTTCAGATTGCCCTAATTTCTTCGCCAAGAGACTTTAGGCAAAATTTGTTGTTTGTCAACTCGATTTTGGTACTTAATGGAGAAATTCAGTAGAGAATCGAGCAAAGAGTCAGAAAGATAATGAGGTTGTAACCCAAGATCCAAAAGCTGGGTATTTTTGGCGTTGAAGTAATGCTCTTCTTTCTCAATTCTGGGATTTTCTAAGTGATTAATTTCTACATTCAGTCCGAGTGCATTACCAGCTTTCTTCACCATCATTGCTAAATCACCAACACTGAATAGTTCAGTGAATTGGTTAAAGACGCGGAATTCACCGGGTTGCGCTGGATTGGCTACAGCAATTTCGATACACCTTACTGTGTCTCGAATATCCAAAAATCCTCGGGTTTGACCGCCTTTGCCGTAAACTGTTAGGGGATGTCCGATAGCTGCTTGGATACAGAAGCGATTCAGTGCCGTACCGAATACACCGTCGTAATCCAGGCGGTTAATCAACAGTTCGTCCATGCCTGTTTCTTCAGTCAAAACACCGTAAACAACACCCTGATTCAGGTCTGTGGCTCGCAATCCCCAAATCCGACACGCAAAGTGAATGTTATGACTGTCATGAACTTTGCTCAAATGATACATCGAGCCGGGTTGTTTGGGATAGGGTAGAGTATCTTTCCTCCCGTTGTGCTCGATTGTGATATACCCTTCTTCGATGTCGATGTTGGGTGTTCCATATTCTCCCATTGTTCCCAGTTTGACTAAATGGCAGTCTGGGAAGTCTTCCCGCATGGCGTACAACAAGTTTAAAGTCCCAACTACGTTGTTAACTTGGGTAAAAACTGCGTGTTCGCGGTCAATCATTGAATAAGGCGCAGATCTTTGTTCGCCAAAGTGTACGATTGCTTCTGGCTGAAATTTGTGCAGTGCTTTACTCAAGAACTCGTAGTTAGTGATATCGCCAATCAACAGGTCAATAGATTTACCTGTCAAATCGTGCCAGCGTTGAATTCGATGTTGAATTGGTGCGATTGGAGTTAGAGTCTCCACTCCCAACTCGTTGTCCCAATGCCGTCGCACTAAACTATCTAAAATACCAACTTCATAACCTCGATTAGAAAGGTAAAGTGCGGTTGCCCAACCGCAATAACCATCGCCACCAATAACCAGGACTTTCATTTTCACCAAGTTTTTACTCGCTGATAGCTAAATCTATCAGGTTTATGGCACCTCTAATCATGAAAGATTGGGGATTGGGGATTGGGGATTGGGGACTAGAGGCTGGGGGACAAGGAAGACAAGGGAGACAAAGGAGAACAATTAACTACAGGGTGCGGTAGTCTTGCGCCCCTGCTTCTTTAAAATTAAGAAATGTTACAAAAATGCTGTCAAAACGTCTTAGTAGGTTGACAAGTAAAATGCCAGCCGATATCGTGAAATACATACCCGGGTAAGACCGCAAAACAGTAATATGCAAACTAAGCAAAAGGTTACTTTGTATTTGTCGCCGGAACTTCATAGGAAACTCAAAATTCGTTCAGCAGTTGACTCGGAACCAATGTCAGAGTTAGCGGAACGCGCTCTGGTTTTCTATCTGGCACATTCAGAATTAGTAGATGAAGCTTCTTATGGAAGATCTCATAGAGTGTATTCCTGCCCAACCTGTGAGAGTTCGCTAGTCCTTAGGGATGGGGAACTTGCAGCGCTTGGCAAGCAGCCAGGAATAATTGGACAAGAACGTATATCCATTGAAGAAATGGATGAAACAAATCAGAAAGGCGAGGAAGAGTTGGTTCCTTGCTAGGTGGGAATTGTGAGTAGTAGAGATATTTTTCATAATTCTCTCCCCCCTATTTTAATGTTGGCGATGTCTGTACTGTCTGTAAAGGTCTCAAGTAGGTCGAAGTATGAAAGAAGAGCTCAATATACTCATTCAAGCTCAATACCCTCTAATCTACCTTGTGACCTCCGAGGAAGAGCGGGCTGAGCAAGCAATTTCACATATTGCTCAATCATCAAAGCCGCAGCGAAAGGTCTATGTTTGGACAGTGACTCACGGCATCGTGGAGTACGGTCAACCCCGGAATGTCACCCAACACAACACTGTATCGCCAGAAGCAGCCATTGAATGGATTATTCGGCAGAAAGAAGCTAGTATATTTATTCTTAAAGATTTACACCCCTTTATAGATGCGCCCGCAACAACCAGATCGCTAAGAGATGCGATCGCGAGTTTCAAGGGTACGCAGAAAAATATTATTTTAATGTCTCCAATGCAACAAGTTCCTATTGAGTTGGAGAAGGAAGTTGTTGTTCTTGACTTCCCATTACCAGATATGGGAGACTTGAACAAAGTATTGACCCATCACATAGATCAAAACCGGGGACGGCGGTTAACGACTGAAGCCAGGGAAAAGCTTCTAAGAGCGGCTTTAGGATTAACCAAAGATGAAGCTGAAAAAGTTTACCGCAAGGCGCAGGTCACATCAGGGCGTCTGACAGAAGAAGAAGTCGATATAGTTTTATCTGAGAAAAAGCAACTCATTCGCCGAAATGGTATACTTGAGTACATAGAAGAAGATGAAACTATAGACGGTGTTGGTGGTTTGGAAGAGCTAAAAAAATGGCTCAAGCAACGTTCCAACGCTTTTACAGAAAGAGCGCGGGAGTATGGTTTGCCTCAACCTAAGGGAATGTTAATTTTAGGGGTTCCTGGTTGTGGGAAGTCGTTGATTGCTAAAACTACCTCTCGACTTTGGGGTTTACCGTTATTGCGGTTGGATATGGGACGTGTCTATGATGGTTCCATGGTAGGACGTTCGGAAGCCAACTTGCGGAACGCGTTAAAAACGGCTGAATCTATTTCCCCAGTCATCTTGTTTATAGATGAATTGGACAAGTCTTTTGCTGGAAGTGCGGGGTCTTCTGATTCTGATGGGGGTACTTCTAGCCGTATATTTGGCTCTTTCCTCACTTGGATGCAAGAGAAGAAATCTCCAGTGTTTGTGATGGCAACTGCTAATAGAGTTGAGCGCTTACCTGGGGAATTTTTGAGGAAAGGTCGATTTGATGAAATTTTCTTTGTTGATTTGCCCATAAATGAAGAACGTCAGGATATTTTCAAGATTCACCTGAACAAGCGCCGGAATGACATCTCGCGGTTTGACCTCGAACAGCTAGCTAAGATGTCAGATGGGTTCTCTGGGGCAGAAATTGAACAGGCGATCGTCGCGGCTATGTACGAAGCTTTTGCCCAAGATCGCGAGTTCACTCAACTAGATATTATTGCTGCACTGAAGGCAACACTGCCGCTGTCTCGAACGATGCAAGAACAGGTAACAGCCCTAAGAGATTGGGCTAGACAGCGAGCAAGACCTGCTGCAGCCTCCGTTGCTGAATACCAGCGAATGGAGTTCTAAAAGCTTTCTCCTGCTACCACAGGGGGAAAGGCTAGCATCAAAGGCTAGCAGTTAAAAAAAAGGCAGTGCCTTATAGGGGTTTTACTCCGCTATAGCTACTGCCACCCGCGTTCTGCCAAACGCGGCTTTGCAAAAAACCGTTGTCTTTCTCTACTTTCTCATTGGAGGAAACCCAAATGTCTCACTTTAGCACTCTGCGTACCAAAATCACCGATGCTGAAATCCTCAAGGCTTCCCTGCGCGACCTCGGCATCTCCGTGAAGACTGAAGCAGATGTTCGTGGTTACAACGGTCAGCGTGTTCGTGCTGACTTAGTTGCTGTTCTCGAAGGCGAATATGACCTCGGTTGGTCTCGCAACAGCGACGGTTCTTTTGACCTGATCGCAGACCTGTGGGGCGTTGCTAAGAAGCACAACCAAACCGAACTCATCAACTCTATCAACCAGAAGTATGCTGTTAACAAGACTCTGGCTGAAGTGAAGCAGCGCGGTTTGCAAAATGCCAACGTTAAGTTGGTATTGCAATAACCATTACTCTGCGCGTTCCCAAAGCTGCACGGGTTAACCAAGCTCCTTAAACGGTTAGCCCGCTTTTTTTACCGGGCTGGAACTGATTCCAGTCCGCTAATTTTTTATTGGGTTTGTGACCTTAGATTACCCTCTCTGAAATTAAACATAACAGAATTTTGGATCTTTTAACAAACTTTATAAATCAAGTTTTTATTTTTTTTAAGTTTTGTATCTATATTATACGTTTTAAGTTTTTTCTCAAGACTTAGTAGCTGGGCGGAAAACTTTTTCAATATGTAACGAAAAGCAAAATTTCTGTATTTGGCTCGCACTAGCCTTATTCCATCCCTACAGCAAGCAAGGGCGACGAGCGCACGCATCCCCGCTCAACACCAATGATAATTCTTTGCGCCCACCTAGCCTCAATAATATAGTTAAAAATGAGCAAATTAATCGTTTCCATGAGAAGCTGTTTGATTAATTGCTCTGAAGCATAAAAATGTCTGTAGTTTCTTGTGCCACTATTACTGTCCCTGCAACGACTGCTAACTTGGGACCGGGGTTTGACTGCATTGGTGCTGCTCTAACTCTATATAATGAGTTTAAGTTTACTCGCCACTCTCATGGGCGAGGGGTCATAACTGTGACGGGTGTTGAGGCTGAACGGGTTGTGACTGATGATAGTAATTTACTGTATCAGGCTTTTGTCAAGTTTTACGAGTCTATAGAGCAACCTCCACCATTTGTGCAGATAGATATTTCTCTTGGCGTACCGTTGGCCAGAGGTTTGGGGAGTTCGGCAACAGCAATAGTTGGTGGATTGATTGGTGCGAATGTATTGGCTGGTCAACCTCTGAGTCAGTCGCAGTTGTTAGAGTTGGCAATTGCTTTAGAAGATCATCCAGATAATGTTGTCCCTGCTTTTTTAGGTGGATGTCGTTTGGCAGCGACGGGAGTGGAAAATCAATCGCTAAGAGAAAAAGAAAGTTTGTGGGAGATTTGTGAGATTCCCTGGAGTCAGGAAATTGTTTCGGTGGTTGCAATTCCGGATTTTGAGCTTTCAACGAAGGAAGCCCGACAGGTGTTGCCATCTGAGGTGAGTCGTGGAGATGCTATTTTCAACACGGCGCATCTCGGCTTATTATTGCGTGGTTTGGAAACTGGGAGGGGCAGTTGGTTGAGGGCTGCATTACAGGATAGGCTACACCAGCCTTATCGAAAGGTTTTGATTCGAGGTTATGATGCAGTGAATTCTGCTGCTGTTGCGGCTGGTGCTTATGGAATGGTCATTAGTGGTGCCGGACCAACTCTTTTGGCTTTGACGGATAGGGTTTATGCTGATGCTGTAGTTGGAGCGATGGCAAATGCTTGGTTAAAAGAGGGCGTGAAGGCGGATGTGCGATCGCTTTGTGTTGATACTCAAGGAGCTAGAGTTGTCATTGAGTAGTTGGGGAACGCGAGCGAAAAATCAGCGTCTTTTAAATTGAAAATAATCTAATAGTGTACGGACAACCTGGGGTAGAAACTTTTTTCACAAAAGTTACCGGGTTTCTCAAACTACTAGAATACTATTTTGTTTCCTTTGTTCGTTTAAAAAGCAAAATAGTTTGCAATTTTGTCAACTGTATTGCAGAACAATAAAAAAGTTCTCATATGTACCTTTTTGCATAAGTAGATATCAGTCTGGCGAGAATAAGTCTATCTTAGGATGCAATTAATATTAAGTTTTGTAACGGTAGCAAAAGCTGCCGTTTTTTGTTGTCGTTGTAAAACTTTACAATTAGAATGTATCTAGTCAAAAAAATAAGTATTTATCTCTATGAATTCTAAAGATTTGGTTTTAACTGGAAGAATAACGTTTACAAAAGTAACGATAGCTTAATATAATGTAATTAAAAGCAAAAATAAAAACCGATTGTCAGTGATGAATGCTTTCGAGTTCCCTTGGCTAACAGCCATAATTACCCTGCCTCTGGTGGCTACCGCAGCCATCCCCTTCATTCCAGATAAAGAGGGCAAAACTGTCCGCTGGTACGGTTTGGGAGTAGCACTTGCAGATTTTGCGTTGATGATTTATGCCTTTTGGCAGCATTACGATTTTCAAAGTTCAGCATTCCAACTCGTTGAGAAGTACGCCTGGGTGCCTCAGTTGGGAATGAACTGGTCTGTAGCAGTCGATGGTTTATCAATGCCTTTGGTACTGCTTACAGGGTTAATTAATACTCTTGCAATATTCGCGGCTTGGAAAGTAACCAAAAAGCCGCGATTATTTCATGCTTTGATGCTGGTCATGTACAGCGCCCAGATCGGGGTGTTTGTTGCCCAGGATCTGCTGTTGTTCTTCCTCATGTGGGAAATTGAGTTGGTGCCAGTATACCTGCTGATTTCTATCTGGGGAGGAGAAAAGCGCCGTTACGCAGCCACAAAATTCATTCTTTACACTGCTGCTGCATCAATCTTTATCTTGGTAGCAGGTTTCGCAATGGCATTCTCTGGAGACACTGTCACTTTCGACATGACAACTCTGGGAATGAAAGAATATTCAAACACATTAGAATTACTCGTCTACGCTTGCTTCCTCATTGCCTTTGGCGTCAAACTACCAATTTTCCCCTTACATACCTGGCTTCCCGATGCTCATGGTGAAGCATCTGCACCTGGTTCAATGATTCTTGCTGGTGTGTTGTTGAAGATGGGTGGATATGCGCTCATCCGCATCAACATGGAGATGTTGACCAATGCTCATGTTGTCTTTGCCCCAGTTCTCGCGATTCTGGGTGTCGTAAACATTATCTACGGTGCTTGTTGTGCCTTTGCTCAAAACAACCTCAAGCGTCGTCTAGCGTACTCATCCATTGCCCACATGGGATTTGTCCTGATTGGTATTGCCTCCTATTCCGAAATGGGCATCAGTGGTGCAATGCTGCAGATGGTTTCCCACGGTTTGATTGCTGCTAGCTTGTTCTTCCTATCTGGTGTGACTTACGAGCGGACTCACACTTTAATGATGGATAAGATGGGTGGTATGGCAAAAGTTATGCCTAAAACCTTTGCTCTTTTCACAGCAGGTGCGATGGCTTCTCTAGCACTCCCTGGAATGAGCGGTTTTGTAGGTGAGTTGATGGTCTTCCTGGGACTTGCTACAAGCGATGTTTACAGTTCAAGCTTTAAAGTTGTTGTTGTGCTTCTCTCCGCTGTTGGTGTTATCTTGACTCCGATTTACTTGCTATCCATGTTACGTTCCGTCTTCTACGGCAAGCAAAATCAAGAGTTGGTTTTGGATGCGGTTGTACAAGATGTTAAACCCCGCGAACTGTTTATTACGGCTTGCTTGTTAATCCCCATCATCGGTATCGGCTTGTATCCCAAGCTAGCAACACAAGCTTATGATGTGAAAACAGTGGCAGTTGCAATGCATGCCCGTCAAGTTCTACCTGTTGTTGCCGAACAACAACCAACAAGCTTATATTCTCAAATTTTTACAGCCCCAACATTGGCTGATTCCGAAGTTTCAGGTTTGGTTAATATTGCTGAGTAATTATCTGTTCCCAGAGGCTGGTGCTATTAATTCATAAGAGAAAAATAAGGTGGGGGTGATGAGTGCAAGTTTTGCGATCGCTCCCATTACTATTAACTTAAGAAAGTCGCTGTTAAAAATTGCCGCCATGACAAGGTAGATAGAAGAGGACAGCTATGGTGAAGGGAAGAGGTTTTTAGGCAAATTTACTTTTCGTTACATACTTTTTTTTTGCGCCTCTCTACTTAGATGACTGTAAAAATGACTAATGAAGCTAGGAATGCGCTTATTAAGATTTAGTAAAATTACGTTGTTTGGCATTCAAAAAATAAAGTATACAATTATCAAAAATCTTGCTGAGAATAATAGCGTTCCATCAATTCAGATTAGTTATGCATCTACTTCAAAAATTAATGCAAGAATTCTATTTCACAAAAACAAGACTATCGATGAGCAATTTAATCAAATATATCCAGGCATAACTGCTTGGTAAGGGCGAGGGGTTTTGGCACAAAAGTCCTTGTTAGAGGAGAATTAATTATCAGATCCAAAAATTCCGTATAATCACCCTCTTTGGAATATTTATTATATAGAAAGTTTCACGTGATAATATTTTTGTAATATTAGTTTATCTGTTACTTAATTAAGACTTTAGGGAATCCTAGTGAAGTCAAAGCGCTCTTCCTAAACCAATGACTTCTCTAGCACGGCAATTTCCAAATATTTCTGGCTATACCTTGGTTGAGCAGCTGTATCTAGGTTCTAGGACGGCTGTCTATCGAGGAGTGCAAAAGTCACAGCAATGTCCGGTGGTGATCAAGACACTGCGGCACGACTATCCCAGCTTCAACGAATTGGTGCAGTTTCGCAATCAGTATGCGATCGCGAAAAGTCTCGACATCCCAGGTATTGTCCAACCGATGAGTCTAGAACCCTATGCCAATGGCTATGCTTTGGTAATGGCAGACATCGGTGGCATCTCCCTACGTCATTACATCCAGGCTTCTCCTCTAAGTATCGAACAATTCTGGCCAATTGCCCTACAAATTGTGGATGTCCTCCACCAACTCTATCAGCAACGGATTATTCACAAAGACATTAAACCAGCCAACATTCTGATCCAACCACAAACTCGGCAGATTAAGCTGATTGACTTTAGCATTGCCTCCCTGTTACCCCGTGAAACTCAAGAGATTCAAAATCGCAACGTTCTAGAAGGCACCCTGGCTTATATCTCACCGGAACAAACCGGGCGGATGAACCGGGGAATTGACTATCGCAGCGATTTCTATTCCTTAGGAATTACCTTTTTTGAACTGCTCGCGGGAAAGTTACCATTCCAAGCTGACGAGCCAATGGAAATGGTTCATGCCCATCTAGCTAAGCAACCACCCTCTGTCTGCGATCTCAACCCCGATCTGCCCATCATGCTCGGTGAAATTATTAGCAAACTCATGGCTAAGAATGCTGAAGACCGATATCAAAGTGCCCTCGGTCTCAAGCACGATCTCATGAAATGCCAGGAAGAGTATCGTGTTGCGGGCAAACATACCTGGTTTAAGTTAGGCCAACGGGATATCAGCGATCGCTTTTTGATCCCCGAAAAACTCTACGGACGAGAACAAGAAGTTCAAACCTTGCTCGATGCTTTTGGTCGAGTTGCCAATGGAGCCTCCGAATTGATGCTGGTGGCAGGTTTTTCCGGCATTGGCAAAACCGCCGTCGTCAATGAAGTACATAAGCCGATCGTGCGTTGGCATGGCTATTTCATCAAAGGCAAGTTTGACCAATTCAACCGCAATCTTCCTTTTAGCGCGTTTGTCCAAGCCTTCCGCGATCTTATGGATCAACTGCTGAGCAGTGACGACAAGCAGTTGCAAGAGTGGAAAGCGAAGATCCTGGCGGCAGTTGGTGACAATGGCCAGGTGCTTATCGAGATGATTCCCGAACTTGAACAGGTCATCGGCCAACAACCCCCCGTACCAGAACTCTCCGGCAGTGCTGCTCAGAACCGTTTCAATCTGCTGTTCCAGAAGTTCATCACGGAGTTCGCCAAGCCAGAGCATCCACTGGTTATTTTCCTGGATGACTTGCAGTGGGCTGATTCAGCTTCTCTGAACTTGCTGAAGCTACTGCTGACAGAACGCGATACTTACGGCGGCAAGCAACGTGGTTACCTGTTCATCATTGGAGCTTATCGGGATAACGAAGTGTTCCCGACTCACCCCTTGATGCTAATGCTCGACGAGATCAAAAAAGCCCAAACCCCGATCCATGCCCTTACCCTAGAACCCCTGAGCCAAACGGATGTGACTCAGTTAACGGCAGATACGCTAAGTTGTTCTGTTGAACTGGCTCAGCCGCTGACGGAGTTGCTCTATCAAAAAACCAAAGGTAATCCCTTCTTCCTCACCCAATTTCTCAAAGCACTGCATGAGGACGGCTATATTTCCTTTGACTTCCACTTGGGACATTGGCAGTGCGACCTGGTAACGGTGAAGTTACTTGCGCTCACCGATGATGTCGTCGAGTTTATGGCACTTCAGTTGCAAAAATTGCCTGCTGCAACCCAGACTGTTTTGAAACTAGCAGCTTGCATTGGCGCTCAGTTCGATTTGGCTACCCTGGCGATTGTCAATGAGCGATCGCCCGAAGATACCGCGATCGACCTCTGGAAAGCCTTGCAAGAAGGAGTGATTTTACCCATTACCGAGGTTTATAAGTTTTATCAGCCATCAGAGCTTAAGGTGGCAGAAGTCAACTCTTTAACAACGTTTAACTGTTCTTATCGCTTTCTCCACGATCGCGTTCAGCAAGCAGCTTATTCCCTCATCCCTGACGAGCGAAAACAGACGACTCATTATCAGATCGGACAACTTTTATTACAACAAGTTTCTTCAGCCGCTAGAGAAGAGCGCATTTTTGAAATCGTCAATCAGTTGAACTATGGAACAACGCTTGTTGAGGAACAACAGGAAAGGGACGAACTCGCCCAACTCAACCTCACTGCTTGCCGCAAAGCCAGACTGGCAACTGCCTATCAAGCAGCCCGTGAATATGCCACAGTGGGTCTGAAACTGCTGGGAACAGACGCTTGGCACCGACAGTACGAAATGACCCTATCCCTGCACGACTTAGCTGCCGAGGTCGCTTTCTTGGTTGGCGATTTTGAGCAGATGGATTGGTGGATTGAAGCGGTGATTCATTTTGCGAAAACGCCTTTAGAACAAGTGCAAGTCTATCAAGTCAGAATTCAGGCGTTGGTAGCCCGCAATCAATTTTTAGAAGCGATCGCGATCGGTCAATCAGTCTTCCAAATGTTGGGCGTGAACCTGCCAGACAGCCCAACGTTAGAGGATATTCGACCGATCAAGCTGGAAATCGATGCCTTAATTGAGGGTCGCTCGATTGAGTCATTCATTCATCTGCCGAAAATGACAGACCCCCAGCAGTTAGCCATTATGCAAAATGCGGCTCGGCTGACACCCGTCTGTTACATGACTGGCTCAATGCTCTATTTCCTAATTGTTGCGCTACAGGCCAAGTTGTCAATTCAATTTGGCAATAGTCCTGTTTCGGCGTATTGCTACGCCGGTTACGCCTTCCAACTTAGAACCCTGTGGGGAGAGATGACAAAGGTGCCTCAGTTCGGGCAATTAGGATACCAACTCGCCTCAGAACCAGATGCCAAAAATATTCTACCGGCAACAGCCCTGTTAATGGGAGGATATGTTGGTCATTGGACTACCCATTTACAAGAAACACTGCCAATTCTTCAAGAAGGATATCAAGCAGGATTGGAAACCGGCAATCTAGAATTTCTTGGCTACGATGCTCAGTTGTTCTGCTTGAATGCCTACTGGTGCGGTCAACCGCTCGCTGAACTCGAACCCCAAATTCATGCCTATTACCAACAGTTGTGCGACCTCCACCAATTCACGGCAGCAAACTGTGTTTTGGCTTACTGGCAGGCGGCTCTCATTCTGCTGGGTCAGTCAGAGAACGAGATTCCCTTACGCCAGAATTCCTATGAAGAAAAAATCCTTGCTGAAGCAAAAGTCTCCAATGATTTTTACCGATTATGCTACTTTTACCTGTATCGATTCACATTAAATTACTGGCTTGAAGACTTTGCTAAAGCGGAACACGATGCTGCTCAAACCCGACAGTATTTGGCTGGGGGTATGGGAAATATCGTTGAACCGATCTTATATTTCTATGATTCTCTCACCGTGCTTGCTACTCCGCCGGAATCGATGTCGGAATCGGAACCGCGATGGCAGCGATTGCAAGAAAATCAAGCAAAGTTAAAAGAATGGGCGCATTATGCTCCCATGAATTACTTGCATAAATATCATTTAGTTGAAGCGCAAAAACATCAACTCCTCAATTGTAAAACACAAGCTCTAGAACTTTATGACCTGGCGATCGCGGGTGCCAAAGCCAATGGCTACCCTCAGGAAGAAGCCGTTGCCAATGAACTGGCGGCAAAATTTTACCTGGATTGGAACAAAGAGCGGGTCGCACAAGCCTACATGATTGAAGCCTACTATGGCTATGCTCGTTGGGGGGCAAAAGCCAAACTCTCCGACTTAGAAACTCGCTATCCTCAACTGCTCGCTCCTATCCTCCAACAAGCGCAGATACCACTCTGTGTTGACGAAACTTTATTTGCCACTGGAACTTTCAGCTCGACTAGTGCTTCTTCCACTAGTCTTTCTGATACCCTGGATCTAGTTGCCATCCTTAAAGCGTCTCAAACCCTTTCCAGTGAAATTGAGATCGAGCGGTTAATTGGCACTCTCTTGCTGACAGTAATGCAAACCTCAGGTGCTACGCAGTGCGTTTTGATGTTAAGTGAGGGGCAAAATCTCACGGTTCAGGCTAGGGCAGCACTGACGGAATCTCGAAAAATCGAAACGCAGATTCTGCATCCAACGCAGTCGCTTGTCGATAGTGGTGTAGTGCCCATCAGTCTGGTCACAAAAGTCAAACGCAGCTTGCAACCAGCTGTGATTGCCAACGCCGCGCAAGATTCGGTATCGAGCGCTGATGTCTATATCCAAAACCAACAACCTAAGAGTCTGCTGTGCAGCCCCATTTTACAACAAGGCAAGTTGCTGGGCATGGTCTATCTGGAAAATAACCTGGCAATAGGAGCCTTTACCCGCGATCGCGTTGAGTTGCTGAATCTGCTCTGTGCCCAAGCTGCGATTTCACTGGAGAATGCTCGCCTCTATCAGCAAGCCCAAGCCTACGCTCAACAGCTTGAAGAATCTCAGCTTCAGATTGTGCAAAACGAAAAAATGGCTACTTTAGGTAACTTGGTGGCTGGAGTTGCTCACGAAATTAATAATCCAGTTGGCTTCCTTAACGGCAGTATTAACAATGCTAAAGATTACGTACAAGACCTGTGTGAGTATCTAGACACATATCAGCAGCACCAGCCCCCTACTGGTTCGGTGGCTGAATTGGCTGAAAAGATTGACCTGGAGTTTCTATTGGAGGATTTACCCAAGTTAATTGACTCGATGAAAGGCGCGACCGATCGCATTAAGGGCATTAGCACTAGCCTGCGTACTTTCTCTCGCGCCGATACGGAACACAAAGTTAGCGCCAACTTGCACGAAGGGTTAGATAGTACGCTGTTGATGCTCAAGTATCGACTCAAAGCGAATGAAAATCGACCTGCTATTAAAGTTATACGAAACTACGGTGACATCCCCGAAATTAATTGCTTCCCCGGTCAGCTTAACCAGGTGTTTATGAACATTCTGGCCAATGCGATTGATATGTTCGATGAAATGGCACAGCAAACAACCTTTAAAAAGTTAGAAAATCATCCCCAACAAATCACGATTCAAACTGTATTATTATCCAAACAAAATACGGTCGAAATTCGTATTGGTGACAACGGTAAAGGTATGAATGAGGAAGTCAAATCTAAGATTTTCGATCGCTTGTTTACCACTAAAGAGGTTGGCAAAGGAACGGGGTTAGGCTTAGCGATCGCCCGTCAGATTGTGGTCGAGAGACATGATGGACGGCTCGAAGTCCAGTCGGAATTAGGACAAGGCACTGAGTTCTTCATCTCGCTCCCAGTTCGGGGTTAAGTCATCTATCAAACTCCATCTAGAGTTTAGAGGAGGGAAATTTCTCTCCCTCGCGCCTTAGAAGTGCAATACGGTGACAATTTCAGGTTAAGCAATACAAAGCAACGTAGAGCGATCTTTTGATAAAATCGGCTGACAATCCAAAGATTTTTGCTTCTACTTGCAGTGTTTACTGACAGCAGGCAAAGTATTCACCAAACAAGTAGTGTTTAAAAACAATTCAAAATTACGCACGCCTATTGCAGTCACAGCAATCGACATGATAATTATCAAGATAGTAATATTCCCAGAGTTTTGCCTATACATAAATCACTTCCAAAGAACGGGTAGCCGTCTAGAGAGAGAATAATTAAAGCGAATAGAATTGGCTGCTATACAAACAAAGTCCGCCTAAGCGCAAAGCGCACGCTACGCAATGCCGCAGGCTATGCCCGTAAGGGCTATACGCGGACTAAGGTAAAAACGGGAGTTCAAATTTTCTTTGACGAAAGTGATAAAAGAGGGTTAATAAGGACAATTATTTTTTCTGTTTGTACTTCTTTCTAATTCTTTGTATCTGCTGTTGAAACTCAGCGCCTTTTTCAGGATTAACCATGACTACAAAATTAGCAAAACCACTGACTGCAGCCAGAACATCTGAAGAATTTCCCCAAGATTTACCTTCTAGTCCATCTTTCTCTATTTGATAAAGGGTTGCACGGAATTGCTTTAAGGTTTTCTTAGAGATATTGAGTTTGTCATTGACAACAACTCCGGTGACTTCCTGCTGACTGGATTTTCGTAAAATTCTGGTTTTCTCTTGGTTGATGGCAAAACCTTCATAAATGACTGCGGATTCTGTACGTTTGAGGAGATTACAGATATGACGCAAGCTATCTCCGGATGCTGAGAAGGTAAGGTCATCAGCATAACGGGTGTAACTGAAACCTAATTCTTGTGCGATCGCTGTTAAGCGTTTGTCGAGACGGCGACACAGCAAGTTAGTGATTGCTGGACTGGCGGGGGAACCTTGTGGGAGGTGGCGTTCTTCGAGTGCGACATAATATGTCTTGCCATCGAGTTCTAGTTCTTCAACCTCAGCAGCCGTACACAGCAAACTAAATATTGTTGCTGCTGCTTCAGAATAACCAAAGGAGCGGAAAAGCCCTTTAACTCGTTTGTAAGAAATAGAGGGGAAAAAATCTTTGAGGTCAAAGTTGATAATGACATCAGCACCAACATGGGGGGTGGCGTTGGTGACTATGGAACGATCGCACCGAAAACCGTGTGCAGCTTCGTGAACTTCTAACTTTTGCAAAATATTTCCTAAAATCCAATGCTGTGCCTGTTTTAAACTGGGTAGGGGGGCTGATATCAACCGTTCTCCTCCAGTTTTTTTGGGCATTTTGAAACGGATATAGTGGCTGACTGTGGAGGTTTTGCGATCGAAGGCTAAAAATCTCAATTTTCCTACGTTTATGCCCATTGCAGTAGCAATTTCATTGGCTGTGTTGCAGAGTGGTAAGCCATAGCTTTGGAGCCTTTCGCTATCACCTTCAGTCTCATTTAAGCCAGCTGAGACTCCCTCACCAAGATAAACAATCTCTTGCTGTTTTTTTTGCTTCCAGGCTTCCGCACGTTCTTGTCTTTCCCGTTCCCGCCGTTCCTTGGTTTCCTGGCGCTTGCGCCGCGACTCGGCTAAGCGCTGCTTGAGCATCTCTTTCCGCAGCTCCTTTTCGTTGTGGAGACGGCTGCTTTCCTGTCTGAGTTCTTCCAGTTCCCGCCGTATTTCTCCAACACGGCGAATTTCATCCGCAGGGTCTTGAGGTATTGTACCTTCAGCGGGCCAGAAACCGTAACGAATCATTTCTTCAAGGATAAATTCTTCTCTACCTATTTGACGGATACGTTCGTAGAGTTCTTGGCGGGTACGGGGTTGGTCAGTCATCCTGGTTATTCGTACTCTTTTGATTTTGGTAGAGGTAATTGGGGCTTACGCAACCTCAACCCATTTTGGAGATTTTACAGGTTGTCGATCCCCCCAAACCCTCTTAAAAAGAGCTACGGTGGTGTACACAAGTTTCTTAAAATGCCTTCTAGCAGTTTCGATCCCCCCTAACCCCCCTTAAAAAGGGGGGAAATTCTTCAATCGCCCAATTTATTGGGCGATTTAGGGGGATCTCTAAAGATGCGTACACCACCGTTTCCTTAAAAAGGGGGGTTATGTGTAAGTCTTTTGGTGTAAAAAAATAAAGGGGGCTATGCGTAAGTCTTTTGGTGTAAAAAAATCACGCAAGTTTAATAAGTTGGCTTTCCCTTCGTAAATCCCTCAGGACTAGACAACTCAACTCAGCGGTCACGGTACTACCTGGGTCATTCACTACATGGATGTCAACCCGGAATACCATGGTAGTACCGTAAGACCGCACAGTCAAGAGTGGGCTAGTGATGTATGGCTAAACTAAACGCACGGACGGCGATCCACCGCCCAGATTGCAAGGATTTTTTACCAACAATTAAGTGCGTGATTTTTTTTACTGACACTGACGAGCATATTGCATTCGCAATGCCAGAATGTGTTCGCAAGGACCTTTGTACAGCTTGTTTTGCTGATGCCATTTGCAGGTACACTCTGCATTAATTATACGCTCATCTCTATCGATCGTCAAAGATGGACTATAAGTTTTTTCCCAATCTTTTACAGTGCCTTCTAATACTAAGCTATCGTTACTGTTATTTACTGATGTCACTTGCACTGCTCTTTGACTCAAAAACCTTGTTGCATTTTCTTCCCGTTCGTTGGCAAACCGCAAACGTTCTACTGGTAAAGGTTCTCGGCTGAGTTCCCGCACCCGATAGACTTGTTTGTTTAGATCGTAAATAACACGTCCGGCTTGCGTATAAGCACTTAAAGCTCCTAGAACTGAAGTACGGCTTAAATTTAAGCGCTGTGCAAGGCGATCTGCAGTTTCTACCCAATTTTCTCGCAGCCCGTCAAATATAATTTTTTGCGTCCATTCGTCAACATCAGCACGGGGTGCCATTAAATCAAAGTTACCAGATTGCGACCAATCATTCGCCGTCCATCCCGATAAACCGAGGGTAAAGGACATATCTCCCAAGTCAGCAACGTAGAATGAAGGCATACCCGTACCTAACAGATGAACGGTAAACTTTTTGGCAACGGGAATGAGGCGTTCTAAGATGTGAAGGCGTCGGCGTCCCCAAACCCGAATGGTTTGCGGTTCGTTTCCCAAGTAGGGCGATCGCGGACAAACGACTTCTATCTCCCAGGGTTCAAACACAACCCGCACGGGTTCCCCCGGTTTTAGGTGATAGCGCATTCCTCGCGGTCCTTGTTTCTCTTTATGGCGACGCAAGACAAAACAAATATTGTGGATGTCCATTGGGTGTAAGTCAAAGCGTGTTGCGGGTAAAGACATCGCCGAACTCACTTGTAAAAACCCTCTCACCCAACTATCTGGTAGATCGATTTTGACTTCTTTGTAAGCTGCTTCATTGGTTGTTTGAACTTCAAAACCCGAAGGGTCAACTTGCAACTGGGTTGTTTTATAACTGCGGACTTTTTGGAACTCGTCATATAGTGCTGCTGAGTAATCAACATTTGTTGTACCGCAAGCAAATTCACTGATATTTTTAAAGACCTCGTAACTTGCACCCAGCCGCCCATAGCTAGATTCATCAACACTAAAGCATTCAAAAAAGACTTCATCAGGATGAACAGTAATCACTGGATCGAAAACAAAATAAAAATCTAGCCGATTTTCCCAAACATATCGCTGGAATTCTCCCCTAGCTTTATAATAAGGTCGCAATCGTTCGTAGCTTTGCCTGTTTAGCTCATTCAATTCCTCTCGCAATGTTTTGATTTGTGTTGCGACATCTTGCCGCCTTGCTGTTATTAAGTCCCAATTGATTTCTTCTTGTTTGGCACGCCATTCTTTGTATGCTGTTTTATCTTTAGGTTTGAACCGCATATCGGAAACAACGACATCGTGTAACGCACTTATTGCTTCGCGAAATGCCACGTTTTGCCGCAATTCCCCGATAAAGTATGTTGGTGGACGTTTGGTGTCTGGGGAAAAGGACATTTGCGTGCTTGTCCCATTTCCTGAAACTTCTGTACTGCCTTTATAGGTGTAGTTAAATTCCATGTTAAACTCCTTTTATTAATTTTTTAACCGCAGAGGCGCAGAGAGCGCTGAGAGTATTTTTTGAATATTATCTGGTTGTTTCAAAGCCTGATTTCTGATACGTCTTTGATCTGGATGGGGACAGACAAATGAGGATATTTTTTGTGGATTTTTAGGAGGATTTGTATGCTTTTTGCTTTGTCTCCTATTGCCATGGTAGCTGAGTGACGTGTCATAATTTCTGCAACTATTCTTGCTGTTTCTTCATTTTTTTGTGCTTCTGATTCTAAAAAATGAAAAATTCTTTGCTTGGCTACTCTTCCGCGATTGACAGTTGATAATACCGTGATAAAATAAGACGTCAACTCGCGCAAGTGTTTGGGCTGATTTCCTGCATACTCTTCTAAGTAGTTGGTGACAAACATTTGCATATCGCCTGATGGATGTTCGCTGAATTTCAACAAATATTCTTCACTGTCAGATATTTGGAAGTTGCGAGTTAATAGATCGCGCCCCAGTCTTCTCGCCTCTTCCCTCACACTATCGCAGATAGATACTAAAACTTGAGGGGTGAATTCACGAGCACCAAATTGTGTTGTAAAAATTTTGAAGGCAAATTCGCGTGAATCTTCCCACTTCGCCTCTAACATCCTCACAGCTGCTAACATTTCTTCAGAATGGGAGCGCACCCGCTCTAAGATTTGTGAAAACATTTGCTGTGCTGCTTTCCGCACCGATACAATTTCGTGGTTGGCTAATTTGACAATTTCGCTAGTGGTGATTTCTGAAATCCAACTTTGGCTGTTGGCTTCAAGTACCAAACCACCAAGTTCCTGTGTAGCAGAAGATTGCGCTCTCAATAACTGCAAAGCAGTGTCTTTACGAACGCTTGTCATCCATCCTGATAAATCTTCCCGGAGAAGACGCGCCAAGAAGTTGTGAACGCCTTCATGTTGTTCCGGAGTTAGCAAAATTTCGATAAAATCTGATGCTAGCTGTACGGCAAAATTGGGGGAAGATGTTCCCAATCGGCGAATAATAGGTTTGATTGCATTGCGAATCTCTTCTACAGGATTCACTGCGATCGCTACTATCAAAACACTCTCCTCGCCCATAAGTTTCTCATCTGGTAGCTGTCCAAACAATCTGATACCGAGAACCCTTAATGATTCATGCGGTGAAGCAAGGAGTGATTCAATGATTTGCGGCGGTAAATTTTCAGCCCTCGTTTCATGATTCAGTAAAATACGAACGCCTATTTCTTGAATTTCTACCAAAGGATGAGCGAGTAAATCATTAACAACACCCAAACCTAAAGTTCGTAATTGTGGTGTAAAACTCAAGAGAAGAGTCTCGCCAATTTCTTTCGCTAACTCGCCTCCCTTATCTGGTGTCAATGCTAACAACTCAGCAATAATACACCCAATCAAAACTCTAGTTCGATTGTCATTAAGAATGGAATAACCTAAAAGTCTACGAGCAAAGAGGCGTGTTTCTGTTTGTTTGCTAGCAATTAACGCTGCTATAAAATTGCTGTCTTCAAGAAAATATTCGCGGTTTTCCTCAACCCAACGATAAGCTTGGGTACGAGCGCTTGGTAACAAGCAATTTGCTACTGCAATTACCAATTCTTTGTTTGGTTGTTTGGAGTTGTAGTTAAGAAACGCCAATTCAAAACCCAATTGTACTGTGACTACGTAAGGTTTCTGAATCAGTTTTATTAGAGTATCTACTTCAATAGATAGACAAAAATGATAACAATGCCTTAAAGATTTGGTCGCAAAATGATGTACTGGAAGACATTGACTTTCTAGTAGAAGCTGGAGCAATGCTTGTGGGTTTTGTTCCCAAAGTTCTGGAAAAGCCTCGTCTCTCGTTGTTGGTTCTGCATCATCGTTATAATCTCCTTTCTGATACCTCCAAGTCCAAGTTCTAGAATTCGGAATTAACCGATAGCGGGAACTGTTTTCATAGAGGATATGATTGAAGGTTAAATACTCAGCATATTTAAACCAGTTACTTCTCCAAGAAAAGATTGTCTCCCTAACACATTCAACATCGGAATACTGAAGAAGAATGCTAACAGCCATTCTGATGTATTCAGCATCGCTCTCTTCTCCTAGTTTTTTGAGAGTGCGCCACACGCGGCGACATAGATATTGGCGAGTGTTGCTGCTGTAAGCAATTCTTGATTGAGGATTTTTGAGTTCTTCTTCTATTTCATTTTTTATAACTTCAAAGCGTCTCGTAACGCTGTTATAATTGCCATAAAATCTTTTTCTAAGATGGGTTTTGTCTGGCAACCTTACAGAGTCTTTTTGGCTAGAAAAGTTTGCTCTCACACAGTCAAAACGATAGGCAAGGATACCAAATACTTCCGCATCATGGCGGTATTCAGCTACTTTAAAAATGTGGCGCAATCTTTGGAAGTAATTTGGTTTTAAAGGTGCATGAGAGATAATATCGAGCAGTGCTGGGCGAACGTATTGGTTATCAATTTGATAAATTTTATCGAGAACTTCATAACGCCTGTAGTCGTGATGATTTAAATAGTGATTTAAAGCTGTTTTAAATTCTTCAGCCGCACCATTTCTCGCCAATACACGCAGTTCTACTGGCAAAAACTCAATTAATTCCATTTGCCAAGCTGCTTTTGCTTGTGGAGTTGAGAGTTTCGCGATCGCTTCAAACGCAATACGTTTGATAAATTCAGGAGTTGAAGGATTTTGATATAAATGCATGAGTGCGGGAATCGCTTCTCCATCGCCGCACCAACCTAATGCCCAAGCAATACAATAATCTCTCAGAGGTGCGCCAGTGCCAATCAGCTGGAGTAGTAAAGGGGTGGCTTCACGAATTCTCAGTTCTCCAGCACGCCAAATCGCCCTCTCTAGCTTCCACTTACTGGGCTGATTGTTTGCAAGACGGTTAAGAATTGCCTGCGTGCGCGGATCTTCGCTGGTAGGTGGTGCTGTATGTACTGGTTGAATCTGGGGAGTGGTGCTCGTTACTGGGATAGAAATATCGCGGTATCCTTTCTTTGTTTTTTCTTCAACGAGTTTATTAAATGCTTTTTCTGCTTCTGCTATGGATACAGGCTGAGTCGTTTTCGTACCTTCTTTAAGATTTGTACCGCGCCGCCCGTAGCGAAAATTGACGACATAACGCCCCTCATTGATTTGGCACAAATCCACTTCGTAAACTTTATCTGATGTCCCTTCTTGATACTGAAGGGTTGTACGTTTTATGAGTTTCATTTAACACCACTCACCCACTGACTCTTGTAACTTTCTATTGTCGCTTGCTTTTCTTAGAGTCGCCAGATCGTTGATGGATTTTGAGAAATAAAAAAAATCACGCGCTGTTTGCCATTGGTTCTCCCTTCGTAAATCCCTCAGGACTAAACGTCTCAACTCATGCAGCAGGAGTACTCCTATTTATCACTTCACGGAAGTCAAACCGGATAGTAGGAGTACTCGCGCCAAGTTACGAGACGGTTAGTGAAGTTGTTTCACAACTGAACGCAAGGACGGCGATCCACCGCCCGTATTGCAAGGATTGTATACCAACAGCGAGCGCGTGATTTACCGACACTAAGAAGCATATTGTATTTTTAGTGCCATCACATACTTGCAAAGAATCTTGTACTAATTGCAAGTAAACTCTTGCTCGATTATATGCGCGTATCTAGCGATCGTCAAAGATAAAGATAAGTTTTTTTTGAGGATGTTGTTAAGAATGGTGGTTGAGGTGTTCAAAAATTTAGATCCCCCTAAATCCCCCTTAAAAAGGGGGACTTTTTAAGTATTTTCCCCCCTTTTTAAGGGGGGCTAGGGGGGATCCAACGGTATGCTTTACAAATAGGGAGCACATTGCCCTCAGAATAGAATACTGGGTAGGTTTGCTGTGTTTGTACAGGCGCGATTTGCAATCGTCGGCGTTTTTTCACTCATTGGGATGCTCCCTACAAATATTCTGTCAGTCTTGACTCCTATCCTACCTGAAGATTACTTAATGAAATGAACCGCAAAGACGCAAAGTACACGAAGAAAGAGGAGAAGAACGTTAGTAATTTGATGGCGGAAAGGGAGTAGTTTTCTAATGTTCTTGGCGATATCCAAATCTTCTAACTTCTCACTCTTGAGACGGGTTTTACCTCAATAGGTAAAGACAAATAAGGATACTTTTTGTTAATTTTTAACATAATTTGTATAGCCTTTGCTTTATCTCCTATTGCCATGGTGCCTGAGTGCCGTGTCATAATTTCTGCTACTATTCTTGCTGCTTCTTCAGTTTTTTGTGCTTCTGATTCTAAAAAATGAAAAATTCTTTGCTTGGCTACTCGTCCGCGATTGACAGCTGATAATACAGTGATAAAGTAAGGGGTTAACTCGCGTAAGTGTTGGGGCTGATTGATTACATATTTTTCTAAAAAGTTTGTCACATATCTTTGCATATCGGCTGATGGATGTTCGCTGAATTTCAACAGATAGTCTTCCCTGTTAGCTGTTTGGAAGTTGCGAGTTAAGAGATCGCGTCCAAGTCTTCTCACATCTTCCCTCACACTATCGCATATAGAGACTAAAACCTGAGGTGTGAATTCACGAGCACTAAATTTTGTGGTAAAGATTTTGAAGGCAAATTCGCGTGAATCTTCCCATTTCGACTCTAACATCTTCACGGCTGCCAACATTTCTTCGGAATGAGAACGTACACGCTCTAATACTTGTGAAAACATCTGCAGGGCTGCTTTCCGCACCGAAACAATTTCGTGGTTGGCAAGTTTAACAATTTCGCAGGTAGAAAATTCCCTAGAGAAATCTTGGAAATTCGCTGTTAGCAATAACCCACCCAATTCTTGTATCACAGAAGACTTAGCGGCAAGTAGGTTTATGACTGTTTCTCGATTGATGCTTGTCATCCATCCATCTAATTCTTCTTTCAGCAAATGCACAATATAACTGTAAACACCTTCATGCTTTTCAGGCGCAAGCAAGGCTTTGATAAAATCAGATGCAATCTGAAGGTTTACAGTTGGGTTATCGGTTGCTAAATGCCGAACTTTGTGAAAGTAGCGAGCGATTAAATCTTTTCCTAATGTTCTAGCATCTTTGTTTGTGCTATCGCAAATACAAACTAAAGCTTTTGGTGTCAAATCTTCTACCTTTAACTCTTGCGTAAATATTCTGAAAGCAAAGTCCCAAGAGTCTACCCGTTCTGCATCTAGCAAACGGACTGCTGTTAACATTTCTTGTGAGTGCGATAAGCCGGGTACGGCGGCGCTACCATGCGATGCTGCAAAGGAGCCGCTTCGCGATCTCACTCGCTCTAGGATTTGTAAAAACATTTGCCGTGCAGCAACTCGCACTGATAAAATATCGTGATTCGCCAGTGAGACTATTTCACTAGTGGTAAATTCTGACGTCCAGGCTTGAGAATTTGCACTTAGCAATAAACCACCTAATTCCTGTCCAGCTAAAGATTGCGATTGCAGTAGCTTCAACGCGGTTTGCTTGTTAACACCAGCCATCCACTCTGCTAAATTTTCCCATAGCAACCGCACTAAATAACTCAGCCAGCCTTCGTGCTTTCTGGAAGTTAGCAAAATTTCTACAAACTCAGATAGTATTTGAGTGGCAAAAGCTGAATTATCCAAGCTCAAACGACGGATTTCTGGAATATAGCGAGTTAATAAATCTCGTCCCAATTTTCTAGCGTCTTCGTCTTTGCGATCGCAAATGCTAGCCAAAATCTTGGGAGTAAATTCCTCCAAATGGAACTTTGCTGTCAATACTTTATGAGCAAATTCCCGTGAATCAGACCATTGTGAATCTAACAAATCCACATATGCTAACATCTCTTGAGAACTTCTACGGTTACGCTCTAAGTTCTGTAAAAACATCTGTTGCGCTGCTTCTCGAATAGAATAAACTTGGTGATTCGCTAATATAAGAATTTCATCGGTAGTTAATTCGCTTGTCCAGATTTGGTAATTTGCTCCTAACATCAAACCACCTATTTCTTGTGCAGCAGAAGAATTGGCTGTTAGTAATCGAACAGCAGTTTCTTTATAGAGATCGGTCATCCACTCCTGCAAATCTTCCTGCAACACAGTGACTAAATAGCAGTGAACACCTTCATGATTTTCTGGATTCAATAGAATTTCAATAAAGTCCAATGCAAGCTGAAGGTTGAATTCTGGATACGCTTTTACCAAACGGCGAATAATGGGTTTGATTGCATTGCGGATTTCTAGAATAGGACTAACTGCAATCTGTAAAATTAAGTGTCTTTCTTGGGAAATTAGTTTTGTGTTATGTAATTCACCATATCTCTGAATAGCAATCAGTTGTACTAAGTCGTAAAGAGATGAAAGTTGTGGGGTAAGATTATTTTTATGATTTTGTATAACAATGAGAGCGCCTAATTCTTGAATTTCTAAAGTTGGATGTGCTAGTAAGCCCAGAATAACATTCAACTCTAATTGCAGTAACTGAGGTGTAAAATTAACAACTAAAGTATCTGCTATATCTTTTGCTAAATCGGGTTCAGTTTCTGGAAGTGATAACAATTCTGCAAGCAAACGTTCAAATAATAGCTTAGCCGTTGTCTCACTAAGAATATAAGAGCTAATAAATTTACAGGTAACAGACCGAATTTGAGTATCTGGACTGGTGGCTAAAGTGGCAATTAAACCACTATTCTTTAAAAAGATTTGGTGTCTCTCATCAGTGACCCACTGATATTTTTCCTCAGAAACAACTTGAAGAAAACGATTGGCAAGTATGAGAGTTAAATCTCGGTCAGGTGAAGTCGGATTGTAAGAACGCAAAGCAAGTTCAAACCCAAATCCTGCTGTTGTTTCGTAAGGTTTATTGACAAGTTGAACAATTGTATTAATATCAAGGCGATCGCAGAAGCTTTGATGTACGCGCAGTGCTTTAACAGCAAAATAATGAACGGGAAGACACTCGCTTTCTAAGAGTAGCTGTAGCAGTGCTTCTGGATTTTGCTCCCAAAGTTCGGGAAACGCTTCTTCCCGCATTTTTGGTTCGATCTCTCCAGATTCATAACTTTTCCGACGACACCACCCATTGGAATAGTAAATATAGCGCTGACTGTTGGTGTAAAGGATGTGGTTGAATGTGAGGTAGTCGGCATATCTGTCCCAAAAGCGATTGACTGTTCGGGTGTATTTATCCCATTTGTCGAACTTTGAGCGCCTGAGCGGTGGTTCATCTGCATCAGAATACTGAATTAGAATAGCTGTTGCCATTTTTGTATAGTCGCGATCGCCCTGTTCGCCCAATTTTTTCAGTGTACGCCACACCCGTCGCCGCAAATATTCTTGGGTTTGGTTGCTATATGCCAAAATTGGCTCTGGATGCTGAAGTTCTTCTGTGTAAACTCGTTTCCCAGAACTATGATATTTACCCGTGACTTCATTCCATAGTAGATCTGTCAGATCGTTATTAAACTGACCTATTTCTCGTTCAAATCTGTAAGCAAGAATTGCAAAAACTTCAGCATCCCGACGGTATTCTGCAATTTTGAAGATATGGCGCAGGGGTCGGAAGTAGTTGGGTTGGAAAGGCGCAGTACGTAAAATCTGAAGTATTGCGGGACGCAGAAATTTATTATCTATCTGGTAAATTTTATCAAGAAATGCAAAAAGATAACTCGGACGTGCTGCTGCAAATTCCTCAAAGGCTTCTACCGAAGTACTGCTGGCTAAATTTCTTAATTCTGGTGGTAAAAGCTCAATCTGTGTTGTCTGTAAAGCGGCTTGAGTTTCTGCATCGGAAAGTTTGAGCAATGCTTCAAAGGCTATACGCTGTACAAATTCTGGCGTTGATGGGTTTTGATACAAATCTGTGAGGCGTGGAACTGCATCATTATCCCCACACCAACCTAATGCCCAAGCAATACAGTAATCTCTCAGAGGCTCACCAGTATAAATAAGTTTTATTAACAAAGGTGTGGCTTCACGAATTTTGAGTTCTCCAGCACGCCAAATTGCCCTTTCTAAGTTCCATTTGCTCGGCTTGTTGTTAGCAAGGCGATGGAGAATTGCTTGCTTGCGTGCATCTTCATTGGTAACAAATTTCTTCTTCACAGGTTAGTCTCTTAGAGAGTACTCTCCATTGTCTTCTGCTTTTATCAGAGTTACCAGATGTACATGGCTTTGTTCGGCTGATTCCAACCAAGCAGCTTTAGCGATCGTGACTTCATATAAAGCTTCATCTGATGTAGCACCCCAAGCAGAACAAATATAACTAAAAATATTTGTATCCAATAAATAATCCACCATTTTATTTTCTTTCTACCGCTTCATCAAAAATTTTTATTTGCTCTGGAGTTAAATCATTTAGAGTACCTGAAACAGCTTCTAGAGTTAATAACTTCTTAATTCTACTTGTTAATTCCTCCTCTGAAATCGTCCGAAAATCTTCAGGTGATAATTCACCAAAAAGGTTGACTAAATCTGTAATTCTTTCCTGCTTTTTCAAGCGTACCGTATAAAAACTGCTACCTTGAAATAACTTTTCTACAATTGGCGAAATGCGGTTGGTAAGTTCTTGATTATAGTTAGATACTTCTTGCATAACATCGATCAATTCTCTATGTAAGGGTTATTCAAAGATTTTCATCAAAAACGCTAGGTTCTGTAAGTAAACGACGCAAACGGGGTTTGTCCTGTGGGGGACGCTCAAGAGCAGCTTGAAAAGCTTGCCATTGCTCATCATTGAGTACAAAAAGGTGGCGATTCGCTAATGTTTCTGATGCTGCAATCAAACCATGCTCTAGCAAGAACTCGCTCACATTTTTGTGAGATGCTGTTGCTGATTGTTGCAATAACTTTTTCACTGCTGGGCTTGTGCGTATATCTATCCGCTCAGATTTTGATTCAGAGAAGCTTTGCATACTCTGAGTGTGTTTGTGTAAATGGTTTATATAGAGTTGATTATGCACACATTGTCCTGACAAAGCAATCTAGTGGTCGGTTTCATGAGTTTTGATAAGTAAGAGTGCTCAGATATCCTACTTCCTTCAAGAAGCTGA
Source organism: Tolypothrix bouteillei VB521301 (assembly GCF_000760695.4). Classification (GTDB taxonomy): domain Bacteria; phylum Cyanobacteriota; class Cyanobacteriia; order Cyanobacteriales; family Nostocaceae; genus Scytonema; species Scytonema bouteillei_A. The sequence goes on along the minus strand of NZ_JHEG04000001.1, from coordinate 2,198,857 downwards.
GTATCTTGCAAGCCTTCACAATTAACGAAAATCGCTTTCTTGTGGTTCCAAATCATACCAGCCATACCAATGACGAACTGCAAGCCAAATTGCTGAAAGAAACCCAGCAAGACTGAGGGTGAGACCGCTATAGGGTACTAACAACCCAAAGATGGGAAAAATAGCACCGGAAATTGTGCAGATAATAGCAGCTAGGGAAGCATTACGGTTTGACCCCAAACCCCAAGTTAAAAATAGCAAAATGAGTGCAATGAAAGTCCAAGCAACTGGGGGGCTCATGAGGCGGCTGAGATAGGTCAAAGTTAGCAAACAAGCAAAGAAAATTCCACCTGCAATTGCGGCGTTTCTTAAACTTATTGGTAGCGATAAATATAGCAATAATATCCACCAGAGAAATATTGCTGGCGCTAATAAAAGCAAGCGGGGAAGGACACCTGTATCGCGAATGGGATTGGTGTTGGTAAAAACTCCAAATGGGTTTCTCACAGAAACGTTATCGTCAAAACTCCATGTAAATTTGGTGCTTCGTCCATCAGTTTCCATCTGACTTGGTACGATCCCACTGGCAAAATCGGCTCCAGCAAAGTTTGCGATCGCACTCAAGCGAAAGTTAGAAAGCAACTGTCCGTTGGAGTTATAAACCCAACGCGGTGCTCCTTGAGCTTTGTAGGTGACTCTCAGACTTGTTTCTTGACCGGGCTGTAGTTGGATCGGAAAGCTATAATTGTCTGTATTTGTCTGTTGCAAGCGAGTTCCATCACGTTCGACTTTATAGCTTTGCAACAAGGAATAACCAACGGGCGGTTGTGCTTCAAAGAAAAAATTATTAATATCTTTAAGAGAATTAACTATTTTATAGTCAGCAATATAATCGACTTTATAAATTGCACGGCGAGCTTGAACGTCTGCGCTTTGATCGATCTTGACTTGAATTTGCGAACCACTTAAGGTAAGGAAACGGTTGACTTTTTGCTTATCGTTGACTTTGATTATTTTGCCATTAACTTGAGTCGTGTACGTATACGGTTCTTCACTGATATAACGCACTTGCGGTGCCATTTGTTCTAGTCTTTCACCTGCAACACTTTCAGCTACTTGGGCGACTTTTGCCTGTTCCCAATGATGGTATCGATTGCCTAAAGTAGAACAGAGAAAAAATCCTCCTACAATCAGTATTAATATCAGGGTTAGATGTTGCAATCCTTTCAGGAGTTGGGAGTAACTAACAGCCCATTCTCCAATTAAAATGGCTTGTTGCTCTTGGTTTCGCCGCAGGGCAAAACTTAATAGGGCAAGTGCAATTCCTAGAGCGATCGCTAGAAATACTAGTAATAGCGAAGCTTTGAGGAGATGATTTCCGAATTGAATCAGTTCGGTAGGATGCGTTAAGTCAGGCAATCCTGGGATGCCTTTGGCAGATTCAAACATGGGCGAGTGCTTGAGTAGAGTATAGAAGAAGACTCAAGATATATCTCAAAAGTTTCTGGCTGTTGTAATTTTTTAAACCGCATCCTCAGTGCAAAGGAACGCAGATGAAAATTAGCCACCACTCGCTGATGTCGAATCGTTTTTAATTGATTTCAATCTTCTGATGTAATTATGTTTTTTGATTGTCTGATTTAAACCGACCGGCAACAAACTCTCGCTTTTGCGCGTGCTTGGTTTTTCGTCCGGTCACTCGTTCACGCCACATCCGAAAACTAGATGCTTTCATTTCACGGCGCATTAAAGCAATAACTTCTTTTTCTTGCAGTCCAAATTGTTCTTCTATTGCGTCAAATGGTGTTCTGTCTTCCCACGCCATTTCAATAATGCGATCGATTGTGTCGGAATTGAGTTCGGGTAATTTCATAAACAACTGTGAAGAGGGATTAGGGGTTAGGGAAGAACCGAATGTTTGTTGTATTTTGGTACGAGCAGTTTATGATGCTTGTCTGAATTATAGATTACAAAGGACACAATTGGAAATTATAGACTTCCAAGCGTGCCCTTGAGCTTTGTTTGGTAAATGAGGAAAAATATTCTTAGTGAAGGAAGCCGTAATAATACGCTGTTGCAAAAAGGAGAAGGGCTAACACTCCTAAGGAGATGTTGAGCGAAAGCTCTATAGGAAGGCTTTTTTCACGGTCGTTCTGTCCGTGGTCTTGAACGGTGGATATACTAGCGGGTCTTGGATCGTAATAGGGTGGTGCTGGACGATCTGGAGTGGGATTTTGGTGAGTTTGACGATCTTCAGTTCTCATAGCGCTCTTCATGGATGTTCATCATCCAATTTACTTGTGCTGTCGTAAACTTCATCTAGCGAAAGAATTATGCCGCATGTATACTTTTACCCAGCGCCAACAACCAAATCCAGATACAGTCGTGACTCTAACTCTGGCTTTAACTGCAGAGGAACGGACTCGCAGCCGTCACCGCTTTGAAACGGAGGACGGACAAACAGTCTTTGTTCGTTTACCGAGAGGGATGGTGTTGCGAGACGGAGATATTTTGCGAGATGAAACCAGTGAGAGTTTGGTGAGAATTGCTGCCAAACCAGAACCTGTTTTGACTGTGACTGCCCGCACGCTGTTAGACTTACTTAGAGCAGCTTACCATTTGGGCAACCGTCATGTACCTGTAGAGATAGCAACTACTTATCTACGGTTGTCTCCCGATCCAGTTTTACGCACTATGCTCGAACAACTTGGGCTAGAAATCCAAGAAGAAATCACTTCATTTCAACCTGAATTTGGGGCTTACGGACACCATCATGCTCGCTGAAAATCATCTTTTGTGTCTTTTACAATTGGCTAGCCCGACTTTGCCAGTGGGTGCTTACAGCTATTCTGAGGGGCTGGAAACGTTGGTAGAGAATGGCACTATTCAGGATCGCGCTACCTTGCAACATTGGTTGGAGTCAGAACTGCGTTATGGGGCTATTCGCTTAGAAGGTGCTGTGATGGTACGGGCTTACAGGTCTGTGAAAACAGGCGATTTAAAGGAGTTATCCTATTGGAATAGCTGGTTATCTGCGGCTCGTGAAACTGAGGAGCTTCGGGCTTCTAGCTGGCAAATGGGGCGATCGCTCATCCGACTTCTGGTACAATTGGTACCCCGAATTGCGCCGATTGCAAATGCTGTTGGTAATCCTTGCAATTACGCTGTTGCTTTTGGGATTGCGGCTGCATATTGGAACATTGACGTACAAGCAACACTGTTAGCTTATTTACAGAGTTGGACAAGCAATCTCATCACTGCTGGTGTAAAACTCATTCCTTTAGGACAAACAGCAGGACAGCAAACCTTGCTCTGTTTACAAGAATTACTTGTTGTTGCAGCAGGGGATATTGTGAAGTTGGAAGATGATAATCTTGGCTGTTGTAGTTGGGGCTTGTCTTTAGCAAGCATGGCTCACGAATCTCAGTATACAAGGTTGTTTAGAAGTTAGTGGTTAGTGGTATTTTTAGCTAATAACCACTAACTATCAACAACAATGAGCGCCTTTCGAGTCGGTGTTGCGGGACCTGTGGGGTCGGGAAAAACAGCTTTAGTTGATGCTTTGTGTAAGGCAATGCGGGATCGCTATCAAATTGCGGTGGTAACTAATGACATTTATACTCAAGAAGATGCTCAGTTTTTGGTTCGTTCTCAAGCTTTGGCGAGCGATCGCATTTTAGGGGTAGAAACGGGAGGGTGTCCTCACACCGCTATTCGAGAAGATGCTTCCATGAATTTGGCTGCGATCGAACAGTTGGAGATGCAGTTTTTGAACTTAGATTTGGTGTTTTTGGAAAGTGGCGGAGATAATTTGGCAGCTACCTTCAGCCCAGAATTGGTAGATTTAACGATTTACGTCATAGATGTTGCGGCTGGTGATAAAATTCCCCGTAAAGGTGGTCCTGGAATTACCAAATCCGATCTGTTGGTTATAAATAAAATTGATTTAGCTCCCTATGTTGGTGCAGATTTAAGCGTCATGGAAAGGGATGCTCAAAAAATGCGTGGCAACAAACCTTTTATTTTTACGAATTTGAAAACTAAAGAAGGGCTTGCAGAAGTTATTCAATTTGTCTCTGGAAATATGTGTTAAATAAATATTAATTTGTTTGGAATTTTTGACAGAGCCTAATAATTTCTAATAGCAATCCTATTTGAGATCTAAATAAGGGCGACAAGAAGTATTTGTAACTCCTGCACGGGCTGCTACATGAGTCAGTGAATATCATAATAACCTAAAAACAGTTAAACTACAAGCCTGAAAAGTACTGTATAAAATATCGGTTTAAGAAAACTTTATTGTTTTTTTTGATTTCTTTATGTAATTTTTTTAAAAAGTTTTCTAATGTACTTAAGTAAGTAATCTATCAACTGACTGCTAATTTCATAGAAAGTCAGATATTAAGAAAATTCTAATATTTTTTGGAGTTTTAAATGCAGGTATCGTTATCGGGTAAAGAGACCGAACAAAGGTTACATCTTCATTACTTAGACGGCTTGCGCGGACTAGCTGCCTTGTACGTCATGTTGCTTCACATACATAGATATATGGGACAAGACCTTCCAGTCTTGTTACTAGCATTGGGAAAAGTTTTGCGATATGGACATTTTGCTGTCGTAGTTTTCATTGTTCTTTCAGGCTACGTTTTAATGCTACCAGTAGTCCGTTCGCATAGTGGTTACTTGTCAGGAGGTTTGCTGAAATATCTTCAGAAGCGATCGCGAAGAATTTTACCACCTTACTATGTAACCCTTGCATTTAGCTTGCTGTTGGGAATTTTAATAGTACAGTTAGATAAGTTTTCGATTTTTCCATGGCATGAATCTGTTACTTATGGAGAGTTTCATCCCAACTTTTCTTTTAATGATGTATTGACTCATCTCCTACTCATTCATAATTTCAGTCGAAGTACACTTGGTTCTATTAATGCACCCATGTGGAGCGTTGCTGTTGAGTGGCAGATATATTTTTTATTTCCTCTATTATTGGTACCTATTTGGAGGCGTTTCAATTTATTCTCAGTCATTGCTTTTGCTTACTTCATTGGCTTAGTCCCATTCTATCTTGTGAAAGGATTTGATGCAGCGCACTCTTGGTTTTTAGGCTTATTTGCTCTAGGAATGGTAGCTGTAGATATTGGATTTTCTCAGAAACCTCAGTTAATTAAAATAAGAAAATCTTTACCTTGGAATTGGTTGGCAATAATATTTACTATTTTTGCCTTCATAACAGAGTGGCAAAAACTGGGATTGGATGAATGGATTGGCGATAGCTTCTGTGCGTTAGCAACTGCTTGTTTGCTGATTTACTGCACTCATTGCATTACGTTAGGAAACAAGAAGCGACCCATCGTTTTACGACTTCTTGAAACTCGCTGGCTAGTTGTACTCGGAGGTTTTTCCTACAGTCTCTACCTCACTCATGGAGTCACAGTCACAATAGTAGGCAATATTTTGCTGAATCTTCAATTATCCCCAGTTAGCTTTTTCACTATATTTTATTTAGTAGCTGTACCACTATCAGTACTAATAGCGTACTGTTTCTATTTAGCATTTGAGCGACCGTTCATGTCTAATTTTTTGAAGAAAAATGTTAGTACTTAGTAGTTAGTATCTCCGAACGGGAAAACAATGGCAACTTTTGAAGTTATAGAGAAGGAAGGCTTGCGGCTAGTCAAGGCTATTTTACAAAACGAAACAGTTCGGACGGAATCTGGCGCTTTGTACTATATGCGGGGTCAGATTACCATGCAGTCTAAAACACCTTCAGCAGGTGGTTTTCTGAAATCTTTAGCAACGGGCGAAAATATTTTTCGCCCTACTTATACAGGAACTGGAGAGTTATATTTGGAGCCTTCTTTATCTGGATTCCATATTATGCAATTGGACGGTACAGAGTGGATTTTGGATAGTGGAGCTTATTGGGCAAGTGATGGTAATGTAGAAGTCGGTGTTGAGCGCAATAAACTTCTATCTGGTTTGATTGGCGGTGAAGGCTTGTTTCAAACAAAAGTCAAAGGTAGGGGTCAAGTGGTTATGATGGCGCAAGGACCTGTAGAGGTGGTTCAATTGAAAAATGACCGTCTGGTGGTGGATGGTAATTTTGCGATCGCCCGCACAAATACGTTAAATTATCGTGTTGAGAAAGCGACCAGATCTCTTTTAGGTTCGATGACTTCTGGTGAGTTTTTGGTCAATACTTTTGAGGGAACGGGTACTATACTACTTGCTCCTGTACCTTACTGGCAAGTGAAATTGCTTCGTGAGATTACAGCAGCAATTCCTAAAACTTCAAGTTCATAATAAGCAAACCTAATTTAGTAACAAAAGGAATTAAAAATTAATATTTAATAACAACACTATATATTATTTCCAATTCAATTTTTAATTCCTTTGTTGAGTACAATACACGCACTACCATGGCTCACCACATTCTTCAAGCCACCAAGGAAACCGTACATTTAGGTGGATTCTCTCATCTTTTGCAACCAGTTCTAACAATTGATTCTGGTGATACGATTGACATAGAAACTTATTCTGGTTATTACGTTTGCGACAAAGCACCACCAGCATTTCTGACGCCAGCCTTCCTTGACATTTGTCAAAATCTTTCACAAGAACGCAAAATTGCAGCAGGACCTCATTTACTAACGGGACCAATATATGTACGAGATGCAGAACCTGGGGATGTGCTGGAAGTCAAGTTAGAAGCAATTACACCAAGTTTACCCGTAGGCTTTAATGCTATTCGTCCGGGTTGGGGGGCTTTACCACAACTCTTCCATCAATCTGCTTTAAGATTCATATCTCTTGACCTAGAGAACAAGATTGCAGAGTATCCTCTTGGTAGCGGTATTAAAATTCCCCTCAAACCCTTTTTTGGAATCCTCGGTGTCGCCACAACAGATTCATCTCGAAGTTCGGTTCCTCCTAGTTCCTATGGTGGTAACATCGATAATCGAGAACTCCAAACGGGTTCTAGATTGTTTTTACCCATTTTTGTTCCCGGTGCTTTATTTTCTATTGGGGATGGTCATTCAGCACAAGGTGATGGTGAAGTTAATGTTACGGCTATTGAAACTTCGATGAATGGGACTGTTCAATTAAACCTTTACAAAAATTTACAACTTACAACACCAATTGCTGAAACTCCCACAGATATTATTACGATGGGATTTGGTCCTACATTAGATGAAGCATTAGAACTGGCTTTAAAAAATATGATTCATTTCTTGCAATGCTTTGTAAATTTGACACCTGAAGATGCTTATGTCTTATGTAGTTTAGCTGTGAGTTTTCGGATTACTCAAGTAGTCAATCATCCACAAAAAGGTGTTCATGGAATGCTCCCTAAGTCAATTTTACCTAAAGATTTTTCGTTTCTTTAATCTGTTAGAGGATGTTTTAAAAGTAGTGGCTGAGGTATCCAAAACTTTAGATCCCCCCTAGCCCCCCTTAAAAAGGGGGGAAAATAGTCTTAAAGTCCCCTTTTTTAAGGTAAACCACTGCGTTAGGCGGGTTTTCCGCACTCTGGTGACTGGCATAACTTCGCATCGCGTAGCGCCTGCTGTCCACATTTCTAATGTGAGGAAATTTTAAGCGCAACCTCTACCAAAAACTCTAAAGTAAAAATTGGGTATTTTGATACTAAGGATGGATATAGTTGCAGTTATGATTAGAGTAATATAGGCAATCTACCAACCAGTTTTATGTCTAATATTGTCATTCAATTATTGGTCATTGGTTTTGCTGCTGGCGTTGCTGGTGGTATGTTTGGCATCGGTGGCGGTGCAATTATGGTGCCTGCAATGGTACTGTTGTTAGGTATGGATCAAAAATTTGCTACTGGTACTTCTATCGCTGCTCAAATATTACCAATTGGGATTTTAGCTGCATTGGTGTATTATCGGAATGGAAATTTAAATATCAAGTATTCAGTGCTTATAGCACTGGGTCTAATAATTGGGAATTTTTTTGGAGCTTTATTTGCCAATCAACCATATATCAGCAGTGAAACCATGAAGAAATTATATGGTATCTTTTTGTTGATCGTTGGTTTGCGCTATTTATTTGTACGCTAGCAATAATTTTCATTTGTATGCATTTGTAGGGTGAGAAAATTCACCCTATGGTTACAACAAAATGTATTTACATAGTTACCACTTTTAATAAAAATAAAATCTACTCATCTTTTTCATATTTTTCTATTATGTAAGACGCTGATTCCAACCAAGTGGGACGGTTTCGCTCTTTTGTGTTTTTTATGGTTAAAGTTGTATATACTTTTGGTACAACCAAGCCAATGAAAAGCAAAACGAATAATACACTAAAAGGCATTGCTAGTATCATAATTTATAGAGTGTGAAAGTAAACAGTCAGTTGTTATCAAAAACTCTTTCAAAGAATTACAGGTAGCGATGCAGATCCCATAAAGCTAGGCATAGCAGTTTTGTCTGAAAATATATTAAGTAAAAATAGATTATTTCTACTTATATAAGATAAATCTATCAAATTTTAGTCTGATATGCTTTTATATACACCTCGGCTAAAAAAGATTCCGGATGTAGGGAAGATTCATTTTAGCAAAAATTATTACAATTATCATAGAAAAGTTACTTAGTACGTGAAGGCGGAGGTATGCAGGCAGAGGAGCCACTGCGGTGGACGGGTTTCACAGGCTACAGCAAGTGGCGTGGCAGAAGGCGCAAACTCTTATGACTGAATCTTTTCTTTCAATTCTAATGGTCTAGTTATTTCCGCCATGATGTACTAGTTACAGAATTTTTTCTAAGTACAATCCTAGACCACTCTAGTATTGCATTTGTATAAAATAGCATTAATAAATACAATTAAGATAGGCACGACGTTGTCGTGCCTGCACTTCTCACACCTCACTCCATCCGGAGAAGGCTTTCCGTAACCACATAGAATCGCAATTGCTACAAGTAGAGCATCCTACCATACATTGGACGTTATTCACGCACAAATGTTTCTTTATATATAAAACTGGAAAAGGTTTATGGATGCACTGTCTTCCCGCCAGACCTACTACAAAACGGCAACGATCATAACCAGTTAGATTTAATACCTAATTCGCGGATCTACATAAGCATTCAATATGTCAATCACTATACTGGCAATGACGACAATTGCAGCAAAAAATACAAGAATCCCCTGTACTGTAGGATAATCTCGCAAGGCAATTGCTTCATATAGTTTCCCTGCCAATCCGGGCCAAGAAAATGTTACCTCAGTCAAAATAGCCCCACCTAACAGAGAAGCAAAGGTCAACCCCAAAACTGTAATCACGGGAATGAGTGCATTTTTTAAAGCATGGGAAACTAAAATTTTATTTTCAGGAATCCCTCTTGCCCTTGCAGCTTCTACGTAATCTGCTTGTAAGGTTTGCTTTAAATTCACGCGCACAATTCGCTCAAAAATACCGCTTAGCAAAACCCCCAAAGTAATACTGGGAAGGGCAAGATAATGTAAAGACGCAAAAAATTGACTGAGATTTCCAGTTAATAGACTATCGATAGTATACAAACCAGTGATAGGTGTTGGAGTGAGTAGAGCAGCAGGAAAACGAGTTCCAGAAGGAAACCATCCCAACTGGACTGCAAAAATCAATTGTAGAACCATACCAGCCCAGAACATGGGTAACGAGTAAGTGATAATACCAAACAATCTTCCTCCAGCGTCTAAAACTGTTCCGGGACGAGAAGCCGAAAGAGTGCCAACTCCAATTCCAACGACTAAGGCAACTGCCATGCTACAAACCGCTAATTCTACTGTTGCTGGGAAATGTTGCCGAATGACTTCCCATACAGATTGTCCGCCACTTGTCAGGGACGATCCCAAATCGAAACGCAACAATTGTCCCATATAGTTAAAGTACTGCAGCCATAGAGGAAGGTCTAAACCCAGTTGTTTGCGTAATTCCTCTTTAGCGCTTTCCGGAGCACGTCCACCAAGAATAGCATCTGCTACGTCTCCCGGAGTGGATCTCAGTAAAAGAAACACAACTGTCGTGACTGTCCACAGCATCAATGGAGCTAGGAGCAGACGGGCAATAATATAGTATTGTAAAGCTTTCGATCTAGACATGATGAGTTTGCTAATGGCTAATGGCTAATGGCTAATGGCTAATAGTACAATTAGCTATTAGCTACTAGCCATTAGCATTTATTTCTTAATTTTTTCGTAAACTAGAATTTGGTTGGGGTTGAGTTCTACGCCACTCACTCCTTTTCGGGCAAATGCATAGTCTTTGCTTTGCCATAATGGAACGTATGGAACATCAGTTGTTACCTGTGCTTGTATGTCTGCAAAGATTTTCTTGCGGGCTTCAGGGTTTTGCTCTTTACGTTGTTGTTCGATAAGTTTGTTGATCTTTTCGCTGTAGTAGAACGATCCCTGAGTCTGACTTCCCCCTTGTTTGCATCCCTCGGTATCCGATCCCTTAGGACATTCTAGAAAAGGTTGAATGTAATTGTCTGCATCCATAAAATCTGGATACCAGTCAAGTAATGCTGCTGGATAGAGCCCTTTGGATATAGATTTAAAGAAGGTTGCTCCTTCTACGGTGTTGATTTCAAATTGCAGCAATCCATCCATTTTTTCTTCAGCATAACCTTTCAAAATCTCTGCTGCTAAACTCCGAGTTGGGGAACTTGAAGGATACCAAAGGGCTACCCGTAAGGGATTTTGCGGGGAAAATCCGGCTGCTGTTATCAATTGTTTTGCTTTCTCTATATTACCGTCACCGTATTTATCTTTAAACAATGGTTGAGAAACATCGAATGTTGTCGGTACCATACTGTAAAGCGGCTCGGCTTGATTAAACAAAACTCGCTCGTTAATAACAGGGCGGTCAATGACCGATGCGATCGCTTGTCTGACTTCGGGTCGATCTAAGGGTTTTTGATTGCGATTTAACACCATGTAACTAACAACACTGCCTTGATTTTGGATAGATTGCCAATCTCCTTTTTTAGCACTATCATCTAAACTCCGAATTTGATCTGGTTCTAATGATAAATATGCGACATCTACTGCACCAGTCCGGAAGGAGTTAAATAAGTTAGCGGGACTTGTAAGAATTTGTAAATTAATGCCTTTATTAACTGGTTTTTCTCCCCAATATTTATCAAACACATCAAATCTTAGGGAATCTGTACCGTATTGCGCTAATTTGTAAGGACCAGTACTAACAAATATATTTGGCTTAAATTTTCCCGGACCAACTTCATAAGCTTTTGGTGAGAGAGGACACACTCCAGGAAATGCTAGCAGTGATGGAAAAGCTGCAAATGGTTTTTTCAGTTTTATAGTTAATTCATACTCACCTGTCGCTTTTACCGTGTCTACCACATCAGCAAGTAAAAATGAAGGCTTACCTCCATTTTTGATAAAGCGTTCTATACTAAACGCCATTGCTTGTGCGTTAAACGGTGTGTCGTCGTGAAATACGACTCCCTGACGCAGGGGAATTGTGTATGTCAATCCGTCTTGGCTGACTGTAGGTAATGCAGTGGCTAACTGCGGTGTAATTTTGGTGGTTCCTGGTTGGTAATAGTAGAGGCGATCGCTCATGTTATAGACTAATCCAAGGGATGCTAGTTCATAGGCATCAGCTGGATCGAGGGTACGTGGTTTTAGACTTGTACCGACAGTAATGCGACCATCTCCACTTGGGGTACTTCCGGAACCAGATGAAGTTGTTGTTTGCTGACCCCTAGCGCAACTGACAACTAAAAGCAAACATACACAAAACAGAGAAACAAATTTAGCTATTCGAGTCCACTGTCTTGCTGAGAAAGAAAACCAGGTCATAGCATTGGTCTTTTTGAACTTAGTGGTCAGACATTCTACTACATATTCAGCAAATTGCCCTAAAGAAAATAGGAGGCTGTTAGCTCTCCGACTGCTTGCAAAAGTTGGGGAGCAGGTTTGCACGAGCGAATTTAGCAGAAATAAAGATGGTTAGACCAAAGGGTAACGTTTGATGTTCCCAATGTAACTGCATCTTTGAGCAATATTGCAATCAGTTTACGAAATTACAGTATCAGTTAGTGGCTGTTGCGCTCGTATTAGAGTTAGTTATCAATGGGTTCATTAACTCAGTTATACACCTAACATACAAATTAGGCATACAGTTTGTACAATTTCAGCCAATATTTCAATACCATTAATGCAGAGATGAACAATTCGATCGGGACAGAAAATGATGATATCCACCCATATGTACGCGAGTTACAAGCAAATTTTTGGTGCGATCGCGAAGCTAATGGCACCCATCCGAATCGCTTGTCTTGTATTATCCATTCCTGAAAATTGTGCAATAAAAAAACATGAATTTTTTATAGAAAAATTATCTAAATATGTATGAAATTAACAAATCTTATCATAAAAGTTTGCTAACCTTGTCCCGTAGTCAATACAGTACTCATCCAAATATATTGGTCTGGTGCATTCCAAATACAGGGAAAATACCTAGTCTACGGAAAATATCCGCTACACTTAATCTCTACACATACTTCAAGGATTAGGTTGGTATGGTGCGATCGCAAATCTTAAGATTTGTACAGTACTGACTGGTGCTACCGAAATATTCAGCAACAAGCAAATTAGAGTCCAAGAGTGAGAGAGTAAAAATTGTGAAGTACTTCTTTTTATCTGAAGGTTGGACGGTTGGCAGAGTGTGGGCATCTGATGGACAGTGGCAGGTGTCGGCATGGCGTCGTCAGCCAGAGATTCACCGATTGAATATCAGTTTATTAGAACAAAACGAGGTCATGTGGCTTTATCAGGTAGAGGACACGGTTCTCATGGTAGAAGTTAAGCCAACAGCACAAGTACAAGTTGGAAAATCAGGTCAAGCTATTGGTCAAGTTGTGCTTAAGCGATTAATTAGTGCCGAACAAGTTATAGAACGCTTGGGAACAGCATCTGCTCGCTGTCAGCTACAAAGTCTTGAAGCTGTGGTTTAGGAGGGACTGGGGATTGGGGACAAGGGAGACACGGGAGATAAGGGAGAATGACTAATGCCCAATGCCCAACGCTCAACTCCCAATCTCCAATCCACAATCTCCAACCCCCAATACGCTTGCAAACAGCTCCATCAAAAGTTACACTTTTTTAAACATTCTCATTTTTCTCTTGGCAATTGTAGCCTTACGGAGTCATACTCCAAAAGTAGTGGTTACACAATTGTCAGGCACCGCACTGTCTGACTTATAAGACAAGGTGGTGAGTCAGTGTCCGCTTGGCGATAACAAAAACTGAAAACTTGACTTTGTAAACAAAAATCATCGAGGAGGAGCGTAGTCGATGGGACTACCCTGGTACCGAGTACACACAGTCGTTCTGAACGATCCAGGGCGACTGATTTCTGTACACCTGATGCATACAGCTTTGGTGGCAGGCTGGGCAGGTTCAATGGCATTGTACGAATTAGCCATTTACGATCCCAGCGATCCAGTTCTTAACCCCATGTGGCGTCAAGGCATGTTCGTGCTGCCCTTCATGGCACGCTTGGGTGTAGTTGGCTCTTGGGGCGGTTGGAACGTTATTGGCGCTCCTAGCTACGACCCTGGGTTCTGGTCATTTGAAGGCGTCGCTGCGGCTCACATCGTTCTTTCTGGTTTGCTATTCTTAGCAGCCGTTTGGCACTGGGTTTACTGGGATTTGGAATTATTCCAAGACCCGCGTACAGGTGAACCTGCTCTTGACTTGCCAAAAATGTTTGGCATTCACTTGTTCTTATCCGGTCTGCTTTGCTTTGGTTTTGGTGCTTTCCACCTGACCGGCTTATTTGGACCCGGAATGTGGGTTTCTGATGCTTACGGTTTGACGGGGCATGTCCAACCGGTAGCACCGGAATGGGGACCCGACGGGTTTAACCCATTTAACCCTGGGGGTGTAGTCGCTCACCATATTGCGGCTGGTATTGTCGGTGTTATTGCTGGTTTGTTCCACTTGACAGTTAGACCTCCTGAAAGGCTCTACAAAGCCCTGCGGATGGGTAACATTGAGACTGTACTTTCTAGCAGTATCGCTGCTGTATTCTTTGCAGCATTCGTCGTTGCTGGTACCATGTGGTACGGTAACGCTACAACCCCAATCGAATTGTTCGGTCCTACCCGCTATCAGTGGGATCAGGGCTACTTCAGACAAGAGATCGATCGCCGGGTACAAGCAGACCTAGCACAAGGTGCAGGCCTTTCTGAAGCTTGGGCGCAAATTCCTGAAAAACTGGCGTTTTACGATTATGTCGGTAATAGCCCAGCCAAAGGCGGTCTATTCCGTACAGGTCCAATGGTCAAGGGTGATGGTATTGCCCAGTCTTGGCAAGGTCACGCTGTATTCAAAGACGCAGAAGGTAGAGAGCTGACAGTACGTCGCCTCCCCAACTTCTTTGAAACCTTCCCTGTCATATTGACCGATCGAGATGGCATTGTTCGCGCCGACATTCCATTCCGTCGGGCAGAATCACAAAATAGCTTCGAGCAATCTGGCGTTACCGTTAGCTTCTACGGTGGTGATTTAGATGGACAAACATTTGATGACCCAGCAGAAGTGAAGAAATGGGCGCGTAAGGCTCAAGGTGGAGAAATTTTTGAATTCGACAGAGAAACCTTAAACTCTGACGGTGTCTTCCGTACTAGCCCCAGAGGTTGGTTTACATTTGGACACGCTGTCTTTGCTCTGTTGTTCTTCTTTGGTCATATTTGGCACGGTTCTCGGACAATTTACCGAGACGTATTCGCTGGTATCGACCCAGACATCGAAGAGCAAGTCGAATTTGGTGTCTTCGCTAAAGTGGGTGACTTGTCAACCCGTAAGAAGGAAGCTTAGGCAAGCAACGGTGAAGTGTGAAGTATGAAGTATGAAAAAGAACTTGGTTTTACAAGAAGTCAGGCAAACTCGTTTTTTCATCTTTCGTGCTTTCACCTTCATCTTTTTTACCAAGTCTTGTTACACTAGAACTAGTAATCGGTGGGTAAGTAGGCAGGAATTTGACTTATGGAAAGCGTTGCTTACATTCTAATTTTGACATTGGCTATAGGAACTCTCTTTTTTGCGATCGCTTTTCGCGAACCTCCTCGCATTGAAACCAAAGAGAAGAAGTAAACAGAAGTATAAAGTGTGAAGGATGAAGGATAGAGGCTCATAGCTCTACCCTTCATCCTTTTCACTTTTAACAGCCATTAGTCAAGATTCATACTTAAAATCTCTAAACCCTAATTTCTAAAACACGAGCGAACATTTGTTGGTAAAATAGGTAGTCGTAAAGATAGTAAAAATTAATTTCCTTATTTTCTCCGGAAGATTGACAGATATCAAAAAAATATCTGGTATAATGTTTGATCTGGAAGTGAATGTGTTCAGATCGGCTCTTTTGCGCTAATATGAACAGGGATGTAGGTGTGGAATGCCTGAAAGTGGGCGCTTGCATATACATCGCTAGGAGGCAAAACATTTACGGAGAAAAATAACTGGGAAACAATTAGCATGGTCAATCAGAAATTAACCGCTCCTGAAATTGGGTTTACGCATGACGATTTCGCTGCTCTACTAGACAAATATGATTATCACTTTAGCCCAGGTGATATAGTGCCTGGTACAGTATTCAGCATAGAGCCGCGCGGCGCTCTGATTGACATAGGTGCAAAAACGGCAGCATACATACCTATACAAGAAATGTCTATCAACCGGGTAGATAGCCCGGAAGAAGTATTACAGTCTAATGAAACGCGGGAATTTTTCATCCTCACTGATGAAAATGAAGACGGTCAATTAACACTTTCCATTCGCCGTATAGAGTATATGCGAGCGTGGGAACGAGTGCGGCAGTTACAAGCAGAAGATGCAACTGTCCGTTCTGGTGTGTTTGCTACCAATCGCGGAGGTGCGCTGGTTCGGATTGAGGGATTGCGCGGGTTCATCCCCGGATCTCACATCAGCACTCGCAAACCAAAAGAAGAGTTGGTAGGTGAAGAATTGCCGTTAAAGTTCTTAGAGGTAGATGAAGAACGCAATCGCCTTGTTCTCTCTCACCGTCGAGCGCTAGTTGAGCGTAAGATGAACCGTCTGGAAGTTGGTGAGGTGGTTATTGGTACTGTGCGCGGTATTAAACCTTACGGTGCATTTATTGATATTGGCGGTGTTAGCGGTCTACTGCATATCTCTGAAATCTCCCACGAACATATAGATACACCACACAGCGTGTTCAATGTTAATGATGAAGTAAAAGTCATGATCATTGACTTGGATGCAGAACGCGGTCGTATTTCACTATCTACCAAGCAGTTGGAACCAGAACCAGGTGACATGATCAAAAATCGTCAGTTGGTATATGATAAAGCAGAAGAAATGGCTGCCAAGTATAGGGAACAATTGTTGGCGAAACAACAAGGTCAAGCTGCAGCACCCGCCGTTGAAGATATTGCTGTTGTTGCTGAGGAAATACCATCAGCAATTGAAGAGGAAATACCAGCAGCAATTGAAGAGTAATCCGTTTGTCGTTGCGATCGCGATCGCAGCGTTAAAAAAAATTTTTTATGAAAGAGGGGTTAACCCTCTTTTTTTGCACTTAAAGCTTCACGCCCCGAATCGAATAATCCAACAACTCAATTGGGTGAGCGATCGCAATATCCTTACCTTGAGATTGCAACGCCTTACGAATTTGCAAAGTACAACCGGGATTTGCAGAAGCAATCAACTCCGCACCCGTGTCAAGCAAATTCTGTGCCTTTTGTCTACCCAATTCCTCAGCCACCTCTGGCTGCAACATATTATAAACACCCGCACTACCACAACAAATAGCAGCATCAAGCGGCTCGCGTAACTTCACCCCAGGAATTTGCCGTAACAACTGACGCGGTTGGACGCTAATCTTTTGACCGTGCAATAAATGACAAGCATCTTGATAAACTAAAGTCAGAGGTCGGTCTGTCAGAGGAGACAATTTTGCACTCAAACCAACACTCATCAAAAACTCCTGAACATCTCTCACCTTAGCCGCAAACTCTTTAGCTTTGTCGCGATACTCTAAGTCATCCTCCAAGATGTGACCGTACTCCTTCAAAGTATGACCGCACCCTGCAGCATTAATGATAATGAAATCTACACCAGTATCAGCAAAACTATCAATCATTTGCCTTGCTAAGGCTTTCGCCTGTTCCGTTTGTCCCTGATGTTCCGGAAGCGCCGCACAACACCCCTGACTTTTAGGAATAACCACCTCACAACCATTAGCCGTTAAAACTCGCACGGTCGCCTCATTCACCGGAGAGAAAAACAGCCTTTGCACGCACCCCAAAATCATTCCCACTCGGTAGCGTTTTGCACCTCGAGCAGGAATAATACTCGGCAAATGACTTTGAAACGATTTTAGAGTAATTTCCGGCAAAATTGACTCCATCGCAGCCAACCGAGGAGACACCCGTTTCAACAACCCAACATTCCGCACCAGTTTTTGCAAACCTAACTTCTGATAAACAAACAATGGAACCAGCAACACCCTTAAAACATTAGGATAAGGAAACAAAGAAAAAATCAGTTTCCTAAAAAATTGCTCCGACAAACTGCGAGGATAATTCCGTTCCACCTGGTGACGCGTCGCAGAAATTAACTTGTCATACTGCACCCCAGAAGGACAAGTCGTCACGCAAGCAAGACATCCCAAACAACTATCAAAATGCTGAGCCGTCGCTTCATTCAAAGGAATCTCACCCTCATTAATCCCATCCATCAAATAGATACGTCCTCGTGGAGAATCCATCTCCTTCCCAAGCACTCTATAACTGGGACAAGTCGAAAGACAAAACCCACAGTGAACACAAGTATCAATCAACTTTGGTTCGGGAGGATGGTTCCCATCAAACCCAACCTTCTTATCCAAAAAACCTTCCGAAACTTCCACGATCTTATGACCCTCCCCTCTCTTTCTTCGCGAACTTTGCGACACCAGGTGCTTTAACAGGGGGAACCCCCCTCCGGGTTCACTAGTCCCGGTGGTCGCGGGAAACCCGCCTCCAGGGCTGGATTCACCACGCCGCACTGGCTCGTCTTTGCAGTTCAAATTTCCTAAATCCCACCCACAAAACGACCGGGACTAAAAATATACCCAGAATCAAACTGTTCTTTAATTCGACGCATTAACGCCAAAGCATTACCACCATAACCCCACACATCCAAACTTTCCTTCACCCTCGCTGGTGCTACCAAAACAGTCACAAACCCGCCATTCCTTTGACACAGATTCCGCATCTCCAAAACCTTCTCAATCTTTTCACCCTCAAACCGCAATACCCCCAAACCACTTGCAACATGAATCCAACCCAACTCCGAGCGAGTCAAAACCTCAACAGATGAAGTCGGTAATACTCCTATTTTGCAGGTAATTGCAGGCGTATGAGAAACATCATGAATTTGTTCTCGCAATCTCAGCCATAAATCCGCTTCATCCGTCCCCGAATAAAGCATCCCCCGCAGACCCAGTTGCTTTCCAACTTCCAAAAGTTGATTGGACTGTTCTTTCACACTCTCAGCGATACTTTGAAAACGAACCATCAAGCCCAATCCTTGACCCAAACCCAACCCAGACACCAATTGAAGCGACAGTAAATCGGACTGAGTTGGTGTGAGCGCAGAACCCCGCAAAGTATCAGCGGCTTGAGATACAGCCGATGCATCCCCAACTAAGACGACCGTAGCTGATGCTTCCAAAAAAGGATACAAGCGAAACGTAACTTGAGCGATCGCACCTAAAGTACCAAACGAGCCAGCGAACAACTTCATCAAGTCGTACCCGGCAACATTTTTCACCACTCGTCCCCCAGCTTTAGCAATCTTACCATCAGAGCGAACAAAAGTTATACCCAGTATTTGATCCCGCACGCTGCCATAACGCTGTCTTAAAGAACCCGTATCAGCAGTAGCAACAATACCACCAATAGTTGCTGACTCTTGTGAAGTCGGGTCAATTGCCAGAAATTGTTTGGAGTTTGCCAAAATTTTTTGCAGGTGAGAAAATTTCATTCCTGCTTCCACTGTAACAGTCAAATCACCAACTGCGTGTTCGAGCAGTTGGTTTATCCGTTCGGTACTGATTACGACATCTATACCCTTAGCTAACCCACCCCAGTTGAGTTTGCTACCACTCCCGCAAAGTAAAATGCGCTGCTTCTTACTGTGTGCTTCTGCAATGACTGCTGCTAGTTCTTCAATTGTGTTGGGAGAAATGAGACAACCAGGAGGGCTAGAGGATGCGATCGCTTCCAAGATAGAATTTTGCCTCTCGACTGGTAGACTTTCCCAAAGTTTGTTCATTGTTACTAGTTAGTAGTTAGTGGTTAGTAGTTAAAAAGTACCACTAACCACCAACCACTAACCACTAACCAACTGTCTGTTATCCGCAGGTGCGTAGTACCCGCTCTCAGTAGCTTGCATGACTTCCTTCCCGGTAATCAATCTAGCTCCACGCTTGCGGGTGAAATAGTTCCAGCCCCACTGAATCATCACCAAGAGCTTGTTGTCAAACTCAATCAAGAAATAAATGTGAACAACCAGCCAGAATAACCACGCTATAAAACCTGTAAATTTGGCAAAACCTAAGTCTACAACCGCAGCATTTTGTCCGATCACCGCTAGGCTACCCATGTCAGTATAGGAAAACTGTGGCAGTGTCTTACCTTTCATGCGCTGTTGAATTAATTGAGCAACGTATTGTCCTTCCTGCATGGCGACAGGAGCAACACCAGGTAGGGGTTTGCCATTCTGATGGGCAAAATGTGCTAAGTCACCAACCACAAAAATATTGGAAAACCCTTTGAGACTCAAATCTGGCTCAACAATCACTCTTCCAGCGCGATCGCACTCAGATCCTGTCCGCTCTGCTAGCAACTTACCCAGAGGAGAAGCTTTGACACCAGCCGCCCACAACACTGTTTTGGCTGCAATCTGTTGGAACTCATCTCCTTGCTTTAGAGTAATCAGATCGCCTTCTATATTCGTCACCAGCGTTTTTGTCTGTACGCTCACACCTAACCGTGTAAGAGACGCTTCTGCTTCTTTGGATAATTCTGATGCAAAAGGAGGAAGAACGCGATCCATTCCTTCTAGAAGAAGAACTTGTGCTTCAGACGTATCGATATTGCGGAAATCCTCTTTCATCGTGTGGTAAGCCAGTTCTGCGATCGCACCTGCTAGTTCAACACCTGTAGGACCACCACCAACAATAACAAAAGTTAACCAAGCTCGGCGTTTTTCAGGGTCAGTTTCCTTTTCAGCCGCTTCAAACGCCATAAAAATCCGACGGCGCATTTCAATCGCATCTTCCACTGTTTTTAAACCAGGTGCAAATTCTTCCCATTGATCTTTCCCAAAGTAAGAGTGTTTTGCACCTGTAGCAAGGATCAGGGAATCGTAGTGTATTGCTTCTTCGCCCAAAGTCACTTCTTGTGCTTGAGGATCGATGTCGGTCACTTCTCCAAGCAGCACTTTTGTATTTTTGCTCTTACTGAGAATCGAACGTAGGGGTGAGGAGATATCAGCAGGGGAGACAGTACCAGTAGCCACTTGGTATAACAATGGTTGAAATAGGTGAAAATTGCGCTTATCAATTAAAGTAACTTTTACATCAGCACGTCCCAGTGCTTTTGCGGCATATAAACCCCCAAATCCTCCGCCTACTATAACTACATGATGGGGTGGCTGGCTATCAACGGTGTTCATCATAAGATTTACTTCCTAGGGTAATCCTTTGTAATCCTTCTTAACAAATTTTCAACATTGTTGTTAGAGTAGTTCTGCTTACCGCAAACATATTAAGAAATGTAAAAGTTTTTTACGATACAGTCAATTGGTAAACAGAATAATATTGGTCACAAAAATAACACCATTAGGCACTTATCCTGTGAGTGTACGAGCCAAACCCCAAGCCAATCTCTATAGTTACCACTACACTGCCTAAATGAACTTTTCCAGATTTGTTAGTGATAATCTTTTTATACACTATGCACCCTCAAAACTACTGTAGCCAATGGATCGGCAAGCATAAAAAATTCCAGAATTAAATTATTAATATTTGTAACAGTCTCTTCAAGCAGAGAGCATCTATCTTAGGGTGTTAGAAATAAGACTTAAGTTGGTATAAAAACTGCTTTTGTTACCTAGATCGTGGCTAAGTAAAAAGTATTTCATCTACTTCTTGTAAATAGACATTGAGTGAACATTCCCAGCCTATCCAATGTAAGGACGGGCTAGGAGTGACACTTTATGCAGACAAAGAAGTTTTGACTTGACCAAAACGACGATCGCGTCTTTGGTAACTGAGTAAAGCCTGATGAAATGCCGAGCGATCGAAATCGGGCCAAAAAATATCAGTAAAATACAATTCTGTATAAGCCATTTGCCAGAGGAGAAAATTACTCAATCGCATTTCACCACTTGTGCGAATCAATAAATCGGGTTCGGGAGTCCCTGCGGTGTAAAGCGTTTGTTCGATTAAATTTTCTTCAACATCTTCCAGGTTAACTTCCCCCTGTTGCACGAGTTGTGCTATTCGACGACAAGCTCTTGCGATCTCACTGCGACTGCCATAATTGACTGCAACAGTAAAATGAAGTGCTTGATTGTGCAAAGTCTCTGCCATTGAACGCTCAATCTCAGCTTGTAAAGAGGTAGGTAGAATTGACAAATCCCCAATAAATGAGATTCGCACCCCTTCGCGATGCATTTGAGCTAATTCTTGGCGCAACAATTTTTCAAACAGAAGCATGAGAAAATCTACTTCTTCAAGGGGTCGCCGCCAGTTTTCAGTAGAAAAGGCATAAGCTGTTAGCGCTTTTATTCCCCAATCTTTACAACAGCGCAACAATTCTTTCAGGGTTTTTGCACCCTGACGGTGTCCGGCGATGCGGGGTAATCCTCGTTGGTTTGCCCATCGACCATTGCCATCCATAATAACAGCGACATGTTGGGGTAAGCGATGGGGATCTAAATCTAAAGGTAGTGTTGAAGTCATGGTTAGTTGTTAAGGGTTAGGAGTTAGTAACGTTGTATGGTCGAACAAGCCTTGTAAATACTTTGGCGTTAAGCGATCGTTCCAAATCCACAAACGACGCATTGCATAGCTGAAAGCAAACAAGAGAGTTATTCTGTTGGTCAAAGACCAAGAACTCCAGTTCAGTGTACCCATCATGCGTTTTAAAGTACGCATCAGGCTGTTGCGTTTGTAGTCTTTATGGCGTGTTTTCAGAAGCGTGTGTCCTACCTTTATTAAAGAAGTATCTGGAAAAGCCCAGACACCAAACCCCCAGAATTTACTCATGTGATTGATTTCATCCTGAACCAATTCCTCCAAAACATCTTGAAGTGCGCCTGTTGTATGCGCCATCAACCATAAATAGAGACAAGTTGCGCCGTATTCAGTGGCAACACGATGCAATCCATGGCGATATAAGTCTTCATGTGGGTCGTCAGTAGGGAGATAATCTCTAACCGTGCGGAAAGTTGCGGTAATCTTCTCACCCGTTAATTGGTAATAGACTTTCATCAAAGCGGGAGTGTGCTGGCGCTCTTCTTTTTCCCACAATCCAGGTTCGATTAACTTTCCCGTTTCATCGACTGTTCCGCCCACAAATCGCGCTAGCTGGGGGTGTAAGTTTTCCAAATATTGTCGGCTGGTTTGAGTATATGCCCGAATGGGAGCTTCCGTGTCCATTGCACCTCTCAAGATGGACAAAAAGACTTCTCTGTCTAAGCCTATAATTTGATTTGAAGAAATAGCTTGCCAGTCAATTTGTTTCCAGGGACGGGGTTGTGGATTTTCAAACTGAATGGGTAAATCTTGCAAGCGATCGCACAGTTTCTCAATGGAAAGATAATTATCTGCAAGAGAACGAATTCGGTGTAGAAGTTGAAAGTAGTGCGTGGGAGAAGAAGCCAGTCCTACCTGAGACATTGGGCTGAGGGTGTTAATCATCCGTTTTCACCTTGATTTTTACCTCTTTGCTCAATAGCTTAAGCAACTGTAAGATTCCTTGTCAGTCGGTTGAAGTCGGGAAAAAAGTCGGGTACTCACAGAAGATACAATCGGAGAAAAGCTCAATTTGTGAATGAGTTGCCATGCAGCCAACTAACTTCTTCATCCTGCCAGCAAATCCACCCCTACCGCCAAAACTGACACTACCAACGATGTACGATCTACCCAGTGAAGATGCGGAGGAACCTGGTTTGCCTGATGAATTTCACGATTTGCAGCCGCAGCTGCTCAGTCGAACAATCCGATTGACAAATTATTCTTACGAGCGAATATTTACGGGGTCGGATTTAAATCTGTACTATGATGTACGTCATACTCAGTGGTACAAACGCCCGGATTGGTTTTTAGTGCTAGATGTACCGAGATTGTATGAAGAAAAAGACTTGCGTTCTAGCTATGTAGTTTGGCAAGAAGGAGTCAATCCTTTTGTAGTGGTAGAACTGCTATCACCAGGTACACAAAAAGAAGATTTGGGCGATTATGCAGAATTGGAACCAATGTTCGGAGAAAGGAGTACAGAAGATGTCAGCACAATGAGTTTGGCATCAGAGTCCAGCAATGGGCAAACTCTGAAACAAGTGCCGCCGAGAAAATGGGATGTATACGAACGTATCTTGCGAGTACCATACTATGCAGTGTTTAGTCGCTATAGCAATCGCTTGCGTGGGTTCAAACTGGAGGGAGGACACTACCAAGAGCAAACTATAGATGCTGAGAATCCTCGGTTTTGGATTTCAGAGTTAAATTTAGGATTGGGAGTGTGGCAAGGAGAGTTTGAAGGAATTATTCGTCAGTGGTTGCGCTGGTATGATTCAGAAGGCAACTGGATACTCACAGATACAGAACAAGCTGTGAAAGAAGCAGAACGAGAACGTCAAATGAAGGAACAAGAACAGCAAAAACGGCTGAAATTGGCTGAAAAACTGAAAGCGCTTACTCCAGAGCAGTTAGGAGCTTTGGGGATTAACCTGGAGGAATTAGAATCATGAGAGATGCTAGCGGCTGAACGAGCAGGCGAAAAAATTGCAGTTGAAATTAAGAGCTTTGTTGGGGGGTCAAATGTCTCCTAATTTCACACTGCTCTTGGGCAAGTTCTGAACTACCAATTTGCTCTTGAAGAATTCGAGACACAAGCTGTTTTAGATATCTCTCGCGATCGCTACATTTTATGACACGCAAGTTGACGCGATAATAATCAAACGCATGCATGCACCATGCACCTTGAGATCAAAGACAGTAAAATTTGGATACAGCATGATGGTACTGAAGTCGGTATCGCTACACTACTGCTTGAACAAGGCGTGCCTAAAGAAGATATAGTTTTGGGCTTTCACTGAATTTGCTACCCATTCAATTTCTTAAAAGATTTACAGAAACTTATCAGAAATTGCCAAGAGTAGAGGTGTAGACTAGACAAGAACTGACGCAACAATTTGAATATATATCACCTCGTCGTAAGGCAATGGACGCCGAAGCAGTACTGTCTTGGTTAGAAACTGTAATTCCTGCTCAAACCGGCGAACGGTTGAGCGAGCTGCAAAAAGTTATTCTTCAGCAAGTTTGGCAAGGTCGAAAATACCTGGAAATCGCTAATTCTTACGGTTGTACGGAAGGACATGCCAAAGATGTTGGCTCTCATTTGTGGAAACTTCTTTCCAAAGCGTTGAGACAGAAGATTACTAAAAGTAATTGTCGCGCTACCTTGGAGCGATATTGGAAGAAAACTAGCGTTATCTCGAATCTACTGGATACCTCACGCTTTGCTGAAAACTTCACTATAGGGAAAGAGCAACCTAGAGCAGAATTCATCACAAAACAAGAAAATGTAAATTTTCTCGGTCGAACAGAAGCAATTTCTCACCTCAATACCTTAGTCAATCGAGGTGTAAAAGTCATTGTTATCCAAGGTGAGGGAGGAGTAGGTAAAACAACTCTAGCCCAGGAATACTTACAAACCCAAGGATTTGATTTGGTCTTGGAACTCCTTATGGCAAAGGAGACGCAAAATATCACGGCGGCGGAACACGTCATTGAAGAGTGGTTGAAACAGGATTTTGATGAAGAACCGGGAATTGAATTTGGGGTGACGTTGGGACGATTGAAGCGGAAACTCCATACCTGTCGGGTTGGAGTTTTGATTGATAATTTGGAACCCGCACTAGACAGACAAGGACGGTTTATTGCCAAGCACCGAAATTATGTAGAATTCTTACGCGTTTTAGCAGACGCGAGAGTGCAATCTGTGACATTAATTACAAGTCGCGATCGCCTTTGCGAACCTGAAGTGAACGTGGAGCACTATCGTCTCCCCGGACTGGATCTAACCGCTTGGCAGCAATTTTTTACCAAAAGAGAATTACCTATTGACTTCGCTACTTTACAAAGTATGCACCGTGCTTATGGAGGAAATGCCAAAGCAATGGGTATTCTATGCGGTTCAATTCGGCAGGATTTTGATGGTGATACCATTGCCTACTGGCGAGAACATCAAGCTGAACCACTGGCTGTAGTTGATTTAAAAAATTTAGTTGTCAGCCAAATTAACCGTTTGCAAGCTTTAGATCCTCTAGCATATCGCCTGCTTTCCCGTTTGGGATGTTACCGCTATCAAGATGTTCCCAGAATTCCCAAAGAAGGAGTTTTTAGTTTATTATGGGATGTTTTACCTTGCCAGCACCAACAAATTTTAACTTCCTTAAAAAATCGGTCTTTAGTAGAGTGTAGTAAAGATGAGTACTGGCTTCATCCAGCGATCCGTTCTGAGGTTATTTCTCACTTGCGGATAAGTGATGAATGGGAAATAACTAACCGTAAAGCAGCAGAATTTTGGACGGAGAGCATACAAAAAATCACTACATTTAAAGATGCTTTGCAAGCCTTAGAAGCTTACTATCACTATGTAGAAATTCACGAATTTGAATGGGCTGGTACAGTCATTCTTAAAAGTAGAAATAACCAATGGCAACAATTTTTACCATTAGGAAGTACGTTATATCGAATGGGATGGCTGCAACCTTTAATTGCAGCTATTACAATCATTATTAAAAATGTTCCGTCAGATAAAAATCTCAGCGAACTTTATAATATTTTAGGCGATCTCTACTGGATTATTGGGAAAGTACACGCAGCAATAGAATGTCAGGAAAAATCTATTAACATAGCATATCGGGCAATAAATTCTCTATCAAGAATACGGGAAAACAAACACAAATTCTACTATTACAAAATGTTAGAAGTAGATGCTCTACTGAGCATTGGTCTTTATAAAATTGATTTGTGGGAACTAGATGCATCTGCCCAATTATTTCAACAGGTTATTGACTTAGCTCAGGATACCGACCATCATCGGTGGGCAGAAAAAGCAACTGTATGTTTGGCTCTAGTGAATTCTTATTTGGGAATTTTAGAAGAAGCACGTGTACTGGCTGATAAAGCTTATCAAGCGATCGCAACACAACAACTTGTTAAACCTAGTGGCAGATTTGCTTATTTCATGCAAATTTTAGGACAAACATATGTTAATTTGAAGGACTTTGCTAAAGCGGAGGAAATGTTCCGTATGGCTTTAACTTTTGCTGAAGAAAGCCACTACACGCAAGTCCAAGCAAAAACGCTTTGCGGTATAGCAGAAATTTATCGACAACAAGCAAAATTTGAATTGGCAATTGACAATCATTTAGAAGCTATCGAACTTTTGAATAGAATCGGAGCCAAATGCGATCTGGCGATCGCTGACTTTCAATTAGGATTAACTTTTTCTAAAATAGGTAAGAAACAAGAAAGCAGAATTCATTTCGATCGAGCCATCCGACTGTTTACCGAGATGCAAGCCCCAAAACAAATTGAAAAAATTTTTAAGTATTTGCAAATATGAAACGTAAAATTTTTAACTTTGTTTAGAGGATGTTTGTAAAGTTTATCGCTGTATCAAGAGACCCCTTAAAAAAGGGGATTTAAGAGTATTTCCCCCCCTTTTTAGGGGGGCTAGGGGGGATCTAAAGTTTTGGAGACATCAGCCACTACTTTTAAAACATCCTCATAGCAAGTTATTCAGTTTCAGAAGCCATACGAGTGCCAAGATGCTTTTCGGCTAGAGTTCCAAAAAGTACAGAAAGCAATAATGCACTGAATCCGAACAACTACAGAACGAAACAAGGGACGTGCAATTATTCCCACGGGTTTCTATTTAAAATAGTATTGGTCTAAATGATTTCATTTTAGCAATGCAATTACGGCAAGCAAACATAGATGATATAGATTTTATACTCTCACAAGAAAGGAGGGATGAATATGCAACTTTTATCACCCTTTGGAGTCGAGATGAACACAACAAAAATATTACCAATCCTGACAAAAGATACTTCATCATTGAAAATGAATCGGGACAGCCAAGTGGTTATGTTATCTTGTCTGGTTTACAGTCGCTCAATCGTAGTATTGAGTTAACTCGAATCGTCGTTACTAAACCAGGATCAGGATACGGTAAAAGGGTTTTACCCATACTCATCAAAATGATTTTTGATGAGTATAAAGCTCATCGTCTTTGGTTGGACGTTTTTGAACACAACCAACGCGCCAGATACGTTTATCAAACCTGCGGCTTTAAGGAAGAAGGCGTTTTACGAGAAGCTGTCAAGCAAGGAGACAACTATTCGTCTTTAGTCATTATGTCAATACTTGAAAGTGAATATTATACTGCAAATACTTAAGTTTAGGAAGAAACATTAAGCACGGGTTTACAGAAAAATAGTATCAGTTGTTTAAAAAATAATTCTAGAAACTCTATTTTTGCAAGAAAGTTGTACAGTATTGAATGTTATATGTCCAGTACATAAATTTAGATAATATTATGTTTTATAAACCAATGTTTAAACCTCACTACCACGTTAGAGTGATAGAACCCGATATTGTGTACCTTCTGAGCGAGCAAGGGCAATGTGCCCTCGGTGGTCGTTTATACGTCCTTTTAGCTCCGTTTTTAAATGGTCGTTATACTGTCCAAGAGATCTTTCAGCAGTTAAATGAAGAAGTTTCCCTGTTTGAAATTCAAAATGCTCTAGTTCGTTTAAACAGTGAAGGATATCTTTCTGAAGCTTCAGTAAATCTCCCTCCACAAGTTGCTGCGTTCTGGAATGGCTTAGGTGCAGAATCTGAAAATGCTTTTCGCAAACTACAAGATAGTAGGGTTTCGATAATCAGCTTTGGGAGAGTGGGAGTTGAAGCATTTGTTCGAGCTTTGGAATCCCTTTCCATTCCAGTAGGTGAGGGGGGAGAGTTTACGGTTGTTCTGACCGATAACTACTTACAACTGGGTTTAGACGAATTTAATCGAGAAGCAGAAGAAACTAGAAAACCATGGCTGCTAGCTAAACCTGTAGGTACGGAGATTTGGTTGGGACCTCTGTTTGTTCCGGGGCGAACGGGTTGTTGGGAATGTCTTGCTCAAGATTTGCGAAATAAACGTGAAACTGAAACGATACATAGGGAAGGAATGTCACCATCATTACTCTCTTCTTTTGCAGTTCTTCCAGTTAGCTTTCAGTTAGGGCTGAATTTGATAGCGATGGAAACAGCGAAATGGATTATTTGGGGAGAGCATCAACAATTAACGGGTAAGTTAATTTCTTTCAATTTGGCATCTCTATCGATGCAGCATCAAATTTTAAATAAGCTTTTAGAATGTCCGGTTTGTGGAGGAAGTCAGTACTAGCGATTGGATGAATACCACAATTAACTACAGTTCAACTTCAAAAATTATCAAATCTATTACTCCATCTATAGCAATCCTAAATCATTTGTAAAATCTCTTCTTTCCTTTCTTTACGCTCTTTGCGTCTTTGCGGTTAATAACTTTTATAACTCAAATAAGACTGCTACATAACCTAAGTTAACATAGTGCATAATTTCTATGGGTTATGAGAATTGCCATATCATGAGCCAGAAACTAACAACCGAGCAACTCACACAGATCGTCGCTGAAGTAGAAAGGCTGCAAACACGTCGGGAAGCAGAAATTGAACCCGAACAAGTTAAGGAAATTTTACAAGAATTGGGTCTCGCCCCAGATTTGCTTGATGAAGCGCTTGTTCAAGTAAGGCGTCGCCAAGCTTTGGAAGTACAGCAAAAACGCCAACGCACGATCGCTATCGGGGCGATCGCAGCTGTAATAGTAGTCATTGCTGGTACCTTGTTTGCTATGCAACAGCAGAATTCCGTGCTTGCGAGGGTTTTTGCCCAAACAGATCGCATTACCCTCACCCAAGATAATGGCGGTGACTTGACAGATATCGCCCGCCAGAACAACCCAGAAATCTTTTACCGCGTCACGTTAAAAGATGCACCTTTAAATCAAAAGTTGGATTTGTCCTGCAATTGGATCGACCCTAACGGTCAAGTTGTCAAACAAAACCGCTATCAAACCCGTGAAATTGACAAATCCATCTGGAATACCCAGTGTCGTTATAATCTAAGTTCTGCATCTACTCCAGGTCAATGGAAGGTGCAGATGTTTCTCCAAAATCGCCAACTCAGCGAAGCCGAATTTCAAGTCAAATAGTATGGTTAACGTTGAGCAGGGCGATCGCATCATTCAACCCAAGCATTTTATTGGATATTGGGGTTACGGTGAAAGACGAGAATTAGAAACAAGCCTTGGTGCTGTCAAAAAAACGGGTCATAATTCTTATCAGTTATCTTCTCTCGATTCCCCAAGCGAGAGCCATTATCCTATTTGGAATGTTGCTTGCATCGGTTTTTCAAAAGATTTTATCCCATCAATTTATTTTCAGCGTCATGGCATAGAAAGAATAGCTGCTCTATCAGCATCGGGAATATTGACTGATTTACAAGACAACTCATTTTTACCCGATATTTGGGTACATTTACAGGGAAAAAATCGTTTAATTTTAGGACGAGAACCTTTTGGGCGAGTCCCGTTATACTGGGCTCAACAAGGACAAGTTATTTGGTTTGCATCCCGTCTGCAACTCTTGCTAGCGGTTGTTGACGAGCCAGAAGTGAGCATTCCTGCTTTATACGGTTATAGTTGTTTTTCGTATATTCCCAATCCCCTCACACCCATTACTCAAGTCTTTGCAGTTCCTGCGGGAACTGAGTTAGTTTGGCAAAGCCAACCTGACGATCGCAAGCTCAGCACCCCGATTTCTCAACGCTTATTGGAATGGTGTGAAGCAAGCGTTCAACTCCAAGATGAAACAACCGCTGTCAAACAATTGCAAACTCTGTTAAAACAAGGCATTGAGCGTCAAATTTCTGACTTAAAAGATGAGCCAGTCGGAGTTTTTCTCTCTGGGGGGTTGGATTCCTCTGTTGTAGCGGCGTTGCTAGTACAAGCAGGAGTCAATGCGATCGCTTATACTCTAGATTTTGGCGGTGCAGGTGTTCCAGAATATCCCTATGCCGAAATTGTTGCCCAGCACTTGCAAATTCCTTTGGTAAAAGTTGATGCCAGCCCGCGTCAAATTCAGAAAGCTATTCTACCGACTGTACGAGCGCTCGATTTACCTTTCGGGGATGGGGTAACGGTTCCCTTGTTTCTTTTAGCACAAAGAGCCAGTCAGGAAACTCAGGTGATTTTTAACGGCGAAGGTGGCGACCAGTTATTTGCAGGTTGGACGAATAAGCCTTTAATAGCAGCAAGCGTTTACCAAACAGAAAATCCATCAGGACAAGAAACATTTATACAACAATATCTCCGAACTTTCCACCGTCTTTGGGGTTATGAAGCACAAATTTACCAGCCGCATGTTTACAAGCAGATACAAAATCTACACCCAGAAGACTGGATTGCAGAAGCCCTCGATCCTACCTACTGTAAAACCATCCTGCATCGACTCCGGCGTGCCAGCCTGATGTTAAAAGGAGCACAAAATATCCATCCGCGTGCAACAGCTTTAGGATTTGCTCACAAGTTGTTTGTGCGATCGCCTTTCTGCGATTTACCCCTAGCAGAATGGACATTCCAGGTTTCTGGAGAACTCTGCTTGCAAGGAGCGTGCGAGAAATATATCCTCAAGCGAGCCGTGGAAAATTGGCTACCGCCAGAAATTGTTTGGCGACAAAAGCGGGGTATGGGGGTTCCCTTAACCTCTTGGTGTTTAAATGAGTTCTGGTATGAGCTTGGCAAATGGTTGAATCCAGGCAAACTTCGTGCCGAAAATTGCTTTTCTCCTTATATCGCATCGCAAATTGCTGCGGGTCAATTGGGTGCTACGATTCAAGGTCGTTTGATTGGTGAAAGTTTGTGGTTGTTGATTGTGTGGGAACTTTGGCGAGAACAGGTTTTTGGTGAAGAATCCAGCAAACAATCTTTTGACCATCCGTTTTGGCTTCCAAAACAGCTGTGGAGACTTCAAAAAAAATGGCAAGCGTAAAATCAGCTCATCTTCCTTTTCCCCTAGAACTAGCTCAAGAGTTGCTAAATACTTATGGTTCGCCGCTTTACGTTTACCAAGCTGATATCTTAGAGCAAACCATCAGGCACATCACCCAGGCTTTTTCCTATCCTCGCACCCAATTTCGCTTTGCTAGCGTCACCAATGGAAATATTTCTCTGCTGCAAATTTTCCGCGCCAAAAGTTGGGGACTGCATGCCAATACTCCTGGAGACATTTATCTCGGATTGCAAGCAGGTTTTGCGCCCGAACAAATTGTTTACAGTGGGAGTAATTTGAATTCCGAGGAGATGAAACAGGTCTTAAATTGGGGTGTAACAACTCTCAATTTAGATAGCGTTGCTCAATTGCAACTGTGCTGCGAAGTCTATCACTCCCTTACTCCCTCACTCCCTCACTTCCTCACTCCTTCACTCCGCCTTGGCTTGCGTCTCAACCTACCCGAAATAACTGGTGATAGCCGCATTGGCGTGCGTCCAGAAGAATTTCCCCATGCGATCGCTCTTACCCGTCAGGTAGGATTAAAACTGAGCGGTTTACATTTTTACCGAGGTACGGGTACGAATGCGACAGAAGCTTTTACTAACGTCATTGATAAGGTTATAACAACGGCAGAACTTTTACCGGATTGGGAATATCTAGATTTTGGGGGTGGTTTTGGTTACTCATATCATCATAGCAGCGCAGCTTTTAACTGGGAAACGTTCGGTACAGACTTAAGCAATAGAATAAGTCATTTAGGAAAAGATATTGAGTTAGTCATCGAACCCGGACGTGCAGCAATTGCTGGATGCGCCACTTTATTAGCCAAAGTTGTTTCCGTGAAATGGCATTCAGAAAAACAAATTGTTGGGGTAGATACCACCGTTGCTAATCTCTCCGTTCCTACAGTACATGGCGGATATCGGGAAATTGTCGCGTGGAAAAATCGGGACAATCCCGCACATCTCGCAAGTTCTAAAATTTACCTTACAGATATATGTGGAAACACTACTTATTCACGGGATTATTTAGGCAAAAACTGTTCTTTACCAGCATTAGAAATTGGGGATATTATCGGTGTTTTAGATGTCGGTGCTTATGGTTATGCCATGTCCTCACACTTTTTACATCGTCCTAAACCTGCAGAGGTGTTGTTAGAAAAAGATACGCATCGTTTAATTCGCAAACGCGAAGACTACAGCGTATTACTGAACAATCAGCTCTTTCATAAATAAAAATTAAAACTTTAGGAGCAAAAATCTACCATGAAATGCGTTCAATGTGGCACTGATAATAAACTGAAAGACAGGACAGCCAATTACGGGCGTTGTAAAAACTGCTCTCATCCGTTTACTTTTGAACCTACCAGTATGACTGGAGTGAGATTTACCGATCCTTTTTTTGCTAAAGCCATTGCAGATATTTCTGCAAATGATACACTTTTTTTTACACAAAAGCAGTTTTTTTATAGTCTTAATAAAAAACTGCAAAATAAAAATCAAGGCTCATGGGTATTTTTGTGGATAGTTTTTGTAATAGCAAGTTTTTATTTCTTTGAGTATTTGGGATTGTCCGCATTGCTCTTAGTCATTTTCTTCGCTCAAATACAAGCAATTAAAAATTCTTATTCACAACGTAAGAAATTAGCAAAAACTTTAATAATCTTGGGAGCTATCACTTTGATAGCAGGCATCTTTTTTAGTTTAGGTGTCAATTCCTTTCGTACATTTGTAGGGAGTGTATTCTTAGGAATGTTAGCTATTTACCTAGGAACTGGCGAAATAGGGCGATCGACAACTATCAGTCAAAAACTTCTGATTAACAATAACCAACTTGAGGAGTGGCTGACATCTTGGAGACGGGTTAACAATTCAATTGATAAGATTTTACCTGCTCCCCAACAACAAAATACACCTGTGACTATCAATCCTGATGTGACTGCATATAGTTTTGATAGATTAGTGGTGTGCGATAGTGCAGAAATTGCCCAAATGTTAATTGCCAACAACTTTCATTTTGAAAATAACTGTGCCATTCTCAGTATCACTGGCTATCCTCAAAATATCTTTGATACTACCATGCAAATGCTGCGGCGCAATTCTGACTTAAAAGTGTATGCGTTGCACGATTGTAGCCCCACTGGTATAGCTTTGTTGAATCAGATCCGTACCAGACCGGAATGGTTTGGAGAGAGTGATGTCATAATTATTGATGTGGGATTGCTACCCCGTCAAATTATTGCTGCAAATCGCAGAATGTTCGTTCAAACTTCTCCTGAATCGGCTGAGGCTGCCAAACAACTTTTACCAGAAATTCGTGCTACTTTATCAACGGATGAATTGGACTGGTTGGAAGCTGGTAACTTTGTGGAGTTGGAATCCTTTAGTCCGCAAAAATTAATTCAAATTCTTAACCAGAGTATAGCCAACAGTCGAACTTTAAACAGTGATGATAGTAGCTTGATTCTTACTAGTGAGGGTGGTTCAATAAATGACAATTCCATATATATTAATCAAAGTTTTGGTTAATGCAAACTTTGAAACAACTTAATACTACTCCGGATTAAAGTCTCGGTCATTTGTTTTAAACTAGAACTACCGTCATAAAAACTTGATAATGACACAAACTACATTTAAGGTTCAAGCCTTTTGGGATGCAGAAGCAAAAGTATGGGTTGCCACTAGTGAGGATATACCTGGGTTGGTAACAGAGGCTTCTACAATTGAAGCTCTTACACAAAAGCTCAGAGAAATGATACCAGAACTTATTCTTCTCAATAATATTGTATCTTCTGGGTTTGCGGGTTCTATCAGCTTTGAATTAATCAGCCACCGTCAAGAGTTGATAGAGGTGGCTTCATAGATGGGTGCATCGTTTACTGCTCAATTAAAAAAGATTCTTTCAGAAGGTAGTTGCTATTTTGAACGGCAAGGCAAGGGCGACCATGAGATTTGGTACAGCCCAATTACAGATAGGCGGTTTGTAGTAGATGCTTCTATCAAGTCTCGCCACACAGCAAATGCAATTTTGAAACAAGCAGGACTGCCAAAAGCTTTCTAATTTTTTAATCTTCTTTTTGACCCTTATGACTGAAAAAAAATCAAACTTCTCAAGATTTTTTTATTTTTGATTCACCTGCAACCAAATTTCTAAACTCACAAGCAACCAAAGTTTGACGCCATAACGACTCCAAGTATCTCCTTGATAGTTTAACCAATTCCGGATTGGCAACTGGTTTAAATAAGGAGCGATCGCAGCATTACGACTGAGCAATAAATTTTTGGCTTCTCGCTGCCAATATTTACGAAATCCTAACTGTACTGGAACCATCATCCCACTTTTAGGACGATGAACAATTGCAGGAGGCAAAAGCTCTGCGATCGCCCCTTTAAGAACGGCTTTTTCTTCCACTCCAGAAAGCTTGTATTCTGGGGGAATTTCCATGCTTAATTCTACAACACGCTGGTCAAAAAGAGGAGAACGCGCTTGCAAAAGAGCAGCTTGAGTCAAGTTACTGACTTTAGTGAGAATTTGGTCAGCGCCTTTAAATTTGATGTTCATTGCCATCAAACGATTGAGATAGCTGGCTTGAGAATATAAATCTTCTTCAAAAACCCAAGGTGTTTTTTGTACTGCTGTCCAAATTTCTGGTTTTAAAAGCTGTGGCAAATCAGCCGCGCATTTTTGAAAGGAAATTAAATAAGCTTGTAATGAATCTTGATTGGTGACGGAGCCATATAAACTATTAATAAGCATGGGCTGATTTTTTGGACCACCAAAACAGGGATCGCCACCCTCTCCATTTAACAGCACCTGCACGCTTTCTCGCGCCAGTCGTCCTAGCAAAAGGTTGGGAACAGTCAGCGGATCGCCGATGGGGTCATCTAAATACGCCATTGTTTCCGGTAGGCGTTCCCACATATCTCGAAAGGTAATTTCCAGAATGTGATGTTGTGTCTGGCAATATTTTGCAACAAGGCTGGAAAATTCCAACTCATTGGGACATTCCGAGCCAAAATGAATGGAGAAGGTGTGGACTGGGGAATGATGGAATTTTGCGGCTATTGCAGTGATGCTGCTAGAGTCCAAACCACCAGAAAGAAAAACGCCAACAGGTTCATTTTCTGCTGGTAAATATTCTCGAACAACTTGGTCTAGCAGTTGTCGCAGGCGATCGCTATGCCATGCTAGAGATTTATCTATTGCTGTAATCTTTTCTTGAAGTTGCCAATACGCTTGAACCTTACACTCAGGCAATTGTAAAACAGTTCCGGGGCGCAGTTCGCGTACCTGTTGCCAAAGCGTTCTCTCGCCGGGAACAAAGGCGCAACAGAGATAATCTCGTAACGCAACCAAATCCAAATCCGATGAACGATGGAGTGCTAAAGTTCTCAATTTAGGCGCAATCCAACGAACCGAACCAGTGGTGGTGTAGTAGAGAGTACGAGCACCAACGCGATCGCGTATTGACCACAAAACCTGTTTTTCTCTATCCCAAATAACTAGAGCAAACATCCCCTCAAGTTGGTTGAGACATTTCATACCCCATCGTTCCCAAAGATTAGCAACCAGTTGCAGGGGACTTAGCGCAAAGCTATTTGGTTCAACTCCTAAATTTTCTAATAATTGTACTTGGTTGGTTAACCAAACATCACCAACAACAACAAATTGTTCTCCACGAGCGATCGCTAATTTCTCCGTTATGACTCCAGAAGCTGTACGCGGTACAATGACAGTAACTTGGTCGTCTCGCCAAGCTATATCTTCATAATTTGCATCAACGGCTCCCCAAGCTACGCGCCAGCTTGGATCGGGGTTGAAAAATGGTATTTTAGATTTGCGACTTTTATACATTTGGGATGCTCCCAAGTAGAGGTAGTAAGCGAACCTGTCATAAACCTTTTTGATACACTTTATGCCGTAGGGTGATTTTTGTATATTAACGCCTTGTACCACTTTATATAATTTGGCGTTACGACGTGCTGAATATATGGAGCGGGTTTGAACACCCTAGGCGGAGCCTTTAGAGGAGGCATTCCCAGGCGGAGCCTGGGAACGAGGTAATATGCGGAGCCACCAGATCGAGATGGGGATCTGGCAGTACTTGGATTAGAAGCGCAAGCCTACACCTGATTGAATGCTAAGGGCATCAGCAGAACTGTTTTCATAAGCATCAATACCCCACTTAGCGTCACCGTATAAGACGAAGTTTTTAGCGATTTCTCTCTCAGCTCCAATTGTGACAACAGGTGAATTTTTATTTCCTAAGGGAGTGCTTTTACCTTCATCCGTCACAAAGGAGTAACCACCACCAACATAAACGTTTGTATCTTTAGCAACTGGTACATCATAAGTGACTATTGGCATAGCAGCAGTTGCATCGCCACCGAACAGAACAGAACCGCGAACTGATACAGGGGCTTTTGGAACAGCAAATCGTCCTTGAATATTACCACCCAATGTAGCTGCGTCATTATCTTGTCCGCCGTTAGTTACACCAGCCGCAACACCAGCACCCAAGTAGTTAGCACTTGTACCGCGTGTTGGAACTGACTGTGCTGAGGCAATTCCAGCAGAAAAAATAACAGAAGCAAAAACAAGTGCAGAAGTTGCTAATTTTGTAAATTTCATAGGTCTTTCGTAACTAGAGTTGATTAAATATCAATGCTTTCTAGTACTAGAGTCCCCTTTTTAACAAGATATGCCCTCGTACACTTAGGTTACCCAAGTAGGTGAAGTTTTTTCCACCCAGTTCGGTGAACATATCGTCTGTAAATTTCGCTAAAATAGTAGTCACTAGCAGACAAATGCCGATCCAAATAAAAAATAATATCCCTAAATTTCTAGTACAGGTTGGCGTAAATAAGGTAACCATTTGTCAGCAACAAAAAGCTTATCTTAAAAGCTGTTGCGCCTTCTGCCATCTGCCTACGTACTTCTGCCTTCATGTACTAGTGGTACTGGCAACTTGCCGCACCACCTTTAGTAGATAATTTATTACGAGCGGCGCTTTAGAAAGCGCTGTTGCAACCGAGATACAAAGACGTTCACCTCAGGGATTTTCAGACAAGCTGCGATCGCGGCAAAAATCCCCAAGCCAACTAACCCAGCAACAGATAGCTGCAATAACTGAATTGGCAATCCATCCTTACCCAAAAGCCTTTGAGAAAACTCAAGAGTTCCATAGCTAGCCGCACCAGCCAGCACGCTACCAAAAGTCATGCCCAGAATGGGTACACTCCATTCCAACCAAGGCAATCCACGAAGCTTGCGATGTAGCAAAAATAACAACATTACAGTAGAACTGAAATTGACTCCGACGGTAGTTAACACCAAACCGGGAGCACCTAGTTTTAGAATATTGATAAAAATGTAAGCTAAGACAACGTTCAGAAAGATATTAAAACTGCTGACGCGAAATGGTGTATCTCCATCACCCAAAGCATAAAAGACTCTGACCAAAACATCGCGTGCTAAATAGACAAACATTCCGCTACCATATGCAATCAGTAGAGAAGCTACCAATTGAGATTCATCCTTTTGGAAAGCCCCCCGTTCGTAAATAACACGCACAATGGGTACAGCCAAAGCGATCATCAAAGCCCCTAAAGGCAGCATAGTAAAAGCAGACAAGATAATTCCTTGGCGAATGCGTAATTTGAGATCGTGCCAATCTTTAGGATCTGCCAGTCGGGAGAAGACTGGTAGTAGGGGAACCAAAATCATACTAGAAATGATTCCCAATGGTGTTTGTACCAAAAGATTGGCATTTGCTAGCGCCGCCGCCGCCGATGGAATATTAGAAGCAAAAAATAAAATAACCCAAAGATTAATTTGCAGCATACCAGAGGAAATGGTGGCTGGTCCCATGATTTTCATCACCT
The DNA here is from genome assembly GCF_000760695.4 of Tolypothrix bouteillei VB521301. Lineage (GTDB taxonomy): Bacteria > Cyanobacteriota > Cyanobacteriia > Cyanobacteriales > Nostocaceae > Scytonema > Scytonema bouteillei_A. Next base: position 2,160,545 of record NZ_JHEG04000001.1, on the reverse strand, counting down.
CACCCACCCCAGGCTGATTGATATTAAATCGCAGGCGAAAACCACCCATTCCGGCTTGCGCTTGAGCAACAAGTTGTACTACCCATTGCAATATAGCTCCTGCTAAGGTTCCTCCAGCTAAAACCATTCCACCCAGCACAGCATACTCAGGAGAAGTAATTTTACTCCCCAACTGCAGCCATAAAACACCCAAACCGATAATAACGGTAATACTGGAAAATAATGGGCTGATAGAAGGGAGCCAGAATAGATTAGCAGCGTTGAGGGTGCCAAAGCCAATACCAATCAACCCCGCAAGCATTGCCATTGGTGCCATAATCTGAAGTTGTTGGATGGCGATCGCTTTTACAGCACCTCCCTGTGGTAATTGATTTAAGCCTGGTGCGACCAAATCGATTAAATTTCCCGAAAAAAGAACCAAAACAATCGTAAGGACGAGCAGTACGGAACCGACAAGGGTTGTAATAGTTTCCACCAAAGGCGCTGCTTCTTCTTTACTGCGCTTAGCTAAGACACTGACAATAGCACTATGGAACGGTCCGTTGATCCCACCAAGTAAAATCAACAGAAAGCCGGGTATCACGTAAGCGTATTGATAAGCATCAGCGACAACACCTAAACCAAAAGCAGCAGCAATGACTTGCTGCCGGACTAAACCTACAACTTTACTGATTAAAGTACCGGCGGCAACAATACCCGCAATTCCCGCAATAGAACGAGAAACCTTTTTTTCTTGTGTCACAAATAATACCTGGCAACTGAACTTGGTTAGTGGATAGTGGTTAGCAGATAGTAGTAAATCAATAACTACTCGCAACTAAGGATTAACCACTCACTATCCACTATCTACTCCCAATCCTTCCCAATCCGGATAGTAATATCAGATTCTAGGTCACCAGTGCCAGATACTTCAATCTGACCTTTACCAAACATTTCCTGTATTTTTTGTCCTGCTTGTCGATTCCCTTTCTGAACAATAATTTTAGATTCGCTGCGGGTATCGGACCAATCAGGTACTGCATAAACCCTAGCAAAACCTTTGTCTTTAAGATATTTAATCGCTTTTTCAGCTAGTTGGGGTTTTGTAGAAGCATTTTGAATAGCAATTTTTAATTGTGATGTAGGTTTTACCGTGGGCGACATTCCAGAGATAGTGACCCCAGCATACTCATCAAGCAAGTCAACTCGTCCGGTAAGATCTAGCCAGTAGCTATTTGGGTCTGCACTCAAACGGCTAAAGATACCAGGCAATATGGTCATCTGGAACTTATCTCGCTCGATATTTAAGGTATAGTTAACCAGTGCCATCATTTCTTCTATCTTCAGGTTGGTATCAAAGTGCCTCCGCATCAGACGAATAAGTTGAGGTAACTTAGGCTTTACGGTAGGACTGTAAAGGCGTTCTTTTAATCCCAGTAAAAATGCTTGCTGTCGTTGGACTCTTTCCAAATCCCCCAGACCGTCTTCCCGGAATCGTACAAACTGTTCTGCTTGTTCGCCGTTAAGAGTTTGCCAACCACTTACCAAATTACTTGATGAGCGTCCGGTAGAGCCTTTTTGTAACATTGGTTTGGGTACAAATACTTCAACCCCATCAAACTGCTCCACCAAATGTCGCAAACCCGATGAAGAAAGGCGGATATAGCGATCGATTGGGGCATTATTTAAGGTACGACTGACTACCCGTGCTGCTAAAACATGACCTCCTTTTGCATTCGCCTCAGACACCTTATTCAACCCCTTTTCTGGAATTGCTATCATGGTGTCTTTGGGAATCGAAAGCACTCGAATTGTTTTGTTTTCTGGATTAAACCTAACTAGCAAAACTGTGTCGCTTTTTCCAGAAAAACTTTCCGGAGAACCATCTACACTACCGGGAACAGGTTCAATACCCATGATTAAAATGTTCATGGGTCGCGTAAGCTGATATTGGGAGATATTGCTCCACAATTCTCCTGGCAACGGTCCTTTATGAGTATCTTGACTGCCAGTACTTAGCTCTTCATCTGTTCGATCCATATCACTCCATAACGGAGTCCAAAGTGCCAAAGTCGATACTAATAACCCCGATAAAGTGATCCCCACAACTCCTGTCAGTATCCAGAAAAGCCATCGAGGCATTGCCAACCCCAACCTGTAATACAGTTGGCTAGGAATGGAACCTGTAGACTTCACTTGAGCACGGGAATCTGTTTGGTGCTCTTTGAGTTTCACCTCAATTGGTGACTGTTCTTCTGCTTCAGATGTGCCCTGATTTGCCTTTGCTACTTGTTTAACCACGGATATCTCCCCACTCAACCACTCCCTAAACGTCATGTTAATGCAAGCTATCAAACTTGCGAGTGAACGAAATCACTTTGTAAAGGATGAAGTATGAAGGATAAAGGATTCAGTCAGTGATTTTCATCCTTCATCCTTAAAACTTTATCCTTGCTTAGCATTCCCTCTTATTTCATCAGAACAACTTTATACTTCTTCATTCTTCTGTAGGGTCACAGTACACTTGTAGTGTTCTTCAGTAACCTCGTATAAAACAATGACTCAATCCCTAATTCCTGTCATTCTTGCCGGTGGTAAAGGCGAACGTTTTTGGCCGTTGAGTCGCCAAAACCGTCCCAAGCAATTTTTAAGTTTAGATGGCAGCGATCGAAGTTTGCTACAAGCAACTGCCGACCGACTGCTACCACTAGCAGGCGGTTGGGAAGACTTGTGGGTAATCACTTCCAGTCAGATTGCTCAAGGTGTTCGAGAACAACTACCCGAACTGCCATCCGACAATTTACTTGTTGAGTTAGAGGGAAGGGACACTGCTGCTGCAGTTGCCTGGACAAGTTTGGAAATTAAAAACCGCTACGGTGAAGATGCCATTATCGGCTTTTTCCCCGCCGACCACTGGATTGCCGACAAAGAAGCGTTTGCAAACACCATAGATGCAGCTTCGCAGCTAGCGACTAGCTATTCAGCAATTGTAACTATGGGGATCAAGCCAACCTTTCCATCAACTGGTTACGGCTACATAGAACAAGGTGAAATAATTGATAGCTTTCAGGATTTGCCAGCATATCACGTTAACCGCTTTACTGAAAAGCCCGACCGTCAAACGGCAGAAAATTTCCTTTCTACGGGACGTTTTAGCTGGAATAGCGGTATGTTTGTTTTTCGAGCGGGTGTTGTTCTCAAGGAACTGCATATCCACTCGCCGGAAATCATCGAACCGTTAGAAAAGCACGGTCCCAACATCTACCCCCAGCTACCTAAGAAGAGTATAGACTATGCATTAATGGAAAAGACAGGTCTAGCTTACGTAATTCCTGCAGAATTTGGTTGGGACGATCTGGGCGATTGGAATGCTATCGAACGTTTACTGAAAAAAGAAGGTATTCCCAATGTAGAACTGGCTACTCATGTTGGTCTAGATACGCAGGGGGCAATTCTCTACTCTTCAAACCCTGAGGACGTTATTGTTACCATTGGTTTAGACGATGTTGTCATTGTGCGCGATCGCAACGTTACCCTAATTGTCAACAAAGACCGGACTCAAGAAATTAAACAAGTACTCAAAACTTTACAAAACGATCCTCGATTTACCAATTTACTGTAAAAACTAGACCAGGGCAAGAAGTTACAGGAGTGCATTCTTGAGTATACCTTGTATATCAGGAGAAGGAGAGGATAAGAGGAATCAGGGGACAAGGAAGACAAGGAAGATGAGGAAGATGAGGAAGACAAGGAAGACAAGGAAGACAGGGAAGAAAATTTCCCTTGTCTACCCCCTCTCCTTTGTCTACCCCCTCTCCTTTGTCTACCCTCTGTCCCTTGTCTACCCCCTTTCCCTTGTCTACCCCCTCTCCCCAATCCCTATTCCCTATTGCCTATAAAAATGTTCCTAACTCAAACTGTTCCCCGTCAAAGAGAAATTATTGAAGTTTTGCTTCGCAATGGCTGGGACTATATGCGGCGACTCATTACACTTGGTAAAGCTGATGAACCCCAGCTACCTACACCGGCTGTTTTAAAAAACATTTTGGTAGATTTAGGACCTGTCTACGTTAAGCTAGGTCAGCTGATGTCTACACGTCCCGATTTGCTGAGCGGAGCTTACATAGAGGAGCTATCAACTCTGCAAGACGAAGTTCCACCTGTTCCTTGGGCAGACGTAGAAGTTCTTATTCGCCAACAACTGAAACAGCCCTTAGAAGAAACTTTCAGTACAATCAACGCTATTGCAGTTGCAGCGGGTTCTATTGCTCAAACCCACCGTGCTACTTTGGTCAATGGTCGGGAGGTCGCACTCAAAGTACAAAGACCGGGAATCGATCTGACTGTTGCTCAAGATATTGCCTTAATTCAAGGGATTGCTGATTTAGTAGCGCGTACTGAGTTTGGGCAGACTTATGAAATTAAGTCTATTGCTGAAGAATTTACCAAAGCGCTGGAAGCGGAGTTAGATTTTACACGGGAAGCTGAGTTCACAGACCAACTGCGACGCAATTTATCAAATAGTCGGTGGTTCGATCCCGAACAATTGGTTGTTGCTGAAATCTTTTGGGATTTAACCACGCCAAAGTTACTTGTTATGGAGTGGCTTGACGGCGTTCCCCTGCTTATGGCAGATCTGGAGACTCAACAGAATGGCACCGATCCTGCTGTTAAAAGACAAGCAATTACCAGCATTTTATTTCGTGCTTTCTTCCAACAACTCTATATTGATGGCTTCTTTCATGCCGATCCCCATCCTGGGAATTTGTTTTATCTCAGAGATGGTCGGGTTGCTTTGTTAGATTGCGGTATGGTCGGACGGCTCGATCCCCGCACCCAACAGATATTAACAGAAATGTTGCTGGCAATTGTGGATTTGGATGCTCAACGTTGTGCTCAATTAACTCTGCAGCTAGCGGATTCTGCTGAACCAGTGATTTTGAGACGGTTGGAAAATGACTATGACCGGATGCTGCGAAAGTACTACAACTTGAGCTTGTCTCAAATGAATTTTAGTCAAATTATTTATGAACTTTTGCAAGTTGCCCGTAACAATAAGATTCGCTTGCCCAGCAATATGGGGTTGTATGCGAAAACACTGGCTAACTTGGAAGGGGTAGCGCGAGGATTTAATCCAGAAATAAACTTTATCGACGAAATTCAGCCACTGCTGACAGATTTGTTCCGCCGACAGCTTGTTGGAGATAGCCCCGTGCGATCGCTCCTCAGAACTGCGCTGGATCTGAAAAGTCTCTCGTTACAATCTCCCCGCCAGATAGAATTGCTACTAGACCGAATCACCTCGGAAACTCTACAGTGGAATTTATCAGTGCGGGGACTCGATGGTTTGCGACGCACCACAGACGACGCTGCTAATCGTCTTTCTTTCAGTATCCTAGTAGGTTCCCTGATTATGGGTGCAGCAATTATTTCTAGTAACGCACGGACATCACAGCTATCATTTTTAAGTAATGTGCTGTTCGCGTTTGCTAGCTTGCTAGGACTGTGGTTGATTGTCAGTATTCTGCGATCTGGGCGTTTGCGTTAAAAATATACCGTCACTCGATCTAACTCAGCATCACTAGTGGTCTGGCAAGTCAACTTTGCGGAGTAGGTCTGAGTTGTAACTGAATTTCTAGGGCGAAGACAGTGCAAATACAAACAAACTTTTGCGACAAACCACTAGTTCGTTGCTGAAATGTTAAAACAGATTCTTTTGAATCTCAAGCCGAGGTGCGTAACCTATGGATGAAATTGTCAAAAAAGTTGCGGCTTTAGGATTGCCTGGTATTGTTTTAGCGATCGTAATGGCTACCACTGGTTTAACAGGTGCAGCAGCTATAACTACAGCTTTAGCAATACTCGGTGGTCCGGCGGGAATGCTCGGTGGAATTACTGTGCTGGGACTAACCGCATTGATTACTGATGTACTAGCAAAGGTGGGTCTTGAAGAATTTCTGAGTGCAGTCTACTGTCAACGGAGGCTATCTGAACCACATGGCAAGCTTCTAGAAGAGATTGACTCTCTAATACTATTTGATGGCGATATAAAAGATAGGTTGAAGATTACCGTAACAGACGGTTGTGGTTGTTCAACCATAGCCGAGGCTTGCACAACGGATTTCACAAAGGAAGTTATAGCTATTTTAGAAAGCATTCCTGGCATAACTCCAGCACACCATCGAGACTTTAAAAGTTCGTGTCCGGTGATGAGATTGAGAGACGGAACAGCCCTGAGAACTTGGAAAAATTTAGCAGGAGTTGACCACGTTTTTTTAGCAAGTAGGGATGAGAAAATGATCTATGGCGGTTACGTGGGTTGGATACATAGTGAGGGATTACACACTACAATTGCTCGTATTAGAAAAGAATACACCTAAAAACTGAGCGACTTACAAGGGGAGCGTGTCAACACGCTAAACTTAAGATCTATTGTTGCGTGCATACAAAAACAACACTATCTTAAAACGTGTCAGTAGGTCAGCAAGAAAAGATAAAACTGTGTCATGAAATGGAAAAGTTCTCAATTCCGTTGGTAGTAGCGCTTTAGTGCTAAAGTACTGCTACCAACTCTTGACAATGATTTGCATCAGCTTACTTAGTCTTTGCCGCTTAGCCCATTGTTGTAGTATTCCCTTATATGTCCCCAGAACCACTTACATCTGATACTTATCACGCATCTAACTCTAGCGATCGCAGTATAATATCAGTTCAAAACCTCACTAAGGTTTACCCTGTTGCTGTTAAAGAACCAGGTCTTGCAGGAACAATTACTCATTTTTTCCGCCGTACTTACCGAGACATTAAAGCAGTACAAGATGTTTCCTTTGAAATTGCACCAGGTGAAGTCGTAGGATTTTTAGGACCGAATGGTGCAGGTAAAACCACAACCCTGAAAATGCTGACAGGATTGATTCATCCTTCAAGCGGTCAAGTGAGAGTTGCTCGATACGTACCATTTTGCCGTCAAGATGGGTTTTTGCAGAAAATTACTTTGGTGATGGGGCAAAAACAACAGTTAATTTGGGATTTACCAGCGCTTGATTCTTTAAAAATTAATGCTGCTGTCTATAACATCCCAGATCGAGAATTCCGACATCGGGTAGGGGAATTAACGGAGATGCTTTCGTTACAAGGCAAACTGAACCAACCCGTGCGAAAACTATCTTTAGGCGAACGGATGAAAGCAGAATTACTCGCCGCGCTTTTACACCGTCCCCAAGTCTTGTTTTTGGATGAACCAACTCTAGGGCTAGACGTAAACGCTCAGATAGGAGTGCGCGATTTCTTGCGGGAATACAATCGGCGCTACCAAGCAACAGTGTTGTTAACAAGTCATTATATGGCTGATATCACTGCTCTGTGTCAAAGAGTTCTGCTGATTCACCAAGGAAAGTTGATGTATGATGGCAGTTTGGATGGGCTGCTAGAAAGTTTTGCTCCTTATAAAGAAATTCATTTGGAATTAATGAATCCTGTTCCTAAAGAAAAACTCACATATTACGGCGATCTACGACATATAGAGGGACGATCTGTGTGTTTTATGGTGCAGCAAGAGTTGCTTACGCGCACGGTTTCCCGCATATTAGCCGATCTAGATGTCGTTGATTTAACAGTTACAGAACCACCTGTAGAAGAAGTGATTGGTCGAGTTTTTCAAGCAGGAGTGGTTAGTGGTTAGTGGCTAGTAGTGACAAGAAAAACCAATAACCAACACCTAACAACTAACAAAATCTATGCTAAAACAAATTTTAAGAAAAAGCCGGACGTTTCTTTCTGTTTACTATGCCTATATGCTTGAATATCGGTCAGAACTCCTGTTATGGGTACTGGCAAACTCTTTGCCAATTATTCTTATGGGAGTTTGGATACAAGCAGCGCAAGGAGGACAGTTTAGTTTACAACCAATAGATTTTGCTCGTTATTTTATTACAGTTTTCCTAGTGCGACAAATCACAATTGTATGGGTGGTTTGGGAATTTGAAAGGGAAATAGTAGAAGGTAAACTTTCACCGCGATTGCTACAACCAATAGATCCAGTTTGGCATCATATTGCTTCTCATCTTTCAGAGAGATCCGCTCGGTTACCCTTTACAATACTGCTGTTAATTATCTTTTTTATTATCTATCCTCAAGCTTTTTGGGTACCTAGTTTAACAAATTTTTTGCTCTTTTTAATATCCTTAACACTAGCTTTTGCTTTGCGCTTTATTACCCAATACACTTTTGCAATGTTTGCTTTTTGGACAGAACGCGCCAGTGCTATAGAAAGTTTATGGTTTTTGTTTTACTTGTTTTTGTCTGGAATGATTGCACCTTTAGAGGTTTTTCCCGAACCTGTCAGGGCGATCGTTCTTTGCACCCCATTCCCTTATATGGTTAATTTTCCTGCAAGTCTTTTGATAGGTTTACCTACAGATGTAGGGCGTGGATTTTGGTTAATGATAGGTTGGATTTTGCTATTCTTGGGCTTAAACCGTATGCTGTGGCGGCGTGGATTGAAGCGTTATTCTGGGATGGGAGCTTAGAGGATATCATCTGATAAATTTTGGTGAATAGGATTCACGGCTAAACAGGCAAAACTGACCTAAGTGAGTTTTAGAATTTTGATTTTTTCATATCTAAAATAAATCCAGGCAAAACTGAATCGCCGCTAACAGTTGCAGGATTATCCAAACACTCTTCTGGCTTTCCCGGACGATAAATATAAACTTTGCGATTTTTTCTGTCAATCAACCAGCCCAATTGTATCCCTGGTTCTCTCATATATTCTTCCATCTTTTCTTTTAATGGTTTGAGATTATCGGAAGGCGACCGCAACTCCACCACAAAATCCGGGCAAATGGGGGCAAATTTTTCTTGCTGTTCTTCCGATAAACTATTCCATCCTTCTAGCTTCATCCAAGAAACATCAGGAGATCTCTCTGCACCTGTGGATAGCTTAAATCCAGTGCTAGAGTCAAAACAAAGACCTGTTCCATCTTGATTGGACCAAATATAAAGCTCTCCAAATATGCTACCGCTACGATTGCCTGTAGTTCCACCCGCTGGAGACATAATAGATATTTCTCCAAATTGATTTCGCTCTATACGTAAGTCCCGATTAACCCGACAGAACTCGAAAAATTGCTCGTCTGTCATGTGCAAATCTGAGGGCATTTGTAAAATAATAGGAGATGAAAGCATCTTTTTTTCCTCTTAACTGCACTTTCATAAATTTTAGATCAAACGCTCGCACAGCCATAAAGCCAGCAAAGGTAGCGCAAATCGATAACCTTTTTCCTGACCGTAAATTAAGCCTTTGTGCTGCAATCCCAACAATGCACCTTGAAGGCTTCCACCTCGAGACAAACCATGTTTCTGAATATACTCTTTACTCTGAGGTTTTTCTGTAGGATCGGTTGCCAAGCATTCTAAAAGATGCACTTGATTGGCTGGAAGTAGCATCAGCAAAGACTCAAAAACGATAGATAAATCTTTGAGTAACCCTTCAATGGCTAGCTTTACTTCGTGTTCGGTGATTAAACCATCCGGGCGGCGAAAGGTTTGCAGGCGGCGAATGAGGGACACAGCATCACCAATGTGTCCTTGTACCGCATCCAGAAATAACTGCAATGCTGACGATCGCGCATCAAATGTCAAGCCCGAAGCGTGCAGCATCTCTCTCGCCCAAATAGCCATGACATCTTTTGCTAAAGGCGGTAACTGCACAACCTCTAATGGATAGTCGCTTTCTTCTGGGTGATTGCTAATTTCAGCAATAGTTGCAATTAAAATGTAACTGACGCGATCGTGCTGATTAATTTCTCGTCTGAGAGTAGTTTCCCACAAACCATTTCGATCCCAGGAACGGATGTGGGGGAAACTTTGCAATATTAACACCACTTGCTTGCCTGTATTTTCTACCAACTTTTGTGGTAAGGCAATCAGCATTTCAAATGCTTGCCATAGCTGCTTCTGATTTAGAGAACGCAGGGGTTTGAGCTTACCGCCATTGCCTTCAGGATGAAAAGCAAATAATTCACCCCCAGTTGTCGCTAACCATTGCCGAATGGGGACAGGTTCAAAGTTTTGACTAATTGCCTCTGCTAACAATTGTAAAAATCTCTGCCCATCAGTAGCGCGAATGCAGTCTACCTCTAATATAATTGCTCCTACTTCTTGGGCTGCACCTCGCACGAGAGTACGCCGTCCGCTTCCCGGTACTCCCGCTATTAACAAATCTCCATCCCGTGCCAGAATTTCCACTATCTGTTGGAATTCTGCCGAACGCCCAATTAATTCTAAAGGTGTAGACAAGTTCACATTCACGCGCTTACGAGTTGCCACTCTCTTACTGACACGGCAAGCATACTCGCTTCCGTAGTTTTCATGCAACTATTGAGGAACACAATAGTCTTTATTGAAATTTTATAGTGTCATTTTACTTTTAGCACTATTTGTTCGTGCTATATAAATAACAACACTAATTATTTTGAAATATGGTTCGGGTTATATCTCCTGTTGGACTGTCCGAGAAGCAGCCCCAAGTTTGGCATGCTTTGGAAATTGATGATGCGATCGCACTTCTAGAAACTCATCCAGAGAAGGGGTTGAGTAGCCCCCAAGTCAAACAAAAATTGGCAAAGTTCGGGACAAACGAACTGACGGCAAAGAAAACCAAACCTTGGTGGTTAAAGTTTCTCTTGCAATTTAACCAACCACTGCTGATTATTTTGCTGTGTGCGGGTTTAGTGAAAGCGCTGTCGGGAAGTTTGGTAAACGCAGGAGTGATTTGGGGCGTTACTACAACTAACGCCATCATTGGTTTTGTGCAGGAATCCAAAGCAGAAGGTGCGATCGCAGCCCTCGCCAAAGCCATTACCACAGAAACCACCGTCATCCGTAACGGTGAAAAAATACGTATTCCTTCACAAGAATTAGTACCGGGGGATGTCGTTTTAATAGCTTCTGGTGATAAAGTTCCAGCAGATTTACGATTAATAGAAGCAAAAAATTTACAAATTGATGAATCCGGGCTTACGGGTGAATCCGTCGCCGTCGAAAAAATCACCTCTGTCTTAAACAGCGAAACCCCCCTAGCAGAACGCAAGAACATGGCATATGCGGGAGGCTTCGTCACCTTTGGACAGGCAAAGGGAATCGTAGTTGCCACAGGGAATAATACCGAAACAGGTCATATTTCCCAATTAATGGAACAACATACGGATATTTCCACTCCTTTAACTAGAAAATTTGATAAATTCAGCCAAAATTGGTTGCGGGTAGTTTTGGGCTTAGCAACTCTCACCTTTGTTGTAGGGCTGAGTTACAAAGGCTTGCAAGATGCTTTAGAAGCAGCAGTCGCGCTGACTGTCAGTGCTATTCCTGAAGGGTTGCCAGCTGTTGTGACAGTGACACTGGCAATTGGTGTGTCGCGAATGGCAAAACGAAATGCGATTATTCGCAAATTACCAGCTGTGGAAACATTGGGTAGTGCGACTGTTGTTTGTTCTGATAAAACAGGCACCCTTACAGAAAACCAGATGACAGTACAAGCTATTTACGCTGGAGGGCATCAATATACAGTAAGTGGTGTGGGTTACGCACCAGAAGGAGAAATTCTCAAGGATAATAAACCAGTTAATTTAAACAGCGATAAAAGCTTGCAAGAGTGTTTGTTGGCAGGAATTTTGTGTAATGACTCCCACATAGAAAAGAAAGACGGAAAGTGGGTAGTTGTGGGAGATCCAACAGAGGGAGCATTAATTACTTCTGCTCGTAAAGCGGGATTTAATGAATCTTCCCTAGCCAACCAGATGCGAAAGCTCGATGCCATTCCCTTTGAATCTGACTATCAGTACATGGCGACATTGCATGAATCTCAGCTAGGTAGAACTATCTACGTGAAAGGTTCCGTAGAGGCTATTCTCAAGCGCTGCACCCTGATGTTAAATACTGAAGGACAGACTCGTCCAATGGACTGTGTAGAAACTCTACGCCAAACTACTATTGAACGAGAAGTGAATATCATGGCACGACAAGGCTTGCGGGTACTGGCTTTAGCAAAGAAACCCGTACCGGATATGCAATTTACAGTCAATCATCCCGACATTGACACTGGGTTAATTTTCCTGGGCTTGCAAGGGATGATCGATCCGCCTCGTGAGAGTGCTATCAAGGCGGTGCAAGCCTGCCAAGAAGCAGGAATTCAAGTCAAGATGATCACTGGTGACCATGCAGTTACGGCACAAGCTATAGCCAGACGCATGGGAATCAACAAAAATGGTTCAGTTCTGGCATTTACTGGTGCTGAACTAGCAAAAATGGATAAAGCAGAACTCGCACAAGTTGCGGAAGAGGGTGTGGTCTTTGCTCGTGTTGCGCCAGAACAGAAGTTGCGATTGGTACAAGCACTGCAATCTAAAGGCGAGATAGTAGCAATGACGGGCGATGGTGTTAATGATGCACCCGCATTAAAGCAAGCGGATATCGGCATTGCCATGGGTGGTGCGGGTACGGAAGTTGCCAAAGAAGCCTCAGATATGCTGCTCACCGATGATAACTTTGCTTCCATTGAAGCCGCAGTTGAGGAAGGGCAGGCTGTTTATAAAAATCTCTTAAAAGCTATTTGCTTTATTCTCCCTGTTAATGGAGGGGAATCGATGACAATTTTATTAAGCACGTTGTTGTCAAGAGATTTGCCTATCCTGTCACTACAAGTTCTCTGGCTTAATATGTTGAATTCCATTACCATGACAGTGCCATTGGCATTTGAACCGAAAGCACAAAATGTCATGAAGCAATCTCCACGCAATCCCAATGAACCAATTCTTTCTAGTAGTAGATTAAAGCGTATTTTAGCAGTTTCTTTGTTTAATTGGGTTGTGATATTTGGGGTTTTTGAATATATTCGAGCTACAACAGGCGATCTAAATTTGGCTAGAACAATGGCAATTAATTCGTTGATTGCAGGTAGGATATTTTATTTGTTGAGTATTAGTCAGTTAGTTCCAAATTTGATTGCTAAGATGGATGGTACAATTCAAGAAAATGTTGATATTCCGGCAATTGGTTTGGGAATTTTGGGAGCCATTCTTCTACAAATTGTCTTTGCTCACGTACCTTTGATTAATGAAGTCTTTTCTACATCACCATTAACATTTGGGCAGTGGTTGTTCTGTTTGGCTGTAGGTTCACCAATGATTTTGTGGGCTGCGGTTGTGAATAAGTTAGATCCGCCAAATTGATGATTGTTTCTCACGCAAAGGCGCAAAGTAGGGTGGGATTTAGCCCACCTTATTTTATCCAAAACGTGTCAGCAACTGTTCCCGTGAGAGAGTCGAGAGCGATAACAGTAGACTACTAAATTCAGACGTAGGTAATTCTGTTAATGCCTTGACGAGCGCTTCTAACTGTTCGTCAATCGTCCCAAACCGACTGACTAAAAATATCTTGACGCTCTTCAAGTCGTCCCTCTTGTCGTCCAATACGCTCAATGCTGGTAATGTAGGGTATTTGGTTTTCCTCCTCTATTTTTCTCTTTTTACAGAGTCAGAAATAACGGCTACATTTGGATCGCGAGCATCACCCGTGCGATATACATAATCAGATGCGCCTTTGTCTTTAAGAACGCTAGCACGTAAGAAGAGACCGCTCCAACGGGCGATTGTTTCTACTGCTATATTTTGAGCAAGGGTAGAGTTTTTTGAGTCTGGTATTGCCCCCGCAGGGTTACTTGTATTGGTTATGCCAAAGTGATTTACACCTAAAATGGTAATCAATGCTTTGGGAGGGGTTTGAATATTGTCGTAGGTTCTTTTAGCTCTAAAAGGAAGCGCTCTATTGTCAAGGCTACCTTGTAACAGGGCAATAGGAATTCCAGAATTGTTGATGGGGATAAACTCATCTTTTGTATCGCGTAAATTTGCGCCAAAAAACGCTCCTGCTACAAGTTCCTTAGGCCGATTGAAGGAGCCTTTACAGAATGAAAGGGACTCCAAACATAAGTTGGCAATTGCAGATAGTCCTACAGCACCTCCAAAAGAGTGACCGAGCAAAGCTAATTTTTGTGTATTAACAATTGCGAAAACAGGTGAAGCAGAATTGGAGTTTTCAGCAACCATATATTTTAAAACATCTGTAATATCTGAAGTTTGAGGTGCTAGGGCTCGACCACGTGATGGCACTAAACGATCGCTATTTGGTACAACTACCACAAATCCATAACGGGCTACTATACTGGCGTAATTTGAGTAATTTGATTTATCTACAAGCGCACCTTGCAATAGAAGAACTATAGGAAAAGAGTAATTACCAGTTTTTAAGTCTTTTGGGTTGGGAAAATAAATATCAGCTAAGCGATCGCCCGCAGAGATTGTGGTTTTGTAGCTAGCCACATCTTTGAATAAAGGAGCAGGATTGAAAGCTGTAGCAGTGACTGTTTTGCCTATACTTAACACAGCAAATACTAAAAATGTAGAAGCTACAGATAAAGTTTTTAGACCAGCCACAGTTATTGCCCCTCGATCGCTATCCTCAATGCCAGTCAGAATATCTTATCTTACTCTAGCAGTACGGATATAAAGATACAGGAGAGACGCGCCATGACGCGTCTCTACATAGTTTTTTACCAGATGTCATGTGACATCCGGTCTCAATCCGTTACCAATTACTTATTGGGTTGAGGTGTCATCCGCAAGTAGGGTTTGATTTCTTGATATCCTTTGGGGAATTTCTCCTTAAGAACTTCAGGATCTTTTAATGAAGGGACGATCACGCAATCATCACCGTCTTTCCAGTCGGCTGGTGTCGCCACACTGTAGTTGTCAGTGAGTTGCAGTGAATCAATCACTCGCAGAATTTCATCAAAGTTACGTCCGGTACTTGGAGGATAAGTTAAGGTCAGACGCAGCTTTTTATTAGGGTCAATGATGAAGACTGTACGCACTGTTAACGAGGCGTTGGCATTGGGGTGAATCATGTCGTAAAGATCGGAGACTTTACGATCGCCATCTGCCAAAATTGGATAATTGAGGGTTGCTTTTTGGGTTTCTTCAATATCCCCAATCCATCCTTTATGAGATTCAACATCATCAACGCTGAGGGCGATAGCTTTGACGTTGCGCTTGTCGAATTCAGGCTTCAACTTAGCAACGGTTCCCAGTTCGGTGGTACAAACTGGTGTAAAGTCTGCGGGGTGGGAGAACAGCACAACCCAGCTGTCTCCAGCCCATTGGTAAAAGTCTATATCGCCAGTTGAGGAGGCTTGAGTGAAGTTAGGTACTGTATCGCCTAGACGGAGAGCCATGTGACATTCCCTGTTGTACAAAGAGGCATATGTATTCTATCTTGCATGATGACACAAAACCCGGTTTTCCGATTGGAGTCTAGGGTTTGAAATAAAATTTCAAATTGTGTCATGACACGCAGGTTTACAGACCTAAGATTCTACAACTTAATTAGGACAGAATTTGATTGTAAGCAAGAATGATTTGACGGGCGATCGCATCCCAACTGTAATGTTGCAGTGCATACTCTCTCGCAAGTAGCCCCCGTCTTTGGCATTCTGATGGATTTTCTAGCGCTGTACGAAGTGATTTAACAATCTCTTTCACATCCAACGAACTTACCCAACCCGACTCACTATCACGCACCTCCTGACAAATGTGAACTTGGTCTGATATCAAAACAGGCGTTCCTGCAACCATTGCTTCAGCCACAGCAATACCGAAATTCTCATAGTATGAGGGTAAGACGAATAAATCAGCAGCTTGGAGAAGGGCTGTTTTTAAATGACCCGTGACAAAACCAGTGATTGTTGTGTGCGATCGCAATGGAGAGTTTTGGATTTGAGATTTTATCTTTTCCACATAATCTTCGTCTTGAGGATTCCCTCCAGCTAAAACAAAGTGAAAATTGAAACCCTCAGCTAGAAGCGCCTCCAATGCTGGAAACAGCAAATCCAATCCCTTTTTTGGATCGATACGAGACATAAACAGCACTAGAGGAATATCAGTAGGAATACTGTACTGCTGACGCAATAAACGCCCCCCCTCTCCCTCTCTTCCCTTCTCCCCCTCCCACTGCACGGGGATCGCACCCAACGGGATTGTCAAATCCCGTGTAGCAACGCCAAAACGTTCCGAGACTTTTGCTTCTTGAACGCTAGTAAAATGAATAGCAGCAGAACCCGCTATATTTGGACGTTCTAAAATTGCTGTATAAAGTTGTTTGAGTATCTTTTTCTTCCGTAAATCTGCTGGATCGAGAGTTCCTAAAGGACGTAAAATATAGGGTACTTTTTGTTGGCGACATACTGCTGCAGCCAAACTGCTGACAGGAGAAAATAAGGCGTGAATGTGAGCTAAGTCATACTCCCGGACGTGTTTATTTAACCATCCCAGTAAGTCTAGGGAGAATTTGTATCGACGAAACGGGGAACAACGAAAGTAGATAATTTGATAACCATCTTGCTCTATAGGGCGATTCAAAGGAACATCTAAGGGTGTTTCTTGACCGGTATCGCCATTACTATCAGTTGTAATCACTGTCACTTTTACCCCTTGCTTTGCCAGTGCAGGAGCTAGCCCCAAAACCATTTGACTCGGACCACCATAGACTAGGGAAATTGAGGGAACAATTTGTAAGATTTGCATATTTTTGTTAATTGTTAATAGCTAATGGCTAATAGCTATTAGCTAATTGTTAATCACTAATGATGTTTGCCAACTTTTACTCTTCCATCAGCCATCAGCCATCAGCCATTAGCCATTAGCCATTAGCCATTAGCCATTAGCCGTCAGCCAATTCCTTATAAAACTCTAATTGCTGTTTTGCCAAAGCGGTATTGGTATATTGAGCCATAGCTTTTTGATAGCCCATACTAGCCAAATTTTCAGTCAATTCAGGATTTTCCATTAATTGAACTATACAGTGGGCTAATGCTTGGGCGTCACCCTCAGGAAATATTAATCCAGCCTCACCAATGACATGAGGAATCTCACCCGAATTTGAACCAATAACAGGAACTTGACACGCCATGGCTTCAATTAGCACGTGACCAAATTGTTCTTTCCAACCAATAGAAGTAAGATTTTTAAGATTGTAATTTGTTTCCGATGGCAGTACTAAAGTACTCATTAAATTAATATATTTAGGAACTGCGTCATGAGCAACGCTTTCCACTAAAATAACCCTATCTTTGATGGCATTTTCCTCGGCTTTGCTTAAGAGTTCCGATTGTAACGGTCCCCGTCCGAGAAGCAGTAATTTCCAAGGTCTATCTTTTAAACCTATCAAAGCTTCTAGAAGAGTAAACAATCCCTTCTCTTGAACAAAACGTCCCACAAATCCAACGACAAAATCATTTTGCTCTATACCTAACTGAGCAGCTAGTTCGGGTTGAGGTGCAGGTGCAAACAAACGTTCATCTACACCTAGCTGAGGCATGACTTTAATAGGTCCCTTATACCCCTGTTGTCGTAAAACTTCTGCACCATCTTGATTTCCTGAAATGATGCCGTGACTGTTATCAAGGTTATACTTCTCTAATAAAGAAACTGGAAACTTGAGTTGATAGGGTAAATTCCACCAAGTAAAAAATAAGTTTTTTGCCTTGAGTCCCAATAATTTATTGAGAGCAATCATCTCCGCATAAGCAAGACCTCGAGACCCTTGTTCTACCTGAATAACATTGGGACGAAATTTTTGCAATAAAGATATTAAATCTCCTCCAAATGTCAGTAACCCTTGATGATTTTGACTGAAATTAGAAATGGGCACTATGCGAAATTTTCCTTCATCTCGGTATTGAGTTTCAATAATTTTATTTTGAACTCCACCTGGTTTCCATTTTTTAGGAACAACAATTGTGACCTCAACTTCTGGTTCTAACTGAGATAAAATGCGGAGTTTTTCACAGTTAAGATCTACAATATAAGTATGACTGGCTACAAGAATTTTCATAAATTGCTAATTGCTAATTGCTAATTGCTAATTGCTAATTGCTAATTGGCGATTTACTATTAGCTATTAGCCATTAGCCATTAACTAAATTTGTTCATCTAAACGAGTATAAATTTGACCGTCATTCCATGCTGATTGGATAACAGTGCTTAAGGCTTTGAAGAAACCCAGAGTATAGAAAACACCACGAGTCAAAATTTTAATAGGAGAACCACTTTTGTGACAGGGAGGATGTCCCAGAACATGACAGTCAAATAAACGGGCAAAAAGACGTGTGGCTTGAGTGAGGGAGAGGTTTTTTAAACCCATTAAGAAGTGGTTGTGGTAGAAGGTCAGTTGGTACTGAAGAGAACGCATGCTAATGTCATGACAACCGCCTGTCTCTTCTCCTAAATGCACTAAATGAGCGTTGGGATCGTACCAAATTTTATACCCTGTTTGCCGCAATCTCAAACAAAAATCAGATTCTTCTCTAACAGCACTACCACGAAATCTTTCATCAAATTTCAGCCCGTACTTTGTGAAAATTTCACGACGGAAGGACATATTACAACCCCTTGCTGTTAGAACTTGTTGGGGTTTAACTGTATGTACTAAGTCAATGTGGTACCAAGCAATACCTGGGTCCATGGCTTGGGGAGGAAGATATTCAATCTGCAAATTTCCTCCAGAGTCACCCAATTTCATTCTGTCAAAAACTCGTCCGGCAACTGCACCCACTTCTGGTTGTTCTACATAATTTTTGGCATGGGCTGCTAAAAATCCAGACTGTAGCTGCACGTCGTCGTCAATAAACAAAATGATGTCACCAGTTGCTCTGCGTACAGCGTAATTTCTCGCTCCTGGTAAACTTGCCCATTTCAGGCGAAACCACTTGATTTTACCTGCGGTTGATAATTCTTCTAAATAAGCTTCTATTTCTGGTTTGTGTTCTGGTGTTTGATCGACAACCAAAACTTCAAAGTTTGGATAATCTTGCTTGAGGACATCGGCTATACTATCGCGCAGTGGTTCTTCACGACCATAGGTTGGAATAATAACGGAAATCAAGGGATAAGAATTCACTTTTTGTATATCCTATTGAATATTTAACTATGCAATATGAAATTTATAGTGGGTTCAAGAGGTTTTTCGCTGTTTTGGTTTTTTTCTTTGGTTGTTCTTCAGAATTTTCATCATTCTCTTTTTGCCTTTCCTGTTTGTCTATAATTGGTAGTTTCAAGATAACTCCAGCTACAAACCAGTAATAGACTGCTACTGGATCGACATCAAGAGGATAGTAATAGGTGTTGTAACTAATAAACAATATAAACACCCATAAAGCCGATCCGTAACTGCGGAAATTACGGTTTTTTATTAACCGATTTGATTGGTAACAAGCAATGGTCAGAGTTGTGACAAGTGCCAAGAAAGCCAACGTTCCAAAGGGACCAACTTCAAAAAGAACTTTAGGATAATATGTTTCAATCAGCCTTGTCTCACCCATTGCACGAGCGGAATTGGTCGCACGACCCAATCCATTGCCCAAAATCCCTCTTTGTTCTTTCCACGATTCCTCAAATTGTTGCACTATGAATTCTTGAGGTGGTGAAGCTTCCCAGCGATCGCTCAAACTGGATGTTCTCTCTTCTAAAAGGGCTGGATTGCTTGCTATAGCAATTCCCAGGATCAGAGCCAGACCAACTCCCATAGGAATAAACCGTTTAAGGTTGCGAAGTTGACCGGTTAGCAACAGCAAAATCACAAAGCAGACAGGGACTAATGCCAAGGCTATTCTCTGACCGGAAATGACTGCGTTAATAAATACCGCTACAATGGAGCCCAAGCTAACTACCCGCCAGAGAATTGAAGGATCGCTGAAGCCAGAAGCGAAGCTAAAAAAGGTACTTGAAATCAAGAACCATGCCCATTGCCAAGGTGCAACAAAGGTTCCCGGTAACCGAATCACACCTTGTTGGGGACTGTAGAGTAGAGCACCACCGAAATAGCAACGGGCTTCAATTGAGGTCTTAAATAAGGCAGCACCTTCTAAATGTCTTGTACCTTGGCATATCCCAGTTAGCAGTAACATATACTGGATGAACCCCATTGCACAGCAGATGAGGATCAGAACAACTTGCATTCGCGAGAAAAATAAAAAATCTTTTTTATCCCGAATTAAATAGTAAGCACAAGTTATCAGAGGTAAGTAACCCAGAAATACTTTCAGACCCAAAATTCCCATAAAAATTGGCTTGTTACCACCACCGCTTCCCAAACCGCGTAGTGGTGGGCTAAATTGCTGCATACCATTGACAAATAACAATGTCAGCACGCATAGCGCCAGCAAAATAAATAACGGAGTTTTAATAGCTTTGGGAACAATGAAAGGTAAACGTTTCTTACTGCAAATTTGCCAAAGAGCGATCGCGGCTGGAATATAAAAGGAATCTTTAGCAAGTTGGAGTATGGGACTGTTACCGATATAGTAAGTGATAGTGCCGCTAAAAGGCAGATATATCATGAAGCCAAAAAGCGCTTGACGGGGATATTTGTAACACAACGCTATTGTGATGACTCCCAATACACCCGGAACTGCTGCCTTAATGCCTCCTATAAAAGCTAAGAGAATACCAACAAAGAAACCCACAGCACCAGCAGAAGACAACATACTGGAAAATTCTTTTCGTGCTTGTGCGGCTTTTCGCTTCTGCAATAAACGTTCTTGAAGACTGAGAGTTGGAGTTTCCTTTTCCTCCTGCTTCTTTCTTTTTTTAGATTTCTTGCCTTTTGACTTTAATGTCAGCATGATATCGCTGTAAGTCTGCCCTTAACAGTTATCGGTTACCAGTAGACAGTTATCAATACAACACAGTTTGTTAACTGTTTACTGATGCGGTCATCTCGAATACATTGTTTCAGTTATAACTGAATTTGGCTCTAATGGGTAGAGATAAAATTCGTCTCGCATTGATTGGGTTAACAATTTGCGGTTAAGAATATTGAAAGTTAATTTTGTAGTTCCATAATAAAGATTTTCTCCCGTGGCAACAATATAAATAGCACCCGGAAACGGTAGTGGTTTTAGAGGATTTCCTTCTTGAGCCAGCATTCCTCTAATTTTTTCATGATCTACGTAAAATTTGTAGTACCCGTATCCTCTATTATATTCTGGATATTTAGGTAACCGATTTAGGTCATACCTAATAATATTGCAAGTGCCACACATCTTGTAAAAATTTCTTCTTTTGAAAAAAATAAAGTCATCACCGTTCTGATATTTGTAACCTTTGTTTATAAACCAGCCATTGCCTTGAGGATTTTGATTGACAAACTCTGCTAAGTGCTTGCTGATACAGTCGTCAGCATCGACAGTCATAGTGTATGTTGGTAAAAATTCTTGAGCAAGGACTAATCCTTTCAAAATTTTGCGCCCTTTATCTGTATGTCCCGCACAGAAGGGATCTCGTTCATTGGCTGGTGGAAAATCGACTTCAACGTATGTAATCTTGGGGTGTTGGAATTCAAGACGGGGGCGTTCGTGACAAACAACAATCACTCTGTATTCCTGTGAAGTCTGATTGCAGATCGATCTGACGCATCTTTCAAATAACTGCGTTACGAGTTCCCAAGACTTGGAAACTTGTGGGCTTTTTAGCGGTACCACAAAAACTAGCATAACCTGAGACCGCGAAACTACTTTTTCTCAACTTAGAGAGCGAAAATTTTTAATTGCATAAATTGCCACACAGACACAAGAGTTGTACGGACAAACTGCTTTTGAAATTCTTATCAAAATTTTAACCTTAGATATACAGAACTCAACTACAAAAACTTTATCTAAATTTTACAAAATTTTTGCATTTTTAAGCACAAGACAAGATACCCGACTTCTTTAAGAAGTCGGGTATTTAAGTAGCTAAAATATTTGCTCGATGACTGTTAAACCAAGTGTTGTTTGACTTGTGCGACTAATTCATTTGTCCAGTAGTTTGCAAGCTCGGCATCTTCGGCTTCTACCATAACTCGGATGAGTGGCTCCGTACCAGAAGCCCGGACTAGAATTCTACCTGCATCACCCATTGCAGCTTCAGCACGGTCAACAGCTTGTTGTAAAGGTTGGCAATCTTTCCAGTTAACACGCTTTAACCTGTCTTCTACTCGCACGTTCCGTAGGAGTTGCGGATATGTATGGAAACTGGAATCTATCATTTCAGATAGAGGAACGCCCGCCTCTTTGACTAAAGCTGCTAGGTGTAAAGCCGTGAGCAAACCATCTCCAGTGATGCCATAGTGACGGCAAAGGATGTGACCGGATTGTTCGCCCCCTAACATTCCCCCAGTCCGTAACATTTCTGCTTGGACGTATTGGTCGCCTACTGCTGTGCGAATCAACTGACCCCCTGCTTGTTTCCAAGCTCTCTCAAAACCTAAATTTGCCATCACTGTGGAAACAATTAAGTTATCTGGGAGTTGTTGCTTCTGCTGTAAGCCGAGACCCCATATGTAAAGGATATAATCGCCATTCACTTGCCTTCCAGTATTGTCTACAGCCAAAACACGGTCAGCATCACCATCAAAGGCGAAACCTATGTCGGCTTGGTGTTCGCGAACAGCTGCTTGTAATACATCTAAGTGAGTGGAACCGCAGTTGACGTTGATGCGATCGCCATCTGCTAAGCTGTGAAAACAGATAACTTCTGCCCCTAGTTCTTCAAATACTTGCGGTGCTAGATCGACTGCTGCTCCCCATGCCAAATCTAAAATAATCTTCATGCCTTGAAAATTCACAGTGCCATGCAGTGGTTCTTTCAAAGCACTAGTATATCTTTTTACTAAATCTAAACGAGAATAGTGTCGCCCGCAATCACTTCTTACCTCAGGATATGATGATAGACCGCGCAGACCTGCCTCAATTTCTGCTTGTAATGCTTGGGGTAACTTCAACCCATTTGCACCAAAAATTTTAATGCCGTTATCTTCAGGTGGATTGTGGCTTGCAGAAATCATCACTCCACCAATAGCATCGCTGTTACTGGTTAGAAACGCAACGCAAGGAGTAGGACATAAACCCAAATGCCAGACTTCTACGCCAGCTGCTGTTAACCCCGCACTTAAAGCCATTGCTAGCATATCGCTAGAGTTACGAGAATCTTGACCGAGGATCACAGGTCCTAGATTGGAAGCGCCGCCCCGTAAAACAACTCCCGCCCAAAAACCAATTTGTAATGCTAGGGGTGCGTTGAGCAAATCCCCAACTTTTCCCCGAATTCCATCCGTCCCAAACAAGGGAGTTGTTGGTAGAGACATTAAGTCCAGACCAAAACTCATCCTACTATGACTGTCATTGGCTTCAGAAGCAGACACTCCCGTATTGCCATTTTGATTTCGGGCTATAAATGATACCATATTTTTCTACACTCCACACCGTTACAATGGAGAATAACACTTTAAACTTTATTCAACAATTCCCCGTTGGTGGCTTTTGTTCGGGATAATTTACTAGTTTTTACGTTTTTAACTTTATTCTAATTTGCCTGCTTTTTCAGAAAAAATACTTATAGAGCCGATGATGTTTTTGTAAAGATTCAGTAAAACAGTAATATGACTGAAATATGAAGTAAGTATAATTTTTTTTAAGAAAGCAGCGCTGCTGAAGGCAGTGATATTTCCCGTATCGTTCTGTACTGGATGTAAGAAAGGTGTTACGCGTTTATTTGTCTTCGTGTATTTGGAGTGTTAGCCTTTCAACTGTTTGACAAATATACTAAAATTAAATTGTTATATTTTTTACTCTATTCTCACGGCTGTGTTCTACTCCATATCCTCTGCCTTAGTTTTGGTCAAAAAAAATACCAAGCAGGAAAACTTAAAAAATATTAATAGAAATTCTCATCAAATGGTTCTACTGTAACGTTTTAGTGGCTTTTGTAGCCGTTCTGATATCACAACTCCGGCAATTGATTTTTTTAAAGTTGAGCAATTTAGTATGAGCAGTCATTTAGCAACAAAATTGCGTGTAGGAACAAAAAAAGCCCACACGATGGCAGAAAACGTTGGTTTTGTCAAGTGTTTTTTAAAGGGAGTCGTTGAGAAAAACTCCTACCGGAAACTAGTAGCTAACTTCTATTTCATCTACTCAGCAATTGAAGAGGAGATGGAAAAGCACCATAACCATCCAATTCTTTCTAAAATCAATTTTCAAGAGCTTTACCGCAAGCAGTCCCTGGAAAAAGACCTCAGCTATTACTACGGAACAAACTGGCGGGAGCAAATTCAATTATCTTCAGCAGGTGAAGCCTACGTGCAGCGCATCCGGGAATTATCAGCAAATGAACCGGAATTGTTAGTCGCTCACTCATACACCCGTTATCTGGGAGACTTATCAGGCGGACAAATTCTCAAAGGCATTGCCCAAACAGCAATGAACCTTTCTGACGGACAAGGGACTGCCTTTTATGAATTTGAAGATATTGCTGATGAGAAGGCATTTAAAGTTAGATACCGTCAGGCTTTAGATGAACTGCCAGTAGATGAAGCAACAGGCGATCGCATTGTCGATGAAGCCAACGCAGCTTTTGGTATGAACATGAAAATGTTCCAAGAGTTAGAAGGAAATCTCATCAAAGCCATTGGTCAAATGCTGTACAACACCCTTACACGCCGTCGCACCCGTGGTAGCACCGAACTAGCAACAGCTGAATAAATGTTATTTGGTTAGTGGTTGGTGGTTGGTAGTTGGTAGTTAAATATCTGACGGAGCAAAGTTTTACTACTAACAACTAACAACTAACAACTAACCACTTGCAACTAACAACTAAAAACGTAATAAATGGCAGCAAAAATTCCCGTTACTATCATCACTGGATTTTTAGGGAGTGGAAAAACTACCCTCATTCGCCACCTGTTACAAAATAACCAAGGACGGCGTATTGCTGTGTTAGTCAATGAATTTGGTGAACTTGGTATTGATGGCGAATTATTGAAATCCTGTCAAATTTGTCCTGACACAGATGTGACAACTTGCGTTTCCACAGCCCCCACTCCCAACATTTTTGAATTAACAAATGGCTGCTTGTGCTGTACGGTACAGGAAGAATTTTTACCGACAATGCAACAGTTAATCAAGCGACGAGAGAGCCTTGATTGTATTTTGATTGAAACTTCAGGTCTAGCATTGCCAAAACCTTTGATAAAAGCTTTTCGCTGGCAAGAAATTCGCAATGCAGCTACAGTGGATGCTGTCATTACAGTGGTAGATTGTGCAGCAGTTGCAGCCGGAACATTTGCCAGCAATCCAGAGGCGGTAGAAGCACAGAGACAAGCAGATGATAGTTTAGAACATGAAACACCACTGCAAGAACTTTTTGAAGATCAACTTGCTTGTGCGGATTTAGTAGTGTTGAATAAAACGGACTTGGTGGATAAGCAGTCTAAAGCAAATGTTGAGCAGTTAGTTAAACAAGAATTACCCAGAGAGGTAAAAATTGTAGAGAGCAATTACGGTCAACTTGACCCATCGGTATTCATGGGATTTCAAGCTGCAGTTGAAAACGACCTAGATAATCGCCCCAGTCACCACGATATAGAAGAAGATCACGACCACGATGACGAAATTACTTCTACTTACTTGGTTTTAGACCGTACTTTCGATCCACAAACACTTTTAGCCCGGTTACAAACGCTAGCACGCGAGCAAGAAATTTACAGGATTAAGGGGTTTGTAGCAGTTCCCAATAAATCTATGCGCTTGGTCATGCAAGGAGTAGGAAATCGGTTCGATCAATTTTACGATCGCCCTTGGAAACCAGAAGAAATCAGGCAAACTAGCCTAGTTTTCATCGGTCGCGATTTAGACTCTTCTGAAATAGAATCCCAGTTATTAACAGCGATCGGCGATCGTTAATCCTCTGCCATACTAAAGCGATAATCCCTGACTTCCCAACTAATAACTAACAATTTCTATGAGCGTCCAAATTTTCCAGGTTGCCAATTTTTTTGTTCTGCCCTTTTGGATTTTAATGATTTTCCTACCCAAATGGAACATTACAAAAAGGGTTATGGAATCCTATATTCCTTTCGTTCCACTAGCAGCAACTTATTTGTATTTATTTATTAACAGTATCACGCCAGAAACTGCCCAGTCCTTTTCCAACCCTCAGCTGTCAGATATTGCCCGATTGTTTGCAGATGAAAAAGTCGCTGTGACTGGTTGGCTTCATTTTTTAACTTTGGATTTATTTACGGGGCGTTATGTTTATCTGGAAGGGCAAAAAACAGGTATGTGGACGGTTCATTCTCTGATACTTTGTTTTTTTGCCGGTCCATTGGGATTGCTATCTCACATTTTGACCGATTGGATTGCAAAAGCCTTTTTCCCATCGGAGAAAGTGGAAAATCTTTCTGAGAAACCTTCTTAAAGTATGAAGGATAAAGGATGAAGTCTAAAAAATGCCATTTCATCCTTTATCCTTTATCCTTCTCAGTTAGAACCATTTCTATAATTAGCATCCACCCAACAGCGTGGAAGACTTTCTCCAGAAGGAAAAGCCAGATTTTGTTTGTTATAGGAATCTGGTTGTTGTTCTTCTTGACCTTCTTGTTCTTGTGCGTGAATAGTATTAGTATTGGGATCGATCAATTCTTGAACATCAAGAACTTTAACCAATTCACCGCTTTCTTTAATTTGTAAAAGCATCGAATTTGCCTCCTTAAGTTTGCGTCAAAAATGAGGGCAAGATTAAACTCACCCTTAATAACTTTCTCATTTAAACATTTAGCAGCTCGAATTTCTTTCCACTCCAAAAATACCAAGTCTTCTAGGAGAGGTATTGCTATCTATCAATTTTCTTGGCAATACCCTTCCTACTCATATAGGTAATTTTCTGGTGGTAAGAGAGCCGTTAAATTTCTCGTTGATATTTTTCTAAAATATCTACTAAATTCACTTGGCATTGTAGGGGTAGTAAATCGATGAGGGGAAGTTCCCTTCTACCGCCTCCAATCTTAACTGGAATAGATTCTAAAATTTGTATAACGTCATTTTCTTCAACGGTTTTCTTAGCAGTAATGAGAGGATAGACTTTTTCTGCTACTACCGTATGGAGTTTGGCATTAGATAAATAAAGATGCCATTTGGCAATATCAATGTATACGTTGTCACCAATTTCCGCAGCTAGGGCTTCTAGTAATTCTGTGGTGTTTGCTTTAGCCATAAATATAACCCTATATAATGAGTTTTAACTCTCATCCTAGATCCTATTATGGATCGTTTCTCAAGACTAAATCTACCACCACAAGTAACAATCACCCTAGCTTCTTCAGTCCATCTTCAGGTGGATGTTGGTGGCGTTTCTGAGTAATTAGCGATCGCAGAAATATATATCAGGTGAACTAACAGCACAACGAACCAACCTGTAGTTAACCAAGGTAACCATTCCCAAGTTATTAAATTAAGGTTATGGAAAAACCACAAACCAGAATTAGAGACTGCAAAGAGTGCAACATGAACCGCAAAATTCATGCGATCGTCTAATTTTCGGTAAGCGGGGTCTTTGCGATCGGGTTTACGGGGCCAACGAGGAGGCATAAATATTTGTTACATAGGTATATACATCTAATTTATCAAAGAAAGGCAGATGGCAAATGGCAGATGGCAGAGGGGAGATTTCAAGGTTTGTATTAAAAAAGAAAGGCAGAGGGCAGATGGCAGAGGGCAGAAGGGAGATTTCAAGGTTTGTATTAAAGATTAATTGAAAAAGAAAAAATGGGTTTCATCAGCCTAGTGGATGAGGTAACGATTGAATTATCTGTAACTCTTCGGTAGATGTAGTCAATATACCCGCTTGTAAAGATAGAAATGTTCTTTAGAGGTGGATAACAATGGCTAAACTTAATCCCATCCAACTGCAAAAACACTTAAAAGGCGTTGACTATCCTGCTAACAAGGAAGAATTAATTAAACGCGCCCAGCAAAACGGTGCTGATGACAATGCTATTTCTGTATTGCAACAAATCCCAGATCAAGAGTATCAAGCACCTACTGATGTTAGCGAAGCAGTAGGCGGTATTGTATAAATGAATCCGTGTAGGTTAGCAAGAAACAGCACTACTTTGTAAAGAGATGTCAAATCTCGCTTGTTTTGTTTGTAGAGGGGCTTTAGTGCTAAAGCCCCTCTACAAATAGCTATGATTCTTCGTACCAAGTTACTTATTTTGTATCCTTTTGAGGGATACGCTCAATTTCAGCATAGCCGCTAAAAATTAGCCGTTGACCTTCAGTTTCCAATCGATTCAGACGCATTTTAACGCCATCAAGGTCAAAGCGATCCAAATCGACCATATTATCTAAAATTTCTACTAGTGCTAGGCAAAGGGTCTTTGAGATTTCCTTTTGAGCTTCCGGTATTTGCTCGAGTTCTACTGTAGGGTTTTTAAAAGAAATACGACGACGCCGTTCAACAGCGATAGTCACAACCATATTTAAGGGTATTGGTTCCCCATTGCCTAAATCAGCTTTGGCAAAAATCCGCAACTGATTTTCAGGTAAGAGCTGTACTTGAATTTCAGGAAACGAAACTGGCTTACCGTCCGATAATGCGGTCAATGCAGGTACGGTAAGGTTCATTAAACGCCTTGTCACCAATTCTGCTTTAAAAGCGTGGTTAATACCTGTTTCTGATAAGACAACTTGAGCAATGGCTTGAGTTGGTTGCTTGAGGCTTAATTTGCCACTTAAAACGGAGCTAAAGTCAATGGCGACAGCATCAGTTTCAAAAGACATTTCTTCTACAGCAAAGTCTTTGCGAATAACCAAACCACGACCGCTCATTTTGAAGCTGTCAATGCTTCCTTGTAACAATTTGCTGGAGGGATAGCAACGGACAAAGACTTCTACTGACTCGCTCTTAGTAAACATGTGGCGAATCGTTTGGCTGGCTACGGTATTGAGCATGCGCTCACCCCAGTCAGTGCCTTTGGGATCTGTTAAACCTGTAAGTCCGCCTAGCATTTGTGTAAGTGTAGGTGAGTTGAAGTCCTAGAAGTTCTTTGTACTTTTGTAACAAATCGTGAAGAATACAGCAAGCCTTTGGTGATTGATTATTCTGATGGAAAGACCTGGGATCTTTAATAGCAGAGAGTTCTAGGACGTAAAAATTCTTTTTAATGGACTCGTGCGATCGCGCCATATGAGCCACATAACAAGTTTCTGCTATTGCTTCTACCGAGCGTTCCCTTGAGGAACGTCTTGTAGAATTCTTCCCCGCCCGCCCATACTCGGAGACGGGCTGGATTTAGAGATAGCAAATTATTTTTTTGTATCTACTGTCACAACAGCCGATAGCCCAGGAGTCATTTTAGTCTCGTAACCCCGAAGACTTTCAGGCTCAAATAGAATTCTTACAGGAATTCTTTGCTCGCTTGAAGTCCTTGTGGTGTTACCTGTAGTGTTTTCTCCTTTTAAAGGAGAAACTTTGCCAAAAGAAGTGGGAGACATACTCTCTACCGTACCTCGAAATGTCTTGCCGGGAAAAGCAATCATTTTAATATCTGCTTTTTGACCTAGTTGTATTTTTGCTAACTGGGTTTCCTTAAAATTCGCTACAATCCAGGGATTTGGTTGTACGACTCTCAAAAGAGTTTGTCCTGCTTTTACTTGCTGTCCTACTTGGACGTTTTTTTGACTCACTTTACCAGCTACTAGAGCAGTTATGTTGGTGTAGGAGAGATGAAGCTGTGCTTTTTTAAGCTCCGCTTCTTTTTGGGCGATCGCAGCCACTGCTGTTTTATACTGTTGCTGATTTATATCCCTTTGCCGATTGAGAGCTTCCGGCTGCGATTGAGGATTAGTATTTATAGGTACGGGTAACGGGACATAATTATTATCCGCAATCAGTTTGACATTTTCTTGTGCCAATGCTGCTTGCTGTTTAGCTAATTCTAAAGATGCTTTTGCCTGTATCAAAGATGCTTGGTACTCGCGGGGATCGATCTTCACCAACAGAGTTCCGGGCGATACTATTTGATTATCGTTAACTGCTACTTGGGTGACTATACCCGATACACGAGATGTAACGGAGTAAATATTAGCATTGACATAAGCATTATCTGTTTGCTGATGTGTTTGACCGTATTGCCACCATCGATAGCTAAAAATTCCAGCAGCAACCGCCCCTGCAAATAACAGTGTTCCCAGTAAGACTTTAGGTAGCAGATGACGGTGAGAGGGTGATGCAGGTTGAGCATCGCTACTTGCGTCAGGTGGGACTAGACTCGTTTCTTCCTCTAAAGTTGTACCGGGCTGAGTCTGTTGTGAAGAATTGAAACTTTCCATAAACGACCCCGATTAAGGCAACGAACTTAGGAATAGTGGTATTTGAGAGAGCAGTCAATATATCCAAAGTAGGGAATTGGAAATTAAGGATTGGGATTGGGCATTGGCTACTGTGGTAGCATAGATACCAAAAACCTTTGGCAGAAATATGTTGGGGGAAATATTAGATAGGCGTTATCAAATTAAGCATGTTTTAAGTGCTGGAGGTTTTGGTCAAACTTACCTTGCAGATGATACTAAACTGCCGGGAAACCCTCAATGTGTTGTCAAGCAATTGAAACCTACATCTAGTGACCCCAACACTTTGCAAATAGCAAGACGCTTGTTTGCTTCAGAAGCACAAGTCTTACAGCAATTGGGCAATCACGACCAAATTCCCAGGCTTCTAGCTTATTTTGAGGAAAATGAGGAATTCTTCCTCGTTCAAGAGTTTATTGACGGTCAATCCTTAAGTGCAGAACTCAGTTCGGGGAACTATTTCAGCGAATCAGATGTTACTAACCTGCTAAAAGGCATTTTAGAACCCCTTGCTTTTGTCCATCAGCGTCAAATTATCCATCGCGATATTAAACCAGCAAATTTAATTCGACGCCGTCAAGATGGCAAAATTGTTCTGATTGATTTTGGTGCAGTCAAAGAAATAACTGTAACTCAAGTCAATCTTCAAGGACACACAACGCCAACAGTAGCTATTGGGACTGCTGGCTATATGCCAAGCGAACAAACTAAAGGAAGCCCCAGATTAAGCAGTGATGTTTATGCGGTGGGAATGATAGGTATTCAAGCCTTAACGGGTATCATGCCCCATAAACTGACTGAAGATCCCGTGACAGGAGAAATTTCCTGGCGTCAGCACGCACAAGTCAGCCCAATATTGGCAGATATTTTAGATAAAATGGTGCGTTATGATTTTCGACAGCGCTATCAGTCAGCAGAGGAAGCATTACAAGCGCTACAATACCAACAAAATTTTTCCCAAGATGTCTCACCGACTCTCATTCCCACTCGGAGCACGGAGTTACACGAACTAACTTTGGAGTGGTTTGAAGACGGGCAAATCAGAACTCAAAAAATTCTCGAAAATCAACCCACCAAACATCCTGAGGTATTTCGCATTGGACGCGATCCTGCTGTTTGCGATCTGGTTTTGTCAGAACCAACAGTATCAAGACTGCACGTAGAAATCTTTTTTAGAACTCAACAAAGGTGTTTTTACGTGCGTCCGATGAATCAGAACAATCCGCCTGCGATCGACGGACAATTTTTCATCACAGGAGAAGCCTTACTTCATCAAGGTACTATTCTGCGGTTGGGGCAAATGGAATTCCGGGTATCTACATCCTTCAACCAGTACCCAGCAGGATACGTACCGCATCCACCTTCAGCACCGTATGTTGCACCACAACCACTACCCCCAACACGGCGACCCCCCGCTAGCAATCCCCCGCAACCGGAATATTATCCACCATCCGTTCCACCGCAATATCGTCAAGAAATTCCTGCTGAATCACCTCAGGTGCGACCGTCTTATTCTGCTTCCACACAGAATATACGCCCGCGATTGGGATGGAAGTTTTGGCTGAAGTGGTTTTCAATCAATCTTGTTGGCTTTGTCTTGAGTATTCCGGTTGGAATATTCATTTTCAAATTATTTTTCAACTCCTTACTCACCCGCATAGCATTTGGTTTTATGCTGGGTTTGTCCCAATGGGTGGCTGTACAGGGGGTTGTGAGTAAAGCTTGGTTGTGGGGCTTGTTGACTGGTGGGGCTATTACTCTTTTTAGCAGGCTGTTTTTGACAAACTTAGTCATGTTTGATACTCTGTTTGCCTGGGTAATTATTTTGCTTTTTAGTGGGGGGATACTCTTTTGGAATTTGCAACGCAAAAATTCATAAAAATTTATAATATCTATAACAATTTACGGCGTAAATTATCCAAAGCAGTACACGCGCTAAGATGACGGATTAAAGATCGACCCCGCATTGCACCAAAACGATACTCAAAACTTTCTACTTCTTCATTGGGTCCTGCTAATCCAATATAGACCAAACCAACAGGCTTGGTTTCTGTCCCACCTGTTGGTCCTGCAATACCTGTGATACTCAATCCCCAGGTTGTTGCAAGGTGCGATCGCACTCCCACTGCCATTTGCTCGGCGACAATAGAACTGACCGCCCCAAATTTTGCCAAATCTTCCGACTTTACACCCAAAATTCTCTCTTTAACAGAGTTATCGTAAGAAATGACTCCACCCCAAAAGTAATCGGAACTGCCAGAAATCTCTGTCAACATCTGCCCCAAACCACCGCCAGTACACGATTCAGCAACCGAAAGAGTTTGCCCTGCGCTACGCAATAGCTCTCCCACAACTGAAGCCAGGGTATCATCATCAGCACCGTAATAATCCAACCCCGCAATCCCCTTAATTTGTTGTTCAACAGGGGTAATAAGTTCTCTTGCTTGCTCATCCGTTGCAGCCTTAGCAGAAACCCTTAACTTCACCTCCCCCCTACTAGCATAAGGGGCGACTGTGGGGTTTGGTAAATTGAGATAACCTGCGACTTTTTCTGCTAACGCTGATTCCGAAATACCCCAAAACCTTAACATTCGACTGTAAATGATTTCTTGACCCCAACCGAGGCTCTTAAGGTAAGGTACAGCAGTGACTTCCCACATCCGTTGCATTTCACTGGGTACACCGGGAAAAGTCAGTATAGTTAAATCGGTGCGGGGTTGCCAAATAATACCTGGCGCTGTCCCCGTAGGATTGGGTAAAATCTCCGCCCCTTGAGGGATCAAAGCTTGCTTGCGATTGCTAGGAGTCATAATCCGCCCGCGTTGAGCGTATTTCCGAGTTATCTCTTCAATCACCTCCGGGCGTTCGACCAAAGGAGAGTTAAAAAAAGCAGCGATGGTTTCACAGGTTAAATCATCAGGTGTGGGACCCAAACCTCCCGTAAAAATCAAAATTTGTGCTCTTTGAGTAGCAATTTCTATAACCTGCTTTAACCTTTCTGAGTTATCACCTACAACTGTTTGATAGTAGTGGGGTATACCCAGTTTGGCTAACTGCTGTGCCAAATATTGAGCATTACTGTTAAGAATATCTCCTAACAGTAGTTCTGTTCCAACACAAATGATTTCCGCAGTCATAATGGCGTTAGTTGTTAGTTGTTAGTTGTCAGTTGTTGGTTGTTAGGTGCTTAGCCATTAGCCATTAGCCATTAGCCATTAGCCATTAGCCATTAGCCATTAGCCATTAGCCATTAGCCATTAGCCATTAGCCATTAGCCATTAGCCATTAGCTATTAGCTATTAGCCATTAGCCATTAGCCACTAGCCATTAGCCATTAGCCATTAGCCACTCACCACTAACCAATAACCTTCCACTAAGTTTGCCGACAAATTTTCCATACTCTCCAAGTTGCGTAAATGAGCAACGAGGTCGCACAACAAGTGTAAATAATACCACTAGGGACACCAGCAAGAACTAATGCTAAACTTCCAACCCATAGGGTCAAAGAGTAAATAAATAAAACAGTCAATCTGTGGGATAACCCCGCTCGCAACAAGCGATGGTGCAAATGACTCTTATCTGCAGTAAAAGGTGATTTACCACGGCGCAGTCGTGCCAAAATCACTGCTGACATATCGACAATTGGTACAGCTAGAATCAAAAAAGGCAGTAATACTGCAGTAGCAGCAGTTTTCACCAGACCAACTACGCTCACTGCTGCTAGCGTGAATCCCATAAAATAAGCCCCGCCATCTCCCATAAAGATTTGTGCGGGGTTAAAATTATAACGCAGAAATCCCAGTGCTGCACCTGCTATGGCAGCCGCTATAATGGCGGCGGCTGTTTGTTGCATAAATAAGGCAACCACAAGAATAACCAAAGCTGCTATTCCCGATACTCCCGCAGCTAATCCATCTAAACCGTCAATCCAGTTAATCGCATTGACCATTCCTACCAGCCACAGGAGTGTGATGGGTAAACTCAACCAACCAAGTTGCATCACTCCACCTGTAGGAAGGCTCAAAAAATCTATACTTACGCCTGCTTTCCATGCGCCAGCCGCAATAACCATCTGCATCAACAACCGTGTCAAGGGCGACAGGTTTAATAAATCGTCTGCCAAACCAATTATAAAAAAACCTACACCGCCTAAAATCACTCCCCAAATTTGCCATTCTTTCTCAGTTGGTAGATTTCCAAATCCACCTAAAAGCCAGACAATGAATAGGGAGGCGATCGCACCTGCAAAAATAGAAACTCCTCCGAGTCGTACCATTGGGCGCTGATGAACTTTTCGGTCATTCGGTCTATCCAGGCGTCCGCTTTTGATGCCCATGTTTCTAACATCAGGTGTAGTCCAGAGAACGACTACAGCAGCAACAAGGAACGCAATCAGATGATAAATCTGAACTAGCATCTGTATTCACTATTAGGTTAGGTTCTACACTTAAAAATCCTGCGTGGATTTCTTTACATCTATTTACTTCATCGACTGCTTTTTATCCACAGGGGATTTTTAGAATTCAGTCAGTACCTAACTAGTGACTTGCGATCGTTGAGCGCTCTCGTTCCCAGGCTGAGCCTGGGAACCAAGGGGATGGAGATCGCGATCTTTACCAACCTATCCCCTATCGCCAATCCCTAAGCTAAAGCCGGGACGGGAATTTGTAAGTGCGAGTACAAGGGGAAGCGATCGCACAATGCTTTGACACGTCGCCGACAATCTTCAGCCACTGGCTTGGAATCTGGATTTAACAAGCGATCGGCAATAATATCGCCAATCTCCGTAAATTCTTCAACTCCCAAACCTCGCGTTGTCATGGCGGGAGAACCCAAGCGCAAACCACTGGTTACAAATGGTGACTCTGGGTCAAAAGGCACTGTGTTCTTATTGGCAGTTATATTGACTTCACTGACCAATTTATCGGCTTGTTTGCCGGTCAAACCTATAGATCGTAAATCGACTAACATCAAGTGATTGTCAGTACCATTTGAGACTAACTTTAATCCCCGCTTTTGCAGCTGGTTTGCTAAAGTACGAGCATTTTCAATGACTTGGGCAGAGTATGTTGTAAACTCAGGTTTTAAAGCTTCTCCAAAAGCCACCGCTTTCGCAGCAATTACATGTTCTAGGGGTCCGCCCTGTGTACCGGGGAATACTGATTTGTCTAGCTTCTTACCTAACTCAGGATCGCGAGTTAAAATCAGACCACCGCGAGGACCGCGTAGGGTTTTATGAGTCGTTGTTGTGACAACATCACAGTAGGGAATTGGATTGGGATGATGACCGGTAGCTACTAACCCCGCAACATGGGCAATATCTGCCAGCAAATATGCGCCTACTTCATCCGCAATACTGCGGAATTTTTCAAAATCAATGATACGAGGGTATGCGGAGTAACCACAAATCAAAAGCTTTGGACGCTCCCTAAGCGCCAGCTCTCGAATTTGATCGAAGTCCAGTTGTTCTGTTTCTTTGTTAACACCGTAGTGGCAAGCTTGAAACCACTTACCAGAAACGTTTACGGGTGAACCGTGAGTAAGGTGTCCCCCATGAGACAAATCCATACCCATGAATTTATCCCCCGGTTCTAGCAGAGTCAAAAAGACTGCAAAATTCGCCTGTGCGCCTGAATGAGGCTGTACGTTGGCACTCGCTGCACCAAACAATTGTTTGGCACGATCTATAGCCAGTTGCTCAACTTTGTCTACAAATTCACACCCACCGTAATAACGTTTACCGGGTAGCCCTTCGGCATACTTGTTTGTTAAAACGGAACCTTGAGCCGCCAGTACAGCAGCTGAAGTAAAGTTTTCACTTGCTATGAGCTCTAAGTGATCCCTTTGGCGCTGTAGTTCTTGATTGATTAACTCTCCAATCGCAGGATCGGAGGATGTAAGAAAATCTGAGTTCGTGAGAGTCACTTGTTGCCATCCTTAAATAGAAATGTTTGGGCTGGAACTTTTTTAGCCACACAAAGCACGTGTGTTATATACCAGGATATTAAAGTGTAATCTATGTTAGAAGTCACTTGTTAAACTACGGCTTTAACCGCTATCTTTCGATCGCCCGTCAGCGATCGCTCATTTGCGATCTCTGTCAACGCGGTTGACAAGTTAATTAATGTATTACTTTTTACTACAATACTCAATTTCTAGCATACAATAAATTTTGAAATTAGCTTTAGTATCCCTCATTCATTGGAACTTACAGGAGGCATTGGATGCTAATGATTATGACGGAAAACCAAATCTTTGCTCCCCAACACGTTTGTCAGTCCTGTTTGCTGGCTGATAGTAGCGGTCAACCCCGCTACCATCAAGGTCAACTTCGTTGCGGTCATGCTATTCGCAATACTGACGAACAACAGCCGGATCGGTATGAGTGTCTGATGGGTTTTCGCATCGTTCATATTGAATAATCTGAGGTTTTCCCAGAACCATTGGGTAACTGCGTTATTCTAGGGTCATGTAACTATTGAAGTTTAACTATAGGAGAACGCACGATGGCTTGGCGCGGGTCTACCACGGTTTCAGATCGCCTTTTTGCTTGTTTACCTTATTTGCTACCTCTGATTGCTGCACTTGCATTCGGAATTTCTCTATTTACAGAGTTTCCTGCACTGGCTGTGCTGTTTTTGCCCCTACAGCCAGTGTTAGCAATCTACGGTATTTTAGGACCATATAGCGAACTCATTATTTTCTTTTTGTTGTTCTTTTTAGTAGTTAGAAACGAAAGAATTCCTCACTTCATTCGTTTCAACACAATGCAAGCGTTACTTTTAGACATTGTTGCTTATTTGTGCGGTATACTTTTGCGACTCGTGGCACTTCCCGGTATCGCTTTTGCAGCACAAACCTTATCTACAACGATCTTTTTGGGCATAGTCGCAGCAGTTGTTTACTCTGTTGTTCAGTCTTTAATGGGACGTTACGCAGAAATTCCTGCTATTTCTGATGCTGTTTACATGCAAGTCCGTTAGTTGTTAACGGGTTTTGACTGTGTTTTCTAGCCGTCCAATACCCTCAATTTCTACTCGAATGCGATCGCCTGAATGTATTGGACCGACTCCTAGGGGCGTTCCTGTCAGCACGACATCTCCAGGTAGCAGGGTCATTATCTGGCTGATGTAAGAGACAAGAAAATCAGGGGAAAACACCATCTGATCGATAGTAGCAGATTGGACGGGTTCTATTTGCTCGTTCAAAAAAGTCTGTATTCGAGCGCCTGGGCTTAATTCACGGACAATCCAAGGTCCGAGAGGACAAAAACTATCAAAACCTTTAGCTCGCGTCCATTGATTATCACGTTTCTGCAAATCTCTTGCTGTTACGTCATTAGCAATGGTGTAACCCCAAATTTTTTTTTGTGCTTCCTCGGGCGTGCATTCAAAAGCGACCTCGCCGATGACCAATGCTAATTCTCCCTCATAATCTACCCGTTGGGATTGGGGCGGATAGTAAATTGCTTCTGAAGAAGCAATTATAGCTGTCGGCGGCTTTAAAAAGAGCAAAGGTTCACTTGGCACATCTGTTCCCATCTCTGCAGCGTGTTCTGCATAGTTTTTGCCCACCGCCACAATTTTTGAGGGCGCACAGGGAGCAAGAATTTGGTAACTTTCTGGTTCCAATACCATATCGGCTGGTTGTCCTTCAAGCCAGGGTGGAGCATCAAGTACCTGTACTTTCAAGGAGAGTTGTAACAAGCCGTAGTAAACTTGTCCTTTGGGATTTTGGACTCGCACGTAGCGCTGTGCCATAAGCTTGGTTAGTTCCTTACTCAGCAATTAGAACCGCCACCAAGTGAGAAATTCTGATGGCGATTTATTCAAGTACTATAATTAAAAACTGGTAAGATTATAAAGCTATGAGGGAAGTGCATCCACTCAGTGTCTTTGATCGGATCGCACGATAATTTGAAAAAGATTTTGGGAAACTACCTTACAGCACAGTTTTTGGTTGAAACCAAAGCAACATCAAACGTAAGGCAACAAGTGCAAGAAAAGCGCTTAGTAGTTACCCATATCTAAGGTTGCAGCCGTCGAGTCAGAGTACGACTCGCTCCGGCTTCATCTCAAAAATTTCCCGATTATAATCAGAAGGTATCAATTACACCTTGTTGCTTTAGGTGTTAATCAGTGCAGGTTTTGTAAAAAAAATACCTGTACGAAGTAACATCGGCAGCCATACAGCCCAAAAGGAGATCGAAACAGTGGCAACAGCTTACGAGACAATGTATATCCTTCGTCCTGACTTGACAGACGAACAAGTAGAGCAAGCGATCGCAAAATACGAAAACTTGCTGCGGGAACAAGGATCTGAAGATATCCAAATACAGAATCGGGGAAAGCGCCGTCTCGCCTATGAAATCGCCAGACAAAGAGACGGAGTTTACATTCAAATGAACTATAGTGCGCCCGGTAATGCCATCGCTATTATGGAACGCGCTATGCGTTTGAGTGAAGAAGTCATTCGCTACTTGACCATCAAACAAGAAGTTCAAGAAGCAAAAGCTGAACCCGCAACCGCTGCTACCTAGTCAGGGAATTAGTTAGTGGTTAGTGGTTGGTAGTATAAGTATACTATAGGAAGATCTCTAACCTTTGGGGTACGTCAAGCGCCAAGCGTGTGCTTAGCACAGCCATGTAAGAGCGCAAGGCTATATTCCCCCACCAACCACTAACCACCAACCACCAATCCACCAACCACCAATCCACCAATCAAAAAAAATAGCATATCTACGTATTGCCGATTCGTCTGGTAATGCTACATTAACTATTACTTGCCAAACTATGATTACTGTAGTAACAAATAAAGTAAAAAATATTTTTAACGGGAGCTGCAAGCACGGTGAGCCAAACTGATTCCACAATCCAAGCTCTCTCCGCTGAAGTGTCGAAACTGCGTCAAGAGTTGCAGCTTCGAGATCAACTCGTGCAACAACTGTCTCAAGAACTCTTCCGCCTGGTGAAGGGCAATACCAATTTTATGCCCCAAACAGAGGTATCGGAACGTCATCTGAGTCAGTTGCATGAACTGCGAGAGCAATTGCAAGCTGTTGAGCAGCAGGTAACGTTTTATCAAGAACAAATATCAACTCGTGATGCGGAAATTTATCAGTTGCGACAATCAGTCCAGGAACTGACCGATCGCAGTCGCATGCTAGAGCAAGTCGTACAAGAATTACCCCATATATACCGCCGCAAATTTGAAGAGCGCATGGCTCCAGTTCGGGAAAAGGTAGCAATGCTACAACAGGAAAACCGTCAATTACAAGCCGAACTTCAAAGTGTAAGTTACCGTTTGGCTTTGAAAACTCGTACAGCTAGCCATAGCGGTATAGATTTGCCAAATTTTCCGCGTGCTGCATCTCCACAAAATAATATTTCAACCCAGAACGCTTAAGTCAGCGATCGGCGATTGGTGACTAATAACAATTACCTAGCAACAAATCATTTAAGTGATAACTTTTTCCCACTTGCAGGAGATTATTCTTTTGCCAAACCATCAGGACTTGTAAATTTAAAGATAGAGTACACCCATTTTAAAGAATTGTTGTAGTTTGCCAAAAAACTTTCGCATGGCGCTAATATTTGTTTGGCATAACGTATTACAGATGGTCATGGCTGATTAGTGGAACTATTCAATCAACGAGTGGTACTTGCTGCTAAAGGTCTACGTCGCAGACAAAAGTTACTTTAGCAAAGCAGTTAATGGGAAAAAGTTATGAAGTCACCTAGTGAGTGCTTGTTCAATTGGTTTGAACGATGAAGTTATCCATCGCTTTAGGTTTCTGAGGTGGATATTTTCAATTGATAGGATAATAATCTCCTGCAGTATGCACGCAAGCACCACTAACGATCTTTGGAATCACGTGTCAAATCTTTAGTTCGCTACAACTAGATTTTCCTCATTGCTTTCAATGAAAATGTCTTCGTAGGAGCTAAAAATTTCAAAGACGGTATCTAATTGAGTGAGTTCCAATATCAATCTGACAGGAGGTTGAACGTTACAAATAACCAATCGACAGCCGCTTTGACGGGCTACTTTTAATCCTTTGACTAGAGACACTAGTCCAGAACTGTCCATAAAATCAACTTTAGCTAGGTCAATAACCCACAGTTGATTGGATTTAGGAACCACTGAGGTCATTTTTTCGCTAAGAGCCATTCCTCCTTGCAAATCTATACGTCCTTCGGGTTTAAACAAGATTACTTGACAGTCTGATGTAGTAGTCATGAATTTAACTGGGTAGTTGAAACACTGTACAAAAACAGAAAACAGACACAGACACCGTTTTACTTTAAACCATTAAAAATGCTGCTTTTTCACCCAATAACTTGGGGAATTGCAGCGGTATGGTTTAGACTGATATTTTCAGTATCCATGTCGTATAATTTGTCCTAACTTTCCCCAATATAGGCATAACTATTTGTGGATTTCAGTATCAACCGTATCTTTTACAGAATTTTTACAGGTTTTTGGTACTTTTGTAAACTTTTTGTTAAAATTATTTATGATGTCTTTTTAAGTGCCGTTTCTATGATAAAGAGGTACAGCAAAAATTGTCGGCAGACAATGGCACGTTGACCTGAGTAAATTCATTGACACGCGGCATAAAAAAGAGTCAACATAGAAGAGAAAGTAAAAAATTGTAAAGATGGCGGTGCTGGATGTCTCTTGAATTCATATCACTAGAAAACATCCAGAAGGTTGCTCACGAGTATGGCTATTGGGCAATTTTTTTGGGAATTTTGTTAGAAAATTTAGGGATTCCTCTTCCTGGCGAAACCGTGACCTTAGTAGGTGGTTTTTTAGCTGGTAGCAAGGAACTAAATTACTGGCTGGTTCTCAGCGACGCCTCAGCTGGTGCTGCAATCGGGGGTACGTGCGGTTATTGGATAGGTAGAATTGGCGGCTGGTCTTTACTTATTAGGCTAGCAAGTATATTCAGAATTTCAGAAGCGAGAATATTAGCCATCAAAGACCAATTTAGTGAAAATGCGGTCAAAGCAGTGTTTTTTGGACGCTTTTTTGCACTGTTGAGGATTTTTGCAGCGCCTCTTGCGGGTATAGCAGAAATGCCCTTTGGCAAATTCTTTTTGTGCAATTTAGCAGGAGCAGTCTCTTGGGCTAGCGTCATGGTAACACTGGCTTTTTTTGCAGGAAAAATAGTTTCTCTAGAACAACTCGTAACTTGGGTCAGTCAGTTTGCGATCGCAGCGTTGCTCATTCTAGTCGCTGTAATTGCCATTCCCCTGTGGTTGGAGTCGCGGAAAGTCGGGGTTGAGAGCACTAAGGAGTAAGAAGATCGCTTAAGTCAGGAAGCCCCGAACGCTCGCTACTACGTTAGAAAGCATCCCTACGCATAAATGCGATGGGGGATTCGAGGGATTTCGCACCTCAACAGCCAATGGCAAGAGGGCTAGTAACTGCTGATATCAACACTTAATTATGGTGCGCGGAATGTCACAATATAAAAAAATCCTATTTGATTTTTGAATATACCCGGTACAAGAAGGCAGAAGTACTCTCGTCAGAGGAGCCACTGCTGTGGACGGTGAGATCGGTGCTGATAGCGAAATGCGGTACGAAAGTACCATAGGAGGGTTTCCCTCTTTTGGTAACTGGTGAGTCAGCGCTGCAGGCGGTGAGACCATTGCTGTAGGCGGGTTTCCCGCGCCCTGGCGACTGGCGAACAAGGGAGGGCGAACTCAAAGGGGTTCTCCGGCATAAAGCAAGTGGCGTGGCAAAGGGGGAAAAACCTTATACAGTAAGCTTTTTGTCTGTTACTGATGGTTGCCTTATTTCCGCACCACCCGTACTGCACAGGTACGGTAAATCCCCACCATACCTGATTTTTGGTGGGCTAAAGCCCTACCCACAGTACTGAAAAATTTTTTAGAAATGAAAACCGAATGCGAGTTAATTTAACATGGATATTAAAAATGGTTTTGTA
This sequence comes from Tolypothrix bouteillei VB521301, assembly GCF_000760695.4. GTDB lineage: Bacteria > Cyanobacteriota > Cyanobacteriia > Cyanobacteriales > Nostocaceae > Scytonema > Scytonema bouteillei_A. The sequence continues at coordinate 2,118,330 of NZ_JHEG04000001.1, read as the reverse complement.
GGTGCTGTAGGGAACACACCACTGATTCGACTGAACAGTTTCTGTGAAGAAACCGGCTGCGAAATCCTGGGTAAGGCAGAATTTCTTAACCCTGGTGGTTCTGTAAAAGACAGAGCCGCACTGTACATTATTAAAGATGCTGAAGAAAAAGGATTAATTAAACCCGGTGGTACAGTCGTAGAAGGCACAGCAGGGAATACAGGTATTGGACTGGCACATATTTGTAACGCTAAAGGCTACAAATGCCTCATTATTATTCCCAACACCCAGTCCCAAGAAAAGATGGATGCTTTGCGGGCGTTAGGCGCAGAAGTTCGCCCCGTTCCTGCAGTACCCTATAAAGATCCAAACAACTACGTTAAACTCTCTGGCAGAGTAGCCTCGGAGATGGAAAATGCTATTTGGGCAAATCAGTTTGATAACTTAGCAAATCGCCGCGCTCATTATGAAACGACAGGACCGGAAATTTGGTCGCAAACAGACGGTAAAGTTGATGCTTGGGTATCTGCAACAGGGACTGGAGGAACCTTTGCGGGTGTAGCAATGTACTTAAAGGAAAAAAATCCAGCTATCAAGTGTGTTGTCGCCGATCCCATGGGAAGTGGATTGTACAGCTATATCAAGACAGGTGAAATCAAGATTGAGGGGAACTCTATCACGGAGGGAATTGGGAACAGTCGCATCACTGCTAATATGGAAGACGCACCAGCGGATGATGCGATCCAAGTTGACGATCGCGAAGCCTTGAGAGTTGTTTACCAGTTGTTGCGAAAAGATGGCATATTCATGGGGGGTTCTACAGGTATTAACGTTGGTGCTGCTGTTGCTTTAGCTAAACGAATGGGACCGGGACATACCATTGTCACCATTTTATGTGATAGCGGTTCTCGTTACCAATCGCGGATCTTCAATACTGAATGGTTGGAATCGAAAGGCTTGGCTGTTAATTTATGACTCAACCGCTAACGCCACAATCCGATTCTTCTAAATGCATCCGGGTTTGCCAAAACCGCGCCTGTCGCAAGCAAGGTGCAGCAAAAGTTTTAGCCGCGTTTGAAGCCAGGTTAATTCCTGGAGTCACGGTGTCCGGTTGTGGTTGTTTGGGACAGTGTGGTAACGGACCTATAGTTCTGGTATTACCCGAAAGGATTTGGTACCGAGGTGTCCGTCCCCATGAAGTACCTCTACTGGTAGAACAACACCAGCATAGTTTAAAAGAGTGACACATATGCTCTATTATCGATTTCAAGAACATAGTTAGTCATTAGTGGTTGGTCGTTAGTGGTTAAAACAACTAACCACTAGCCACTAACCATTAACCACTAACACCTTTCAATGAATATTCAGCAAATTCGCCAGTCTTTGAAACTCAAGTGGGTGAATTACTACTACAAAAATCGTTCGTGGCTGGTAAAAGTACGAGTGTGGGGAACGTATGATGGATTGCGTCGCCCTTCCTCTAGTTTTATTTTGGCAACTCTGTCTGTTTTGGAACCCCAACTTGAGCAGCTTCTTCCTTTTCTTATAGAACTGAATAACGATCCAGATGAAATTGTGTCAGCTTTGGGTCTTAACTTTAACCCTGAGGAGCATTTACACTTAATTCCTTTGGATGAATCTGAGGTAGCTAGCCCAAGTTCCAATATTTTTTTACAAGAGAAATTACTGCATGGAAAATCTCTAAACCCCAGTGTAGCTGCCACGGAAGTAGAAAGCAAACACCAATCTGTAACTTCCTTTGAAGTAACGACTGAAATATTATATGGCGATCGTCCTCTAACTTCCAATGACATTGCCATCAATGAAGAAAGCCAAAACCACTCTTTACCATTAGGGAATTTTAATGTTTCTCCCAAAATAGAAAGTGAAAGCCATACAGTACCATCAGTTGCAGTTACGGCTTCCCCTGTAAAAAGCAAAAATATATCAATTCCATGGTTTTCCTATTTTTCCAAGGAGGTAACGCTTCAAGGCAAATTTTTTCGCTCTGTTGATGTCCCCACAGAATTGGAAGTTAAAAGAAATTACGTATCTTCTGTTGCAGTTGCTACGCCTGACCGGACAAGCAGTCTTCATCGCGTACCAACTCTTGCGCTTTTTGATAGAGAAGGGCAAAGAAATTGTGAATCACACTTTACCATCGATAACGATGGGGAAAGCAAAAGCCCGTTTGTGACGATACCGCAGGAAGACAGTCATCAACAAGAGAATTTAGTGTCAACACGTCGAGTTCGTCATCTAGCTAATTGGATAGATGACTTTTGCCAAGGTAAGAGTTGGAGCGCGGAAGAGGTTAGGGAATAGGGAGAAGGGAGAGGGGGAGACACGGGAGAAGCCTCTCCCAATTGGGAATGTTTTCAAGTATTTTTAGGTGAGGACTGCGGGAGAACATTTCTGTTTAATCCAAAATCTAAAATCAAAAAAAATTAATAATGAATATTAATGTAAATGTCGCAATTGTAGGTGCAGGTATTTCCGGTTTAAGTGCGGCTTGGGAACTTTACAAATTAGGTATTGAATCTTTAATCGTATTAGAAGCAAGTTCGCGAGTTGGTGGACGGACTCTCAATCATCCGCTAACATCGGGAGGTTATGTCGAACAAGGTGGGACTTGGGTGGGACCTACTCAAACAGCTTTGCTTGCTTTGGCTGCAGAAATGGGCATAACCACGAAGAGAGGAAAGTTTGAAGGTCAAACTCTTTATGGCTTTCGGCAAAAATGGACAATGCTGGAAGCATCTCCAACATTAGCATCAGACATTGCCCAACAGGATTTTGCTCGAGCCATGGCAAAGTTTGAAGCTTTATGCTTGACAGTTCCAGTAGAAACCCCTTGGGATTCTCCTGACGCTGAAGCATTAGACTCCATAACAATGGGTGATTGGATTGAGCAAAACACAGTCACAGATGAAGCAAAAGCTTGGTTTGAGGGATGTGTGCGCCAAATTTTAAGTGGCGATCCGAATCAAGTTTCCTTTTTATGGATGCTGCATTTTGTCCATACGGCGGGATTTTACGATCTTCTAGAAACGGCTGAGGAGTTTTGCTTGGTTGGAGGGACACAGCAAATTTCCTTGAAGATCGCAGAACGTTTGGGCGAGAGGGTTGTGCTCAGTGCTCCTGTCACTGAAATATCTGGTTACGATGGCTCTACTGTTCAACTGGTTTCAGAGTACGGGGTTATCCGCGCTCAACAGGTTATAGTGGCAATGATGCCCAAAAGTATAGCTGATATTAAATTTTCTCCTCCCCTACCTTTGGGACACCGCCAACTCATTGAAGGGTGGAAAACAATGAGTTGGGTAAAAATCCACGCTGTTTACGAAAAACCCTTTTGGCAGGGAAAAATTGCCACCGGTCACTTTCTCAGCGTCGATACCAAAATTGAGGTTATTGATATTTCACCAGAAGACGGGAGCAAAGGAGTCATTGTTGGATTGCTAGCTCCCGATTATTCCCATTTAGCAGAGTCCGAGCGTCAAGAGATTTTCTTGGCGTTTCTCGGGCAAACTTTTGGTGAGGCTGCACAACGACCTTTAGAATTAGTGGAGTTTGATTGGAATACTCAACCTTGGATTGGTGGATGTATTTCTGCACTCCCACCTGGTTTGCTTACTGCGGTGGGTTCTGTCCTGAATAGTCCTGTAGGTAAAATTCATTGGGCTGGTACAGAACGTTCTAGCATTTGGGTTAACTATATTGAGGGTGCTATTCGAGCTGGACAAAAAGCTGCTCTCGATGTTCTCAAAAATAAAGTATAGAAGTGGAAAGCAAACCTTATACCTGTGGATATTCCTGAGAAACAAAAGGTACTTCAACTATTTCACCCTCGACATTTCCCACAGAAACTTTTAAACCCGCACCACCAGCCTTGGTGCGAATGTAGCCCAGCCCAAAATGACCGTCAAGAGTTTCCGTGTAACTTGTTAGCTTACCAACTTTTTCATTTCCAATGGTAATCGGACTTCCTAATTCAGCCGGGGCGGTGAGACGTATACCCCAAAGATGCTGTTTGACGCCTTTGTAAGTGTTTAAGCGGGCGATTGTTTCTTGTCCTATGTAACAACCTTTGTCAAAAGAAATAGTCTGCCACAATCCTACCTCTAGGGGGTTGTAATCTTCAGTAAGTTCTTGGTCTGGGGCTGGGCGTCCTTGTAATATCCGCAACATATTCCAAGCGCGATCGCTTAACGTTACCGCTCCATTTTCAACAAGTTGGTTCCAGACCTTCTCTTTGTCAGCAATTGGTAAAATCAAAGTATATCCAGGAGAAGCCAAACCACTTCCAACAGCAACTACAAGACTTTTGTCTTCTCTATCGGCAATGGAAATGAGTATATGGGTTCCGTAAGGTTGACCAACAATCGCCCCAGCCCCTAGCTTTTCCATCGCAGCGTCACTTTTTGGTCCAAAGACACTCAAGCTAGCGGTTTCATCAGTCACATCTGTTAATTGCACCTTATCAGCAAAGAAGATGTAGCGATCCAACCATTGCATCAAAAATTCGCGGCGATTTGGGGAAACTAGTAATAATACTGCATCCTCTTGAATATACACTGTTACTAAATCGAGGGTGCGAGCGGTAGAATTGACAAAAACTGTGTCGCAGCCTTGTCCTGGTTTCAACTGTTGAATGTTATTAGTGCTTTGATTGTGCAAAAAGCGAAGGCGGTCATCATCAGAGATTTTTATACGTCCCCACGAGGTGCGATCGCACACTGCAAGCCCTTCTTGCACTGCTTTGATAGCTGCTGCATCATTGACGTCAATTGCAGATGTAGCCATAGTGATGAAGAGTTCCGCTTTGTCATGATTTTGCCATGAAGATCTTATCAGATCTGGGTTTTCCAGTTCAATAGTCGATTGAATGCTCGGCAAGCAAATCAGTACTTACGTATTATTTATATATTTTGGCAAGCCATTCATTTTGCACGACTACTTATGTTATGGTTTGCGATCGCGCCCTTCAGCTAGACGCTAGACAGCGTGAATGGTTCGCTTTGAAGAAATTCGATCGCCACTGGCTAGCACAGTCAATTGCAAACTTATTAAGTCGCTAAACTGCCAATTGATAACAAGAGAATACGAGCGAGATTTTTTATAACAATTCTCAATCATTCAAAAAAAGTTATATATAGATAGGACGGTATCTACCAATAGATGGATGTCACTGGTAATGCCCGCTATCGAGCAAAAATGACAGCATCAATTGCTATCAGCTTGAATCTGAATTCTAAGAAAATTCTTAATCATATTTAGTAAAAAAATTATAAATTATTTGTGGAAAATACTATAATGAGCAAAGATTTCATACATTGGGTCATCATAATACTGCGTAAGCAACATCCAAGACATAACTTGCGGTGAGTTATTTTGTTGCGATAAAAACTTATAACTTAAAGTTGGAAGTGGCTTATTCTACCTTGGTTTGGGAATAATGCAAGAATGTTTTATGTTAACTATCTTAAGGAGTATTTAGATTATAAAAAATAATTGGATAACAAAACAGTCATAAGATTGTAACTTTTTAAGCTACATAATAAGATAAGAAATCAGCAAGTCTTCACATAATTTATTTTAAAAGAATAAATTAGTTTTCTAAATTCAAAGAGGAACATACATGATGCAACATTAGTCGAAAACTTAGTGTTCCCAATTTCCAAAAAATTTTTGGAGAGAATATTTTTTGACTCAAATTGTCATTTATCTAGGTGCTACTTTGCACTGATAAATGTCTTGTCTAAATCGTCTTTGAAGATCTATTAGCCTGAAGTTAAGCTGAGAATATAGAGGGTAAATAATGAAAGATATCAACCAAAATATCACCGCTCTTTCACCAGCCAAAAAGACACAAACCAAGCTAGAGTTTCAAAATAATGCAAATTTTGACCAAAAACTGAATAATGTTAGAAAAACCGAGCAAGAATTAGCACCTCTCTCTTTTGCCCAGCAACGGCTGTGGTTTTTAAGCCAGTTGGAGCAAAATCATTCTGTATATCACGTTGTAAAAGCTTTCCAATTGCGTGGGAACCTAAATGTATCGGTACTGCAACAGGCTTTAGATACAGTTGTAGTTCATCATGAAGCTTTACGAACTAAATTCATAATACAAAATGGCAATCCCTTACAGGTTGTTACTGAACCTCGTTCAGTGGAACTAAAAGTTATAGATTTGAAGAACGCTTTAGAAGAAAACGATACCAGCTTTGTACAAAAGTTGCTACACAAGGAGGCGCACCGTCCCTTCAACTTGACATCAGATTTGATGTTACGCGCCTGTTTGATACAACGCTCGCCACAAGAACATATTCTGCTACTCGTCATGCATCAGATAGCTGCTGATGATTGGTCAATGAGTGTTCTTTTAGAGCAGTTGGCAAAACTCTACAAAGCCTTCGTAAATAAAAAGCCCAGTCCTTTGTCAGACCCAGCCATTCATTATATTGATTTTGCAGTTTGGCAACGACAATGGCTTTCCGATGAAGTACTAGAAAAGCAATTGAAATATTGGAAACAGCAGTTAGCAGGTGCAGTTCCCGTACTGGAATTACCTGCAGATAGACCTCGACCACCTGTCCAAACATATCAAGGTGCAAGAGAAAGTTTTATACTTCCCGAGAAATTATTGCAAGCACTTGCTAAACTCTCACAAAGAGAGGGTGTAACGCTTTTCATGACATTGCTAGCGGTATTTCAGACTTTGCTTTATCGCTATACCAAACAAACAGACATTTTAGTTGGTTCTCCAGTAGCGGGTCGAAATTTACCAGAAATAGAGAATTCAATCGGATTTTTTGCCAATACTCTGGTGCTACGCACTGATATGTCGGGTAACCCCAGTTTTCGAGAACTGTTGCAAAGGGTGCGTTCGGTGGCAATGTCTGCTTATACTAATCAAGAGTTGCCTATTGATAAACTTATAGATGAACTTCAACCAGAGAGATCGCTCTCCTATCATCCCCTGTTCCAGGTGATGTTTGTTTTACAAAACACATCGAAGCAAACATTGGATTTACCGGAGATCGCCTCAACTCCTTTCGATTGGGAAAACATAGCTTCTAAATTTGATTTAAATCTCTCCATTGCTGAAACAGAACAGGGATTGCGAGGATTTTGGGAATACAACACCGATCTGTTTGATGCTCCTACAATTCAACGTATGAGCGGGCATTTCCAAACGCTGCTAGAGGGAATTGTTGCCAATCCAGAGCAGCCTTTAAGCGAATTGCCACTGCTAACAGCAACCGAGCGCCATCAATTGCTTGTTGAATGGAATAACAATCAAGCAGACTATTCTCAAGAACAGTGCATACACGAGTTGTTTGAACAAAGAGTAGAGCAAAATCCGAATGCGATCGCTCTGATGTTTGAAAACGAGCAACTGACCTATCGGCAATTAAATCATCGAGCAAACCAGTTAGCACGCTATTTAAAGGCGTTGGGTGTCGGACCTGAGGTACTCGTTGGCATTTATTTGGAACGTTCTCTAGAAATGGTCGTGGGACTGTTGGGAATTCTCAAAGCCGGTGGGGCGTATGTACCTTTAGACCCAACGTATCCTAAAGAGCGTTTGGCTTTCATGCTGGAAAATTCTCAGCCTCTAGTATTGTTGACTCAGGAAAGTCTAAAAACAGAGATCTGCGATTTTACAGAAAAAGTAGTTTGTTTGGATACAGATTGCCGATTCATTGCCCAACAATCGGAAGAAAATTTAAACCAAACAGCAACACCTGCAAACTTAGCCTACGTTATTTATACTTCTGGCTCAACCGGAAAACCAAAGGGTGTTCAAGTAACACACGCAAATTTGTGTCATTACGCACAAGCAATGGCAAGAGCACTCGGGATTGCACCTGAAGATATCTATCTCCACACGGCATCGATTGCGTTTTCTTCGTCTGTCAGACAGTTAATGGTACCTTTAGCTCAAGGCGCAACTGTCAAAATTGCTACTTCGGAACAGAGGAAAGACCCAAGAGCGCTTTTTGAGGCTATTAAACAACACAATGTCACGGCGATCGATATCGTCCCCTCTTACTGGCGCAACTGCATTCACGCATTAACTCACCTCGACCCTGAGAAACGAGAATTTCTACTGGACAACAAATTACGCCTGATCGTGTCTGCAAGCGAACCGCTACTCTCTGATGTTCCCGCACAGTGGAAGCTTGGTTTCCAGCATGGCGCACGATTAATTAATATGTTTGGTCAAACGGAAACCTGTGGAATTGTTGCAACATATCCCATTCCATCGCAACAAAACAATCGCGTCAAAATTGTTCCCCTTGGGCGTCCGATTGCCAATACACAAATTTATTTGCTAGACGAACACATGCAACCTGTTCCCATTGGTGTCCCTGGAGAACTGCACATCGGTGGCTTGGGTTTGGCGCGAGGCTATCTCAACCGACCGGACCTTACAGAGGAAAAATTTATCCCCGACCCCTTTAGTCAAAAAGAAGGGGCGCGTCTGTACAAAACAGGGGATTTAGCGCGTCATTTACCTGATGGTAATATTGAATTTATTGGACGCAGAGATTACCAAGTAAAAATACGGGGCTTTAGGATAGAATTAGGTGAGGTAGAGGCTGTTTTAAACCAACATCCCACCGTAGTACAGACAGCAGTTGTTGCATGCGTTGATGCTCTCGGCGATAAACGTTTGGTAGCTTACGTTGTACCCAATAAAGAACTCGAAGTTGTCACAAGTGACTTGCGTAGCTTCTTAAAAGAAAAGTTACCTGAGTACATGGTACCTTCAGCTTTTGTGTTACTTGAAGCACTACCTCTTACTCCTAGTGGAAAAGTCAATCGCGCTGCTCTTCCAGCACATGATTTCTCAAAACTTGATTTAGAAGCAAACTTTGTTGCTCCACGAGATAAGTTAGAACAACAAATCGCACAAATTTGGGAAGAAGTTTTACACCGCCAACCGATTGGTATTCGAGATAATTTCTTTGACTTGGGAGGACATTCCTTACTCGCAGTCCAGTTATTTGCTCAGATAGAACAAAAATTTGGCAAAAAACTTCCTTTAGCCACTCTCTTTCAATCGGGAACTGTGGAAGCTCTTGCTACGATGCTTCGTTTTTCAGAAGAACAAGCAGGTGCTACTTCAGAAAACGAAACAGACACATCTTGGTCCTCCTTAGTCAAAATACAACCCTACGGTTCCAAGGCTCCTTTGTTCTTAGCCCATCCTCTTGGCGGAGAAGTTCTGTGTTATCGAACCTTAGCTATGCATTTGGGAAAGGACCGACCCGTTTATGGGTTGCAACCACAAGGGCTAGATGGAAAACAAGCTCTTTACACTCAAATTGAAGAGATGGCAGCCCACTATATTAAAGAAATTCAGATGATACAGCCCAAAGGACCTTATTACTTGGGAGGATATTCATTTGGAGGTGTTGTCGCTTTTGAGATGGCCCAGCAACTCCACAAGCAAGGTGAAAAAGTAGCAATTCTTGCCATGCTTGATACTATTCGTCCGGGTTCCGAGCGCCGATTATCTTTCCGTTATCGAGTTCTCGAGCATCTAGAGAATTTCTCTCAAGAAGGAATGGTTTACCTACAGCACAAGCTTGTCGGTTGGCGCGATTGGATTGGGTTTCACATCCAGTACAAGTATAAAAAGTTGATGGGTATTCCCGAGCCTTCCCCCAAAGAGGACAAACATTTAGAGATCATGGATGCCAACTCTAAAGCCCTCAATCAATACACTTTCCAAACTTATCCCGGTTGCATGACTCTCTTGCGGACTTCTGATAAGCACCGAGACGAAGCTACAGGTATGCAGTACGACCCGTTGTTTGGGTGGGGTGAGTTGGTACAGGGAGGAATAGATATCCAGCAGATCCCTGGTTCTCACTATACCTTGTTGGAAGAACCTCATGTTGGGGAACTAGTCGAGAAATTAAAAAACTGTTTGGAAAATTCATAATTCTTAAAGATTTTGGCAACTAGAGACTAAAGTAGGGTTGGCATTGCCAACCCTACTTTAGTTGTAAGGAAAGCGGAGCCTCTGAAGACGGCTCCCCAGGTCGGGAACAAGAAGTTCCAAGTCCCCAGTCTACTGAGGTAAATTTGCAAACACCGCTTCAACAACCTGCTTAGTCTTAGTTTCTAACATTTGCCAGTCCACATCACCCATTTCATCGATTAGACTGGTATCTATCTCAACTTTTTCACTTCCGGGTATGTAGTTACGAAAACACACTTGATAACATAGTTCCCACAAATCAATACTGACTTTTTGCTCTTGACGCTGCAGGCACAAATGATATCCTGGATGGGGCATGGGTAGAACGGAGAGAGTTTCTCTGATTTCCAAGGCTTGCTCTGGTGTTGCAGCTTCCAGGTCTTGCAGGAGCTTAGTCACTATAGCTTGAGTCTCATCGGTAGTGCCATTCGGCCAAATCAAGACATCTTGATAAGTTCCTGTCCAAGAAGATACATCAAGCAGCTTGCGAATATTATCGACTACTCGAATAAAAGCTGGTTGCATGAGGATTTCTGCCTGCTGCCATGCGACTGAGTCATTTATTTTAGGTGGCATTGGAATTTACAAAGGTTATTGAAAGAAAAATTAACAACGTGTATTTATTAAAAAACTGCGTTTGACATCCAAATCTTTTCCCAAGATAGCGGATTTTATCAAGGAATATTTGGAGATATTTATTACGCTCTTTTAAATTGGGTGTGAACACTGGGGAGTGAAAATGATAGGCAAGCTACTAGATCACCGTTACCAAGTCATTAAAGTCCTTGCTACAGGAGGCTTTGGTGAAACATATATTGCTAAAGATACCAAGCGACCGGGCAACCCCGTCTGCGTTGTCAAGCACTTAAAGCCTGCGAGTTCTGACTCCAAAGTGTTTGACACTGCCCGACGGCTGTTCCATAGCGAAGCCGAAACTTTAGAAAAATTGGGCAATCACAACCAAATACCCCGGCTTTTAGCTTATTTTGATGAAAACCAAGAATTTTATTTAGTACAAGAATTTGTTGAAGGACATCCACTCAGCGATGAGTTACAGCCGAACCGTCGCTGGAGCGAGAGCCAAGTTATCGCGATGCTACAAGAAGTTCTTGGTATCTTAAAATTTGTCCACGGTCAAGGCGTTATTCACCGTGACATCAAACCAGATAATATCATCCGGCGCTCTTCAGATGGCAAATTAGTTTTAGTGGATTTTGGGGCAGTCAAGCAATTACGCGTCTCTTCTGGATACTCCCCCCATACACAATTGTTTACCGTCGCGGGAAACCAGTCTGCCACAGTAGCTATTGGAACTCCCGGTTATATGCCCACAGAACAAGGACAGGGCAAACCCCGCCCCAACAGCGATCTTTACTCCTTAGGTATTATTGCCATTCAAGCACTTACAGGCGTTGCGCCAATGGAGTTACAAGAAGACACCTACACGGGGGAAATCTTATGGCAGCATTTGGTTCCCGTCAGCAACAATTTGGAAGCGGTTTTAAGCAAGATGGTGCGATATCATTTCAAAGATCGCTACCAAAGTGCATCAGAAGCCCTACAAGCATTACATTTGTTTGCTCCAGCATCTTCAACACCTGTAGAATACGTTAACAATTCTACAAGCTACCAAGCCGTCAAGTATTCATCTCCTGAATCCAGACAAAAAACGATCGCTGTAGCCCCATTGAATCGCGTTGCTCGTTCACCAGTAGAAGCAGCACCTAAATCAACACCCAAAAATTCTAACGGACCGGACTTACTACAGCTAACAATCTTAGCTCTTTTAGCAGGTGGTGCGGCTGCGATTACCCCAGCTGTGGTCAAAAACGTTCAAAACGTTGCCTCTAATTTTTCTGATAATAGTAGTACAACAGCATCATCACAAATTTGCTTGGCTGTTATTAAAGAAAATTCAAATATTCGTTCTGAACCCAGTAACCTTTCTGATAGCGTTATAAAAACTATTACAGAAGATAGTACTTTTGAAGTAACAGGTTTGCGAACAAAGCGCGGTTGGGTACAAGTTAAACTCGATCCTAAAACCTCCGGTTGGGCGGATTCCGATGTTATTAAAAATAACGAACTTTGGGTTGATTGCTTGCGCGACAAGGGAATTGCAGTAAAAACAGAAGATGATGACGATTTGATTACAGTCCGCCCCGCACCCAAGGCGAAATCAAAACCAGCCGTAAAGCCAAGTCTTTCATCTTCAGAAGATTTACTGGACAAATTACAGGGGAAATCTCCTGAAAATTCTAAAGTTTTAGAACAAGCAAGAAAGAAATACGAATCGGGAGATTTGCAGGGAGCGATCGCATTACTTAAATCTGTGACTTCTAACGCTCCTGCTGTCAAAGAGACAACAGAAATGGTAGCTCAATGGCAGAAAGATTGGGCAAAAGCAGAAGCTTTATTTAAAGATATCGATACAGCGATTGGCGAAGGACAATGGGATAAAGTTTTGGGGTATAAAAACGATCCAGAAAAACTACCCAATATCCAGTATTGGCGAGATAAAATCGAGCCACTCTTTAAACAGGCTGCTGATAATTTAGACAAACAGGAACCTGCTAAAACCAACCCTCAAGAATCGAATGGAGAGCGCTAATGGTTAATGGCTAATGGCTAATGGCTGATGGTTAATGGAAAACTGAAAATTATATGTGAAGTCCTGTATGGTGGGCAATGCCCAAAGCTACTTTTCCTACTTTTGCAGCAGATCCCGCATGGAAAACCTGCGTAAGAGGATGTCTCTCCCCTATGTGTTTTTAATTAGGATGGCGATCGCAATTAGCAATTAGCCATCAGCTATTAGCCATTAGCAATTAGCCATTAGCAATTTTATTTTTTCACTGGTTGAGGTGCGGTGGGTCGCTCTAAAGCAGCCGTAAAAAAGTAAACGCGATCGCAATATTGGCTTTGGCTGGAGCAAACAGCTTCAACAGCAACATTGGAAACATTGCTCACATCAACAGCTAAGGTAGCCGATTGACCTGGGGCGACGGTGCGGTTCTCCGCTTGTCTGCCGTCTAGGTAGACTTTAACGTCAACACTTGTATTATTTGTGCTGTTATCGCGCATTCCAAATCCTAAATTTAAAGTCTGAAACACGGGTTGAGGACGGTTTTGTGGTTTGATGTTGCAGGTTAGTGAAGCCGAGCGATAACCGGGTCCTAAATAAAATTGACTTGTATAAACTGCTCGTCCTATAGAAACATCTACATTTTGCTCGCGAGCAGTGCCAAGCCCGCTGTTAACACATCTGGCATTCAGCAGGGGTACAGGTCGCTGTGCTTTTTGTGCTCGAGCACTTTCTTCAGTCATACTGGTAACTAAAGATATAAGTACGGTAGTGGCGATCGCTGAAGCAATTAAACTTGTTTTTTGCATTTCTGTCTGATTAGTAAAGTCGCGGCAATAGCAATAGGGCAAAAACAAGAATAATAATAACTTGGTTTGGTGAGTTGTTAGTGGTTAATTGTCTCCTCGTTCTCAGCCTCTGGCTGGGAAGGAGAAGACTACTAGCTTGGAAGCGAAGGCTACTGACTAGCAACCACTAACGACTCACTGAGTTAATCAACTCTGACACGGAAACGAATGTAAGCTGGATTGCCACTGGAATCCCCAAAAGTGCCAAAGTTAACAATCACTGCACCCCTGCTATTTGTCTGACTCAAGCAGGCGTTGTTTGCAGGCAAAGGTGCTAAAGGCGAGAAAAATGTACCTTGGTCTGCACCAGTACCACTACCAACAACGTTAATAGTACCGTTACTGTAACTTGTTCCTTCTGGAATTAAATCGCAGAATCTGACATCGTTTGTATTTTGGGCAAGGAAGTAGATTGTATATTCGACTTCATCACCACTTTGTAAAGCAGTTTGAAGGTCGCGAATACCGAGTACTGGTTGTAACTGATTGATATTATTGTCATCATCACCAGGACCGTCATCAAAGGTATTGAAATTGCCACCGATGGACTGATTGTTTCTCAAGACGTTGGTAATTCTCTTGACCAAGCGTAAATTGGGTTCACCAGCACCTACAGCAGAAGCAGCGAAACCAAAGTCTACCGTGTCAAGATTTTGACCTGCACTCAAGGTAACTGTTTCTGGTGGAACTAATGTGGGGGTGAAGTCTGCCGGGCGATCGCTCACAGTCACTCTATAATTGCCTGCAGGAAGATTGGGGAACAGGTATCTACCATTTTGATCGGTCGTTGTCGAACGATTGATATCGTCGGCTGTACCAAATTGACCGTCAGGTCCGGCACCGGTCAAAGTAACGGTAGCGCCACTAATTCCCCTTTCTCCGGAATCTTGGCTGTTACTGCGGTTTGTGTCAATAAAGACAGTATCACCAATGGAACCAAGTTGCTGTTGTGTAAAACCAAAATCTGCCGTGTCAAGATTTTGACCTGAGGCTAGAGCGATGGTAGTGGGTGGTGTTTGAACCGGGTTAGCACCTGTGGGTGGGTTGGAGACTGCAACTCTGTAGTTTCCGGCAGTTAAATTGGGAAAGCTGTATCTGCCATTATTATCGGTTGTTGCAGTACGGCTGATGTCATCCGATGTGCCAAATTGACCATCGGGTCCTGCACCTGTCAAGACAACAGTAATACCGCTGATTCCAGGTTCTCCTGAATCTTGAACGCCGTTACCATTAGTATCCGTATATACAGTATCACCTATCGTTCCTAGAGCCTGCTGTGTAAAGCCAAAATCTGCTGTATCAAAATTCTGACTGGCTCCTAAGGTAATAGTGGTTGGTGGAGTTTGAGTGGGGTTGAAACCATTTGGTGGATTGGTAACAGTCACTCTGTAGTTTCCTGGAGGTAAACTGGTGAAACTGTAGTTACCATTGCCATCGGTAGTTGTGGTACGGTTAATGTCGTCAGACGTACCAAATTGACCGTCGGGTCCTGCACCTAACAAACTAATGTTGCGACCGCTAATACCTGATTCTCCTGGATCTTGAACGCCATTGGCATTAGTATCAGTGTATACGCTATCTCCAACAGTACCTTGTGCTAACTGAGTAAAGCCAAAATCAACGGTGTTGATAGTTTGACCTGCTGATAGGTTAACGGCGTTAGGTTGAGTGAGTGTTGGGTTGAAACCTGTAGGTGGGTTGTTAACAGTAACTCTATAAGTACCTGCGGGTAAGTTGGTAAAACTGTAGTTACCGTTGTTGTTGGTCGTTGTGGTTTGAGAAGTGTCGTCAGATGTACCAAGCTGTCCGTCAGCGCCTGCTCCCGTGAGAACGAGGGTTATGTTAGCAATTCCCGGTTCTCCTGGGTCTTGGACGTTGTTTCCATTGAGATCGTTAAACACTGTATCCCCTATTGTCCCGGTCGAGCTTGGTCGGAAACCAAAATCAACGGTGTTGATGGTTTGACCTGCTGCTAGAGTGACGGCATTAGGCTGAGTTAGGGTGGGGGTAAAACCTGTTGGAGGGGTGGTAACAGCGACTCGATAAGTCCCTGCGGGTAAACTCGTAAAACTATAGTTACCGTTGTTATTAGTTGTTGTCGTTTGGGTAGTATCGTCTGCTGTACCAAATTGACCGTCGGACCCAGCACCTGTTAAAGTGAGGGGAACGTTAGCAATACCGACTTCGCCAGTATCTTGAACGTTGTTACCGTTTGTATCATTAAACACAGTGTCTCCAATTGTCCCACTTCCTCCTTGCCGGAATCCAAAGTCAACGGTGTCGATCGTTTGACCGGCTGCTAGAGTGACGGCATTGGGCTGAGTTAGGGTGGGGGTAAAACCTGTTGGAGAGGTGGTAACAGCAACTCGATAACTACCTGCGGGTAAGCTGGTGAAGCTGTAGTTACCGCTGCTATTGGTTGTTGTCGTTCTGGTAATATCGTCTGCTGTACCAAATTGACCGTCAGACCCAGCACCCGTTAAAGTGAGGGGAACGTTAGCAATACCGACTTCGCCAGCATCTTGAACGTTGTTACCGTTAGCATCGTTAAAAACAGTATCGCCAATTGTACCCGTTCCCGTTGGCACGCAAATTTGCAATCTTGCAAGACCGATGGTTTCATCTTGTAAGGGGTTACCAAATTCTGTACCTGGTTGATAGGTTATTTGAATTCGAGTGACCGGATTGGCGATCGCAACTGAGACGTTACCAAAGGATTCTGCCGGGAAAGCATTCTCAATAATACCTTCCGCAAGGTTGCCAGTTACTCTCACGTATTGACCGGGGGATACCAGGCTGACTCCAACAGAATCGTTACCGTTGAACGCGCTAACCGTAACTCTATCTTGGTATATGAATGGTGTACCGTTAATAGTGTCACGCGCACCCGAACGGTCAACGTCCAAAAGGGTGAGAGCGGACGCTAGCGAGATTGGTTCTGAAAAGTTAATCGTGAGCGTTGCACTACTGCCTACGGGTGCTGGTCCGTCAAAAGGCGAGTTTGGATTGGTACTTTGAAGACCTATATTAAATCTTAGATTTGGTCCGGCGATGCCACCGTAGACATCATTGCTAATTAATGTTTCCTCTGGATCGATAACCTGACCGGGACTGCTTTCAGTGAAACTAATAGTGGCATTAACACCACCAACAGTCAGGTTTTGACTGGTAATTCCTGCCAAGTTGTCAGCAGTATTCCAGTTTAGTGTTTGTGCTGTTGTACCCGTCGGACAACTGGTTGCTTGTTGTGCTAACACCTTTCCACCACCCGAAATGTTTCCCAGGAAGGGAACTTGTGGCACTGTGAAAAGCAATGTCAGCAGTGTTTGCTTGAATGTCAAAAAACGGGGTGCTTTTTTATCAATCTTATTAAATTCAGGAGTCACAGCAAATTCCCTATTGACTTTTGAACTACCTTCTGCCTCGTCGCCGTTCGATTTGTAAATCTTGCTCTTGATCTTCAATGATGAGGTCGATACCTCTAACATCAGTGAAGATAATTTCGACTCGGCGATCGCGGGCGTAATCAACAACACCCGTACCACCAGGAACTTTCCTTCGACTTTCACCAAAGGAACGGATGGTCATCCTTTCTGGTTGAATGCCCTTGCGTAATAAATAATTTCTTACAGATAATGCTCGCCGTCTTCCCAGGGCTTGGTTGTAAGCATCGCTGGCTCGGGGATCTGTGTGACCCTGTAATTCAATGACGATGAAAGGATATTGTTGCAGAACTTCTGCCACGCGATCGAGAACTGCAGCACTCTCTTGACTAATAAAAGATTTGTCAAGTGCAAAGTGAACGTTTCTCGGGACTTGTATCCGTATTGGTTCTGGTGGTGTTTCTGGTGGCGGTTCTGGTTGTGGTGGTGGTTCTGGCGGTACGGGGCGTGTTGTACACTGCGGGGGTTGAATTCTCTGGGTTTTTGCGTCTGGAGTTGGGTTGGTAGAAATTGCTCTCGTCCCAATAAATGCAGCAACGGCAGGTTCGGACGTTCCGTATTTGGGGTTGGTGGCGATCGCGCTTACAATCTCCCCATTTTGTAAATTTTCTATCGCAATACTAAACTTGCCTTTTTCGTCAACTTGTGCATTTCCTAAAGGTTCTCTTAAAGCTCCATAACCGGGTTCGTAGAGTGCTTCTTTACCTGTTTGATAATCGCTCAAACGATAAATTGTGACTTCCGAACCGGGGTCAGCTTTTCCTTGTAAAGTGACGCTATTACCAGTAGGTACAAACGTCCTTGTAGCAAATTCTGGAGCGTTAATCGCAGCATTCCCCGTATCCAATCGCCGATTGGAGGAATTGCGGCGGGGATTTGGACCGTCACCTCTTTGAAAATCGCTGACATCCAAATTTCCTTGGGTATTGAGGTCAATGCTCAACCCTTCTAACGCAGCAAATTTGTTATTTTGAATGATATTGCCCTGAGTATTGGGGAAAGCCGAAACTACAACACCGGGTCCGGTTTGATAATCAATTTCGTTACCCGTTACCTGATGGTTGCTACCCATCAAATAAACTGCTGCACGTCGCAAACGCCTGCCATTATAGGTGATGCGGTTATTCTGAATTTGAACATCCCCTTCTGGTTTAAATAAATACACTCCAGCACCATCGTTAGCACAAATCAAATTGCCAACAATCTTGGATTTATTCACTACACCTTCAAATCGCAAAGCATCTGGCATGCCAGCCAGCCCGTTACCCACAATAATATTTTCAGTGACTACCGTATTTTCACCACGTACTGAAGTGATAATAGCACTTCCTTCATGGTAATAAATTCGGTTGCGTCGAATGGTTGCCCCTTGAGAGTTAAAAACATAAACTCCAAAAGCTGAGGTTGACTCTGGTAATTTTTCATCTAGAGTCAATCCCAACCAGTTGTTTTCAATGACAACGTTTTTTGGAGGAACATTTTTTTCATAAAACGGAAAATCATCATTTGGGGGTTGCTGTTGGCTGGTATTTGGGGGTGGGAGAGGATGGGAAATGACTATATCCCCTGGTGGCGTGGTGAGAGTGGCTGGTTTGGGTTTGCCATCATATATCAGTAAATTGCCCAGTTGTTGTTTAATTGGGCTAGCTGTAAAACCGTAAAGGTTTAAACCCCGAATTGTGATGCCATCAGCCACTACTGTTAAACCGCGAAAAATTTCGCGTTCTGGTGCGGGAGAAATTGCTACCACAGGAATTGGAATTGCAATTTCAGCAGTAGCCGAACCAGAAGCATCGTATCCGGGCTGAGTGGTGCCATCTATAACCAATCCCGCAGCAGCTAGATCGGGCAATTGTTTCTGTAACTGGATGGCAGTAGCACCCGCAGGAAGATTAAATTCAATGCGAGAACCACCATCAGTTGCTGGTTGGATTTGTGCTTTTTCTGCACTGCTCAATCGCTCGGTAGAAAGCGTCCCGTTAGCCAATTCAATAGCTTCTCGTAAAGTTAGCTGGTCATCAGCTTTAATATCACCATCTTGATTGCTGTTCACAACAATCCTTAGAGATGGGGAAGCAAGGGACAAGGGAGAAGGTTCTACCTTGTCCCCCTTGTCTACCTTGTCTCCTCCTTGTCCGAATGCAACACCTGAAGGGAAAAGACAAAGGGCGATCGGTAATAATAAAACTAACGGAGTGTAGGGAGTAGGGAAATATTGTCGTGTTATTCTTTCCCATTCCCTCTTCCTTATGCCCCATTCTCTATTCCCCAATCGAAGATAAATTTTGCTCTTGAACATTACTCACTCACTCCTCTCCACCACTGAACCTGCGAAAAGCCGATCGCTTTCTGAGGGAATTAATTAGCTTGATTGTGGACTTTTGTAACTCCGTGTTTTGCGGAACTGCTAGTGCTTGAACTTGTTTCAAACGCTCAATGAGTATACTTTGAGGGGTTTGCAACTGGTTTGCAGGAGCAGTTCTTGCTTGGGTTTGTTTCAAACGTTGAATGAGTTTGCTTTGAGAGTTTTGCAATCCGTTTGCAGGTTGTCTGCTAGCTGTAGGAATTTCCGACTCTCTCTGTTGCTTGGGTACGGGCTTTTGCAATCCAAAACCACCCAAAAGTTCATTCAGTTTGAGGCTGATATTGACGTAGAAACCTCCTTCAGAGCGGTAACCACTAAAATCACGGTCATAGTCCACACTGCCAAAGCTATAACCCACACCTAAGCGCAGATCGGGTGTTAAGTAATACCCACCTTCTACGGCAACACCAAACTGATTATAATCCGAACCACTATCAAAGTCTTGTCCTATCCAGCGTCCTTCCACAGCTAAATCGGTTCGGTAACCCATTCTATAAGTGGCTCTAAGTTGTGCCAATTGGGTGTTGCTATCGTTACTTTGGTTGTTTCCAAGATCGCCGCTAGTTGCCAGACGAAAAGCATACTTACCATAAAATTCCCATCGCCAGTTCGGGGCGTATATCCCTTCACCTGAGAGTACGTGAGCGTTTGAGTTTCTATCGGTGTTAAATTCAGGGATTGAACCGTAGTTTTGACGCCACTCATACTTCAGCAATCCGTTGAATTTATCACTGTTGGGATCTCGGTAAGCCAAACCAAATCTGAGGTTGATAGCATCTCCCAAGTCATCGACTCTGCCAACAAATCCAGAGGAACTAGAGGGAAGATACACGGGAATATTTGCCCCACCTGCTTGTTGGAAGCGAACTAGGGCTGTGAGGGCGGGTGAAAGTTTACCTGCAGCTGCAGCTGTGATGACGAGGTTATCGTCATCATCGCCATCGCGATACTCAAACTTGGCACCCGCTTTAAAGTTAGGATTATCGCTGTAGTCCAATCCAACGCTGTAAACACTACCAGCAAACAGTCCCAGTGAAGCCGTGTTGGAACCTACCACAGAGGTTTGGAATAGACCATCTGCAGCATTACTATTAAAAATGTTCTTAAAGACGTATTGGTAACCCAAACTCAATTTCAAGCCGGGAGCGATGCGAGCACCGTGATTGATTCCTACCGCTCCTTGACCCTGTAAGCCGTTGAATCCAGATAAAACAGAGTACTGCCCGCTTAAAATTGTATCGTCAGAAAATTTATGCTCGACAATCGTATCTAATGAGGTAATGGAGTTACCGCGTAATACGCTGCTGTCATCATAAAACTGGTGAGCTAGCCGGAACGTAACTCCTGGGTAAGCCTTCCAGTCTAATGCCAGGGTTGTTCTGTTGGGATAGAGTGGGTCACTATCGCCCAAATTCAATTCATTTTGCGCTTGGAAGGTCAGGGCTTGAGTAAGTGGAAGTTTGAGCCGAGATACCAACTGGCTGGCATCTCCTTCAAATTGATCGCTCACGCGGTCTTCACGGGAACGGTTGACATATTCCAAACTCAAATCGGCGAGCCGACCAACAAAGTTAAATTTTTGTAAAATTCCAGCGCGGATAGTTTGCAGTTCGTTGTTCACTCTAGACCCAGCACTGGCTGCGGGTGGTTCTGGATTGAATACATCAAAAAATGGTGTAGCACCAGAGGAACGTCCAAAGTTTTCTTCGTAGTCGTATGCGGCTGTCAGGAAGGTGGTATTGGTGACTCTTGCTAAAAGAGAGCCTCCATAGCGTGTTTGTCCTGCGGTGTAGCTATAGGTGGCGTTGTTGGAGAAACCTTCATCAGAAGAACGATAATAGGCTCTTGCGTTCAGGCGATCGCCAATATTGCCAATAGCCTCCAATCTATAAGCGTTACCCGTTCCATCGTCTCCATTGAGGAGGCTACCGCTAGAGCGTGCAAATTCTCCTACAATCTGACTGCCATTTCCTAAAGAGAGAAGGAAATCTGCTCCATACAGTTCAAAGTCTTGACCATCTTGGTATTCTCGCAAATAGCTACCACCCAGGAAAGTTTTCCTGTCTGTCTCCTGAGAAATGTTGAATTGTACCCGTCCTCCAACAAGAGTAGACCGTTCCTCTCCTTCGTCCGGTTGGTAGGAGATAACGAGGCGACGCACTAAAGTGGGACCAAAGGGCTGTGTGGCTACGGAGAGAACTGATTTGTAAAGCTTAACGGTTCCTCGGTTATAGTCAATTTCGTAATCGCGACCGCGAAATAATTGTTTGCGGTCTAAGACTGTACCGGGACGGTTGATCTCTTCTTCTTCTAAATAAACGCTTTCACTACCGGGAACTAGCAAGCGCCGTGACAAGAAGTAGTCCCCACTTGTACCGTCAGGAACGATAATATCTCTGGTGTAGCCTTCAATGTTGTTAGCGTATAAGCCGGTTATTTGAACCGGACCAAAGCTGTAGTTACCCTTAAAGCCGTGTAGTTGACGGTTTGTAGCTGTGTACAGTTGGGAGACTCTTGCAAATTCCTCAGTATTGTAGTCTCCCCACATGGCGTAATCAGGCTCAGCTCCTGTTACGGGGCTACTGCGCTCAAAGCGAAGGTAAACACTGTCTATTGAGGGTGCTGTAGAGGTGACAGTAGAACTGTCACCGTAGACGGGATATTGTTGTTCGCATTGCTGGTCGGGTTTGCCAAATAACCGCACATTGCCTTCGCAGTCTTCATTGAGAGGGCGATCGCTGTTATACGCACCTGTAAACAACCACTCTCCGACTTTACCTGTAGCAAAGACGGCTGCATCTAAATCAACCTCAGTTCCTTCATCCAAATCCTCTGGAACAAATTCGCGAAAACTTCCCCAGTAATTTGTACCGCGAGCACCTATCCGTAAATTTACTACCCCTGTTACTAGTGAAGGGCGCAGGTATGTTGTAAACTCTACCTGCGTATAAGCTTCTATTGGGGTATCTTTAAATTGCTGAACAAGCGAATTGTCTGTTTGTTGGGGAAATGGAGTATCGTTTGAAACACCTCTTTGTCCGTAAAAGGGTGAATCTTTTACGATATCTCTATCTCTTCGGAAGGGATTTTGTGTCCTAATACTTTCTACCGCCGCTCGGACGCGAACTTGTTGGGGTTTAATATCAGATTGCAAAGTGGCGGTAAATTCTCCACCGCGTGCTATTACCTGAAACCCGCCTTGGTCTTTATCTTGGTCAGCACCAATAAATTTCCCCGCACTCGATGTCAGGGTGACCACTATATCCTCACGGATAATTTGACCGCTTTCATCGGTAATCTGTCCGGTGAATCTAATAGTAGAACGTCCATCCGCTTGGACTCGCGGATCTCCAACAGGTACGATTTCAATTTTTATCCGGTCACCAATTACCTCTGAAGGAATGGGGGGTGGCGAGTTGGGAGTGGAGGAGTTGGGTGAAGGAGTGGGGGATTGGGAGAGGGGGGGAGTGGAGGAGTTGGGTGAAGGAGTGGGGGATTGGGAGAGGGGGGGAGTGGAGGAGGGGGAGTTGGGAGTTGGGAGTTGAGAATATTCAGAAAGTTCTTTATTCCCGATGCCTTGAATTTCCACTTCGTAGGGGTTTTGAGTTCCCCATTCTCTATTCTCGGGCACGCTGGCTGCTTCAGCACTGGAAAATATAGCCTCGCCTGCGAAGCAAGGGAAAACGACTGCCACAAAAGCACTCCAGATACCTAGACTCCCTTTACTAGCTAGGGTTGAAGGTAACATCAAAAATGCTAGCTTTTGGCTTTTCCAATCTCTAATGCCAAATTTGTTGGTAACTTTAACTTCAAGCTTTCTTGTTTTCATCGCTTATCCTCTGAAAACGCAGGCGTAACACCAAAATTCACTCTTACCATACTGTTAGGCGCTAGCTTGACTAGGCGTGACTGACTGTTCCTTTCAATGAAGTACGTATTGGGTGCCAAGCCATAACCCGGTAAGCTTGTCAAGTCTAGTGTTGCTGTTCGATGTCCTGGAATGACATTGGCTAGGGAGAACAGCCCTTTGGCATCAGTGACGATCCGATTGCCATCATCCATGTAAATTACGGCATTAGGAACTCCTGGTTCGTTTGGTTGCTGTTCGCCATCAAAATTTTTATCGACAAAAACTCGTCCAATTAAGGTGCCACAATCTGAGACTATTCCGGGTCTGATTCTCAGTAGGTGGCTCGCTTGATTGCTAGTCAAGTTTCCAGATCGTGCTTGTGCCAAGTTTCTGCCGGTACCTTGAATAGCATCCGGTGTGACTTCAACGGCATAGCGGATATTTAAGGTTTGATTGGGCTGTAGTGCAGTTGCGGAGGTGATTGTGATTGTGCGATTTGAAGTCGTGTTAGCAGTCAAAGGAACTCGCGTACTTCCTATAGAACCTTGCAGTGTGTTGGAAACAAATTGCAGTCCTACAGGGAGTCTGTCTACGATCGTTAAATTTGATAGAGATGCTGTACCTGTATTTCTCACAGCAAGACTGTAAACGACGTTGTCTCCCGGTTCAGCCGCTGCGCGATCGCCTGTTTTTAGTATCTGTAAAGCACCTTGACCTGCTCTAAACGTGACTGAATTGGACGATCTTGTTTCTGTAATATTGCTTGCACCAGAACCAGCAGTATTTGTGATTACTCCGGTTGGCGTCTGAGCCACCGACGGCAGGAAACTGTAAGCAAAAATACTTAATACAGGAAACGTAAAAAAGAGGCTTTTATGCCTCAAGCATGAGGATATAAAAGTCATTGCTCAACCAATAGCAAAGGTTTTTCTTTCGTTTAGGCTTCTATAGAACCACCTAATTTTTTCTGTCAATCCTAAACTCTCTTAATGCGTCAAATTGTTACTCTTGAAAATCCTGTCAGGGATAAAAACATTGATTTTCAATTTGAAGGAAGTTTGAGTTTCAACACTGAAAAATATACGCATATCTCAAAACTAGGATTGAATCACAAATATTAAGCTTCTGCTTGTACAAGGAAAACATTGCAGAGCACTTTCTAAAAGCGAGATCTTGCAGTTACTACAGTGCTTCCAGTACAGTGAGCAAGCAACAATCGAGAAGCAAGCATTGCACGCAAATAGTTTCTCGTGAATACACAACGGTGTTTTGCTGAAAGCACCTTTCTGCTGTTAATGAAAGGCATATACTCCACTTGTGGTAGAGCAATGGGTGGGATATTGACCTGCTTTATATACCATTGTGTTTTTTTCATTTTTATGTTACAAAATGTTTATTTTTTTACTGCCAGAGTATAATAGAGAGGGTTTACCTGCGTTTGCACACAGATTTTTTGCCTGACAGTACGCAGCAGATGAACACCATTGACGATCCGGTTGGGATACAAATATGCAGACATGACAAACACACTTCAGCTTATTCATCGCATGAAAATCACGAAAAACTGCATGGCTTGCTTGTGCTGCATCCCCAGATTTCAATGACTTGCTCCAATGGTTTTCAACAAAACTGAACTCAAAAACACGAGTTGTTATTTTATCAGTGAACTGGTAATAGGGAAAGCCCAAGCTATATCCAATCCACTAATTTAAGAATCATCGGATTTGGCATTGCACAAATACGTTTTAGGAGAATAATACAGTAAACTGTAAACGATGCACCAGCTTGCTTTACCGAATCTTTATTTTTGACTAGGTCTTAGGTAACAGTATTATCATCTAGAAGTATCTCACAAACAATTAGATAGATAACAATTTATCCGGAAATTTATGTAGAAAAATTATTTTTCGAGGGAGTTTAAAGGATCTTTAGTATGCATTCGCTGTTTTTTTACATAAAGAAAGCTTCCCGAGCAAAAGTTGGGAGGTGTCAGGGAATATGTCAATTCTTGGAGAAAATTGAGTACAGATGTCCTAAGTCTGAAGGATTTTGTGCCCATCTTCTGCTAGGGTCTGAAAAGAAATCAACTGCGATCGCTAACTTCTGAGACAGTTTATACTTGACAAATAAATAGTTTATCTAACGGAAATTTAGAGCGCAGTCAGCAATCTTGCGCCCGAATATTTATGATATATTAATTTTTCCGCTCCTAGCTTGAGCGTTAAACGGGGTGGCTCAACGTTACTAATGCCTCACGACTAATATGTATCATCGTAATCGTGTGTTTCAACTCTTCTGACATCGCTGCGAGGAGGTAAAAACTCCGGACGACGTACAGGCGCAAGTGGTGGCGTTGGACCATTATAAGGATGAATAACTTGTACGGTACGGGCGGGACGGGGCTTTTGCGAGAACAAAGCGTTTATCCCAGCGACGACAACACCACCGCCAACAGTTAAAGCCATACCACCGACAGCCCAAACAATACCTGATGACCACCAAGGATTTTGTGATTGCTGCAATGCTGCTTGCTGTGCTGCTTGAGCTTGATTTTGTTGCTGAGCGCTCCACTGAGCCAGGGTATTTTGAATTTGTCCCTGAAGTTGTTGGTTTTGTTGTTTGAGGTCTGCGTTTTCCTTCTGGAGTTGAGCGGTTTCCATCTTCATCCGTTCCATCTGTACCCGCAGCTCCTCAGTATTGGGGTTTAGCGGTGCTGGATTGGGATACGCTTGACTGGGATACGTAGCAGGCGGAGCCATAACTGCAGGTGGTGCTACTACAGTTGTTGGCATCTGTGGAGTAACAGTGAAACCGGACTGAATGGGACTTGCTGAGCCTTTGAGTAGCAAAAGAGCTGCTAACCCAGCTACAGCAACTCCGCCGATAAATGCCATACTCTCACTCATCGCCCTCTCCCTTAATTTGCAACGAAACTACTACGGTCGTTGACTGACGCTCTCTCACACTCATAAGATATGTATCCTACTGAATTTCACATACAGCCTTTACCCTATTTTGCTGTATTATTTCGTTTTTGACCGCTACATACGCGCTTTTTATATTCAAGACGATATCTGTTAAATTGTCTACCAACGAAGGTGAAAAAAAGCTAGCATTTTTTACATGGAAAAATTCAGTAAGTATCCTTACTTAAGATGTAGTAATTGCTGTCTTGAGACTTTGACAAAACTCGGAAATAGCAATGAGTCCTTGCTGTGGTGTTCCTTCTGCCAAACGCTTGACAAAAGCACTACCAACTATAACTGCATCAGATCCCCACTCTTTCACTTGTTTGGCTTGTTCTGGATGCGAAATGCCGAAACCTACACCGATGGGTTTGCCGGTAACATTACGAATCTGCTGTAGTAAATCTGAGACTCGGGTTTCCATTTGCGATCGCATTCCCGTCACCCCGGTCACACTGACTAAATAAATAAATCCTTGGGAAGAGCGAGCAATTGCTTCTATACGTTCGGAGGAACTTGTTGGAGCAACCAACAAAATAACATCAATCCCCATCTCAGAAGCTATTTTGAGTAAGCCAGATGACTCTTCCAAAGGTAAATCCGGTACAACCAATCCTGCAACCCCAGCTGCTGCTATATCTTTAAAAAACTTTTCAATTCCACGATTTAGAATTGGATTGTAATAAGTAAATAAAATAATAGGGGCTTGCAAACTGGAAGTTACATTTTGTAACATTTCTAGGACTTTATCCAAAGTTATGCTTTGCTGTAAAGCGCGAGTCGCTGCGGCTTGAATAATTGGTCCATCAGCCAGAGGATCGGAGTAAGGAACACCCAGTTCAATAATGTCTGCTCCATTGCGATCCAAAATTCGCAGTGCTTCTGCTGTTGTTTCCAAATTCGGATCTCCAGCTGTGATAAATGGAATCAGAGCGCACTGGGATTGACTTGCAAGATTTTCAAAGAGATTGGAAATAGCTGTCATTGGCGATCGGTCATGGGTCTGTTGTCCTTTGACACTATACCTAAAGACAAAGGACAAATAACAAAGGAAGAACAAATTTACACTTGAGATTGTTCTTCTTGTTCGATTTCAGCTTGAATTTTGGCTAATTCTTCAGGAGACAGTTCTTCCAATCGCTTTTTGAAAAAGGCGTCTTCGTACTGTTGGCGTTGTGTGTGGTAGGTCATTTTTTGACCCACCGCACGGAACAAATAGGTTAGCAACCAGACAATCAATCCCACAAAGAGTACGGCTTGAGTCCAAATTCCAGCTTGTGCGCCATCTATACCAGC
Source organism: Tolypothrix bouteillei VB521301 (assembly GCF_000760695.4). Lineage (GTDB taxonomy): Bacteria > Cyanobacteriota > Cyanobacteriia > Cyanobacteriales > Nostocaceae > Scytonema > Scytonema bouteillei_A. The sequence goes on along the minus strand of NZ_JHEG04000001.1, from coordinate 2,090,999 downwards.
CACCTGTAGTGACAGATATATCAAGCCACCTAATAGAAAAATGCCAAAACCTATTCCAATAGCGTCAATGCGTCGCATGAGAAGTATTAAGGATGAAGTATATAAGGATGAAGGATGAAAAAAGTTCCAGTACAGTATACGTCCGGATTTCATACTCGATCCTTATATACTTTATCCTTTCTTAAACTTCTATTTGTCGCCGTTGGGGGCGATAGTTGATAACAGGCGACAGAAGCAGTAGACCTGGGAAGAACAAAAATACTAGAAAGTACATGAAAGCACGTTCCACAGAGCTAGCTACGTACCACCGAAATTTTAAATACAGCAGGACAGCTGCTGGTACGACGAGTAAATAAGCTCCTGCCAAAACTAAATACAGTAGCGCTACAACCATAATTCTTAGCTCTCGGTGAAAAAGACCTATTGGTGCATCTGTTTTCCATCATAGGGAATGAGGGACAAGGGGGACAAGGGGGACAGGGAAGCCATGATAAGTTATCGCTCATTTCCAAATTGCCCATTGCCAATCCCCAATATTTTTTTCCTTATGATTGGACAAATGGCAAAATTAGTGGTGGAATATATAAAGAACAAAAAAACATCAGTCAAAAACTGATTTCTTTTGCTATAATCGTCCAAGTGCTGATTGAGGTGAGTAAAAATCAACCTAGCCAGCAAAACCTGGATTCATCTGGGGGTGTGGCGGAATGGTAGACGCTACGGACTTAGAAAACTGAGCCTTGATAGAGAAATCTTTCAAGTGACTGCTCTCAAACTCAGGGAAACCTAAATCTGTGATCTGTTTACAGACATGGCAATCCTGAGCCAAGCCAAGGTAGTTATCGGTCATTTTTGACTTGTCCTTCGGTTAGCGATTGATAACAAAGGACAAACAATAAATGACAAGTGACTAACTCGGAAGGTGCAGAGGCCCGACGGGAGCTACCCTAACGTTAAGTCGAGGGTAAAGGGAGGGTCCAATTCTCAAAACTTTACAACTTTGTGGATAGTGTAAAGCAGTAGCGAAAGCTGCAGGAGAATGAAAATCCGTTGACCGTAAAAGGTCGTGTGGGTTCAAGTCCCTCCACCCCCATTTAAAAATTAGATCTTGGAAAGTTGGAAAAGATAGTCAATACTATCTAGTCCTCATATATCTGTAGGTAAAGTGTAATTTCATACGAGTACTTAAGTAGTTTTTTATAGATTTTGATAAATTTTGATATAAGTAAGTCTGTAATTTTAAGGTTTGATAAAACTTCGTTTAAAGAAATACTGAACTTTTCAAGAAGCGATTGATACTGTTTGTAGGTCAAGTTAAGCTGATAAGAATATGTATTGGGTATTCTTTGGTCTTGAAAAATACCATGACCGCTAACAGCTTAACGGGTAGTCAGAGCAATAAATATACTTTTGACTCTGAGAACAAACGACTGGATTTAGAGATTGCACAAGAAAGGATATATAACTATTTTATTGGAATTGTCAAAACCTGGGAACCTGAAGATGTTTTGCAAGAATTTAAGCGTGTATTCTTAGGATTTTTTGGGGCGGGTAATTCTGATTCAACAGCAGGAATTTATGAAATCTTTTCTAAGAATGAAGAACAGGAGTTCATTCATACACTTAAGCGCTGCTGCTATATTCTGATTAATAACTGGGAAAGCAACAGAAGACATAAGTATGTTCAAGAATTAGTGAATTTACTGTCTGGCTATAAAGATTTTAAGCCTACTAAATATATAAAAAATAGTTTTTATATTCAGTGGATAGAAAATTTTCTTGAGAGTGAAGAATATCATCAGCTTCAATTCTTTGCCTTGAAAAATATTGACGAACAATCTCAAAGAAATTGGATTAATCGTTACTCTTCTTATCTGCTAGTCGCTCAATCTTTGGATATTAACAATTCCAAGGAACAACAAGAAGCGGCTATAAAGTTATCCAGACATTTGAAAGACAAATTTAAGTTTGAATTGGCAATGTATATTGCTCGTTCTCAATCTTCTACATCAAGCACCAGTCGATACAAAAATCCCAGTATTTTAGGAGATAACGTTCTCCGTTTAATTAAAGCGATTGTTGTTAAGAAAGGTACGTTTAGTTATGAAAATATTGCCAATATCTTTATTCAGCAAACTCAAAATCAAACATTAGAAGAATTTAAGGAGAATTTGCAAAAGTATTTGATTTTTTCAGTTCAACAACAGGATTTTATTGAAACTTTAAAAACGCAATTGTCAGAAAAGCTATATCCTTGGAAAGCCGAGCAACATACAGAAATAATTAACAAGGATTTAGTGTTAAGAACTTGTAATAAAGTCATTGACCATTTAATAACTGAAAATGGTAAAGAACCTTCATCATTATTTATTTTACTATTATCTCAAGGTCATCCTCTGACATTGGTTATTGTATTGCTAAAAATTATTTTAATTTCTAAAAATTCGCGTATTCATTTGGAAAGCCGCATAGCTTACTTGATCCGCTACTACAATAATTATCCAGAAGATGAATGCCAGTGGTTGATCAATTTTATTGAAATGTTTAATATTACTTTTGCAATTTATGCAGAAAATGTTGAGTATAATTTGATTAAGATAAAAGAAGATGAACCGCTTGCCGAACCACAGGTGAATCTTGATGATTACCATGTTTTTTCTCAGCTAAAGAACAAAACCGTTTAACCGATCGATTACAACGAAAAACGTTTATCAAGCCATGCTAAAGTAGCTCCTACAGTTTCAGCAAAAATACTAATAAGGCGATAAAGACCAACAGCACTAATGACTAAAGAGGGTGGAAAATGAGACTGTAAGAGTGCGATCGCAGTGGCTTCAAATACTCCCAAGCCACCAGGCGCACCCGGAATAATAAACCCTAACAACCAAGAAAAGCTAAAAGCTCCCAACAACAAAGGTATATGATTCCAATATAAAGGGCTTAGAGCAAAAAGAGTTAAAACAAAACCAAAAGCACGCAAAACGACAAAACCCAGTTCTCCTAACAAAGGTCGCCACGGGTAATGCTGAAGAGTGGGAGTTGAGGTTGGAGTAGAATCTGACTTTTTGACCTTCAAGCGTTGTACGATGGCAATTCCAAAGTTTAAAAACTTCGGATGAAGTACGCAAAGAACTCCCAGCAAGCAAAAAAGTTGTATTATGTGCAAGTAGAGGGTCGATTCGCTAACTATAGATTGACTGGTAAGCAAAAAAATAATTAAAGCAGCCGCAGCCATGAGCAGTGGTTCTAACAAAACACTGAGAGTTGCAATTTCTACAGAGATACTAGCATTTTTGGCTGCGAGGATTCGTCCATAGTAATGCCAAACATTACCCGGTATATATTTAGCGATATTTGTTTTTAAGTAGACTTGAACAAATTCAGAAGAACGTATAGGTTGATTTAAATCTTGAAGAACCCAAGCCCAAATCCAACCTGCCCAAATGTGTGCCAGTAATGTTATACCTGTTGCAATCGCTAGAATTGCCCAACCCAAAGCATCAATATTAACAGCCGCAACCCCTTGCCAATTATCCTTAAGGGCTTTTGCTAAAAAAAATAAAGTTCCACCCAAAATTACCCAGCGTAAAATCCGCTTTATCATTTTAGTAATTAGTAAATTAACTGATAGTTTTGATAATTATACAAATACTTTGACGTGGGTTAACTCCCTAGATTTCTTAAAAAAGGCGGGGATCTTGTAACGTTGTTTACATAAATTCATAACTAAAGATTCTGTATCGCTATCGAAGCGAAGCCTTTTATATGTAAAAGAAATTCTAGAAAATGACAATAGCTTATATCCTTCTTAAGTTAGAGAAGAAGAGCAAAGCAGCGTTAAAAGAAATGAGACCTTTGCTAGAGGAAAGAATTGCCATTTTCTCTGTAATCTTAGTACCTGTTGGTCAAATATTGCAAATCTTAGGCAAGCAACAACAAAGCGAAAACGAAAAGTTCCTTCATAGAAAAATTTTGAGTGAAGGAATTTTCTGAAGTCCTATTGTTACTTGTTGGAGGTTACAAGGAGGAATTGGTGAACCGTTTAACAGCTTTTTTAAACAAACTGCGGCTGCGCCAGATTTTAACTGTATTTTTGGCTGGTCTATTGTTGATAGTAAGCACTGCTTGCAGTAATGCAGACGTTCAAGGTGCGAATCCAAAAAACCCCGCCGTACAAGCTGGTGGTGCAAACAACCCTTATAAAGGTGGTGGGGATAAATATACGAATTCAAAGATGTCCAAATCTGGGCTAGACCAATCGAGCTTACAGCTAAAGTCACCATCAATAGTCGCAACAGCTGTTAATAAGGAAGTCAAACTTTATCCTGGTGCTGAAACACCAGAAGGTAGAGCTTATAAAGAAGCAGAATTGCCTATCAAATCTGCTAAAGACTTTCAACAGCCCGAACCAGGTGGTTTAATTCAGCGTGAGTCGAGCGTTGTAGAACGCGCTAAAGACAGACTTGATACTGTTGGAAAAGCATTCCAAGATGCCTCAGGATTCATCAACGACAAAGCAGATGAAGCATCTCAGAGACCGGAATTGCAAAAGAATCCAGCAGTCGGTAAGTAGTCGATAGTGAATTGCAAACAGTCAATGACTGCATTGCTAACCGCTTTCTGACGGAAGTTTAAATTAAGTACACTCATTGCAAGGAGTAGCACTATGAGAAGAGTAGTTGCTGTGTTGAAAAATTTGCGTCCCCTGAAAGTTTTAACAGCTTTTGTTGCAAGTGCAATCCTGTTCTTAACACAGGCTTGTGATTCTGCAGTTGCAACAACACCTAATCAAAGCAGGGAAATACCTCATCAAATCGTGGGAGAACAGTCTGCAAGACCTAATTCCAATGTATACGTACCCAAGGGAGAGAATCAGCTATCTCCCTATGAGGGCGGAATGAATAACTTTAGCGATGTAGACCCCAGAAATCAATCAGCTAACGTGAAAGCTAGAGCTGAATATCTCAAAGAGAATGCTGAGCGCAACGTCATTGACGAATCCAGCAACGTAGGAGAAGTTGGTCGTCGCATTCTTGGTAAAAAGAATGAGAATGCCAAAGATTTTGGTGACACCCTAAGAGAAGGTGGTGAAAGAACAGCAGATAAAGCTCAAAAAACCACCAGTGATTTTATCAAGGGAACCCAAAGAGGCATTGAGAACATCAAAGAAAATACTGGCAATGCGGCTAGCGATTTGGGTAGAAATACTCGGAATAAAGCTGCAGAAGCAGGTAATGCTATCAGAGATGCTGTTGACTAAACAGTGATTCGCGATCGCTCTCCATAACCAGTAGAGATGCGTTGTTATAACGTGTCTCTACTGGTTTTTATGCTGAACATACCACTGGTTTAATGCCAGTCGGTGAATTTCCCGCCAGGAAATATTGTTCTTTCTTGCTAATTCTGCACAGTCTTCGTATTCCGGTTGTACGTTAGAAATGGCTTTATCTTTTTCCTGACCCGTCCATGCGACTTTAACACGTACCGTACCATATTCAATCTCTATTGGTTGAATTTCTCTTGAGAGAATGGCACGTTGTTGAGTAGAACGGCGAATTCCTAGAGTCGTAGTTTCACGAAACAAAATTGTTTCACAGTTAGATAAATTCTCGGGATGGCAAATAACAGTTAGCAAAATTCCCGTCCGGGATTTTTTCATGCCAATGGGTTGGGTAAAAACATCCACTGCACCAGCTGCAAACAAGGTGTCAAATAAGTAGCCGATCGCTTGCGGGTTCAAGTCATCTATTTGGGTTTCCAAAATTGCGATCGTTTCTAAACTTGGACTGTGGGAAACATCTGCTTCACCGATCCACAAGCGTAAAATATTTGGTATTGGTAAATTTATAGAACCTGCTCCCAATCCTACTTGTTTGATGGTCATTGGGGGTGGCGAGCCAAAGTTGACTGCAAGGGTTGTGACAATTGCAGCTCCAGTTGGTGTCACCAATTCCCGTTCAATGCCGTTGCTATACACCGGACAACCGCGCATTTCCCACAATTTCAAGACGGCTGGTACTGGCACTGCCATCTGACCGTGTGCTGCTTTGACAGTTCCTCCACCGACTGGTTGGGGCGAACAGTATAGTAAGGGCAATTCTTTCTCATTGCTTTCAATTAAAAGCCAATCTAGTCCCAAACAAGTGCCAACAATATCTACAATTGCATCTATTGCACCTACTTCGTGAAAATGAACGTTTTCGGGAGGAACACCATGCACTAATCCTTCGGCTACCGCCAATTGTTGAAATACGGCCAAACTCCATGCTTTGGCACGTGATGGTAACTCAGCCTTTAAAATCATCTCGCGGATTTCAGGTAAGTGGCGTCCGTGATGGTGGCTGTGTTGGGAGTCATGGTGATGGTGCTTTGTTAAGTTCACATGAACTTTCGTAGCCTGTTGACCGTTGCGAAGGACTAGTTCTGCCTCGATCTGGTACTCACCCTCAATTCCTAACTTGTTTAAGTTTTCAGTTAAGTACTCTAAAGGAACGCCCAGGCTCACCAAACTGCCCAAGCACATATCACCTGAAATACCCGTTGGGCACTGAAAATAAGCAATTTTAGTCATTAGTTTAGTAGTTAGTTGTTAGTTGTTAGTCTTTGGTGGTTAATAGTAAGTCTAGCCCTGTAAAAAGGTCTCCTTGCATGGGGGACTGGCATATAGCCCCGTGCGGGTATAGCTAAGGGCATTGCGTATTTCTTATGCCCGGACATTGCACGATGCTGTAGGCTTTGCCCGTAAGGGCAATAAGCGAAGCTATATGCCTTGCACATCTCCTCTCGGAGATACCCGAAGGGTTAGTTGAGGCACATTGCTTTGCGCCCGTACACAAACTATCACTAACCCTCTTTTTCTGCCAGTTCCCTATGGAGGAGAGAAGTTGCAAGCAGAAGACAGCACTCATCCCACCACCTACTCACCACTAACAACTAACAACCACCAACAACCCTTATTTATCTCTTATGGCAAAAATTTTTCCAGTTCATCCTGATAATCCGCAATCTCGACGAATAGAAGAGATACAAGCAGAATTGCGACGCGGCGCGGTGATGCTTTATCCTACTGACACGGTTTATGCGATTGGATGCGATCTAAATGTTAAGTCAGCAGTGGAGCGAGTGCGGCAGATCAAACAGTTAGCAAATGATAAACCGCTAACATTTTTGTGCCCCTCTCTCTCAAATGTCACCACGTATGCTTTTGTAAAGGATACAGCTTATCGAATTATGAAGCGTCTGATTCCCGGTCCGTATACGTTTTTACTACCTGCGACTAAGTTAGTACCGAGGTTGGTACAAAATCCGAAACGGAAAACGACTGGAATTAGAGTCCCAAATCACACCGTTTGCTTGGCACTGCTAATGGCATTAGAAAACCCAATTATTTCCACTTCAGCCCACGTGCCTTCAGATGATGTTGATGAGTTGCTTGAGGTAGGAACAGACCCTTTCCTCTCCCGCGTAGAAATGTTCGATCGCTTGGATAAACTGGTAGATGTGATTGTGGATACTGGCGAGGAACCCACTTATGAAGTCTCTACCATTTTAGACTTGACAGGAGAACGACCAGTTCTCACAAGACAAGGTTTGGGTTGGGAAAAAGCTGCAACGCTAGTATAAGCTTTATACATCACTACTTCATCTGACGATTTCGGATTTTGAAGGTTTAGCGCTCCAGTTTTACGATTGTCATACTTGTTAAGCTGAAAGTGCCAGTCACTCAATTGGGTCAAAAGCCTTACAGAGTTCAGGTTAGAGCCATTTTAATTTGGCTGTAGAGAATTGCATGCCACTGAGTATCTGGTGGCTTGTGAACGAAGCGACACAATGCAATCCCTGTAACTTTTCCGGATGCTCTACAGTCTTATATGTAAGCAGTGCTGATGGCGGTTCTTGACATATGAAGAATATGTAAGTTATTCGTCAGTAGAAGCTTGACACCTCAGCGCTGTTTATGCTTTGTCCTTACGGTGCTATACCACTCCCAGAAACATCATGAAAGCTAACCTCGCCAATCTACCTACCCCAACACCAGATTTCAATCGCGAAGCTTCTACAGAACAATCCCAAACAATTGATACAAATGCTTTGGTGCAAATGTTGTGTCAGGATATGCAACCTGAGGTGAAAACATCACTGGATTGCATGGAAGCTGTAGCAAAGCGCATAGCCCGAGAGGTAGAACGTATTTGTGAAAAAAGTTCTCGTATTAAAACTTCCGGACAAGTTACGTCTTGGTTAGTCACTTTAGCTAGACATCGGTTGCATAAATGCCTGCATTACTACCAATTAGGTTCAAAAAAAGGTCGGGTAGAATTACACAGCCAACTGGGTGCTATGGTTTATCGCCACGTTGCCACACCTAACTCCGATTTAGGATTTGATGCCCGTTACAACCTAATTGAAGACTTTCTGCAAGCGTTTTATTTGGAAGCAATTAAAGCTTTCCGTCGGGAAAACGAATTAGCTGAAGATTACACACCTCGGACTCAATTAGAACTGGCAGAATACATGGCGTTTACCGAACAGTATGCCAAGCGTCGCATTAACTTACCTGGTGGTGCCAATCAACAGCTTGTGATACTGCGTGCTCAAGGTTTTGCTCGCCGTCTACCTCAAGAAACAACAGTTGATATTGAAAGGGCAGTTGAGTCTGGCAAAACTGAAGATTCCGAATCTTACCAACGGAATTCGGCAGTTCAACAAGTACGTTCTCAAATGATTGCACAACCGAGCTTCGATCCCGCTGAGGAATCCGAGCGCGATCGCGTCATTTCGGAATTAGTAAAATACTTAGAATCGCAAGGACAATCTGACTGTGTCGATTACTTAACATTAAAATTACAAGATTTTTCTGCTCCAGAAATCGATCAAATTCTCGGTCTTACCAGTCGTCAGAGAGATTATTTACAACAGCGTTTTAAATATCATGTGGAAAAGTTCGCAAAACAACACCACTGGCAATTGGTACATCAATGGCTCGGCGCTGGGTTGGAGCAAAAGTTGGGTTTATCATCTCAACAGTGGGATATATTTTTAAGCCAATTAACCGAACAGCAACGCCAAATACTAGACCTCAAAGCTGAAAAGCAAAGCGACCAAGCGATCGCTAAAGCTGTTAAATGTACCCCCAAACAACTACAAAAGCGCTGGACTCAACTGTTAGAACTTGCATGGGATATTCGGAACGGAAACACTGAAATTCAGCCCGGTTAAAGTCATGGTTATTTGCATCTACTTTATGAACGCAAGCTTAACCAATTTATTTCTGACTTTATCCTGTTTGTTTAAATGTTTATTATACCTTGGATACCTTTCAGTTTAACTCCAATTCTTCTCTATTTCCCCCGCCAATCTTACTATTTAATATTAGGGATTGCGACTGCTTTGTTGAATCTTAGTTTCAAACAATATATTTTGTAGTCTCTTTTCAAAATAGTATAATTTGTCTCTTAATTGATAGAAACTTAAATTAGGAAGCGGGGGTATAAAGGGAAGTAAAAAACTGAAACGAATCAAATTAAACCCAAAAAATATATAAAAATTATTATCAAATTTCTTTAATTTTAAAATATTCATTTTATGAGATTTATCAAATAAAAATAGGGTGCTAAATGCCTATTACCCAAAGATTTGTCCGAGCAATTTCTGCGACATCCAGTTACACATACAGTACTGCCACCATTATTGGTAGAAAAAATTTATTTATATTAAAATACACTACTTTAAAATAGAAAAATCAACGGCTTACTGGTTCCCGCTCGCTGTATTAAGATAAGATTATAGGGAGAAACCAACCTACATCTTATATCAAAACCATCTCAAATCAAATGTTTGAAGGATTTTGGGCAAACGTCTTTAGATATCCCCGTTACTTGGTGACTATTCTCTTAGGAGTCGTGTTAAACGCATTTTCGCCTTTGATACCGTTATTTAAACGCCCAGTTACCTTAGTCGCTCTTTTGGGATTTTTTGGAGCTAGTCTTGTTTTCGTCACTCTGACTTTGCGCGCAATGCTGGGCTTAAGCTCAGTTTAGTCTGAAGTTTAGAGATATTTTCATCATTACAACCTCTTGTGAGGAGATAAATTGTTATGGCTACAGATCGCCGTGTTTCCCGAGTTGCTGAATTGATAAAACGGGAAGTTAGCCAAATGCTGCTCAACGGGATTAAGGATGACCGTGTGGGTACAGGAATGGTAAGTGTCACTGACGTTGATGTTTCTGGTGATTTGCAGCACGCCAAAATCTACGTCAGTATATATGGTTCGGAGGAAGCCAAAGCAGAAACAATGGCTGGGCTAAAGTCGGCGACAGGTTATGTCCGCAGCGAACTAGGTGCAAGAGTTCGCCTGCGTCGCACTCCAGAAGTCGTCTTTATTGAAGATCGTTCTATAGAACGCGGTACTAAAGTGCTGTCACTCTTAAACCGATTGCAGGAAGAACGGAAGCCCGAGCGAGAAAACAATTACGATAAAGATGAAGAATCTTAATCTAAAAGATTAAGTAACGTGAACAACAATCAACTTATGGTATATTAGCCAAACATTTTACAGACGCGAAGCCTTCGCGTCTGTTTCAATGTTGATATATATAAAATTCAAGGCTAAGGAGTGAAACACATAAGATATATTAATAGTTAACCGTTAAGAGAGCCAGCGCTTATTTAATCATGATGCGATCGCTAAATAACTTGAAAAAAGGCAATAGAGCAGAAAAGCAAGAATCACAGACGCTCATAAAAGTTATATAAGGCAACAAAACTTTGGAAACTTATCAACACTGTCTCAGAGTAAAAAGACTTATTTCAAATGGAATATGAAACTTAGACTCTTGATTGCTAAACTCAAGCCATTGCTAACTTGGAGGCAAACTTCTCATGTAGTAGTCAATGTGAGTTTTGTGTTTGTTGATTCCGTCAGTTACCCAAACTACCAAAGTCGCAACAGTTTTCCTTAAGAAAATATTAATAAGTCATGACTAATGAACCTTTGTGTTGTAGGGTAGCTTTTGTGTTTTGCAACACTTTATACTCACTATCCCAGCAATTGTTTCAAGCGTATTTTCTGCTAAACAAAGACAAAAGAGTGGAGAGAGTACCTTACGTACTTTGTTGAGTATGTAACCAGAGCAGAAGTAGCCTCTTTGTTGCGTGGAAAAAGGTTTTACCTAAAGTTTCTTACCTTTTTCATCCTTATTTCTAGAGGATGGATATTGAACCCTATGGTAAAGAACGCCCGTACTGACTTTTTGGAAACATTCAACATCTTCGACTTTCTGCCGTATGCCCTTATTCTTGTAATTTATGATTTATCCAACCTGTATTGGACAAATGCACTACCATATTTACCCCGTGTGTACGCCAAACTTGGAAAATGTCAGAGAACTTTGACAATTTTAACATTTCTTCATATAATTTGAGGATGTGTAGCGTCAAAATGAAAATAGTTCCGTATATAAAACTACAAAACTGTAGCAACTAGTCTTTTATTTCCGGTGATGTTTGTTCCTAACTAATTTTGGGAATACTACTTACGTGTTAATCTGTGAGCAAAAAATCATGAGTGTGAATACGGTGCCTTCTATCAGTTACTATTCTTTAGACGTGATACAAGAGGAAGCACGGCGGTTAGTTCAAAGGGGCTTGGTTAGCAGACAGCAGCCAATCTACACCCTGTGCCAGTATATTCCAGCTAGAGAATGGGTCTGCATTGAATGCGAATTGGAAAAGTGTGATTTTTTATTACGCGATCGCATCGCCGATCTGATTGGTCGCGAACAATGGGAAAACGACTGATCGGTTTTCGCTCCGATGTATGGATTAGGAACTGATTTCGGGTAAGCGTGATTTAGATGGAAAGAGACTTCATCTTTTTGTTGAATGACATTCTCTACTACATCGACAACCCACAACTATCCGGAAAAGAAAATATTCCACGTCTGCTAAATACATATGTACTAATGTTTTTATAAAATTCCCTGAAATACACCCGCATACAGCCGTTTCGAGCAACCAGTCTTTGAAGCGTGGCTGTATCGGGTGTAATTACTTTATGGGTATTTTAGATTTTGGATTGGGAAATACACGATTTCTCCTTGTCTCCCAACCCCCAACCGTCTACTCCCTCTCTAAATACTGATTCACATCCTCAATAACTCGGGTCAGTTCAGCTTCTGTTGTTAAGCGAATATTAAGGTCACGGATAGTTAACAAAACTTTAGCGGCGAAGGGAGAAGGCCAAATATTAGGATTGCAAAAAATTTCTAGAAACACTTCTCCTGTATATCGATATTCCATAGGAGATTGTGGTGTAGGCTTACTACTACCAGACGCACTTTTAGCAGAGACGACTTTAAGACTGTGCGTTAACTGGTCAAGGGTCGCCTTAAGTTCTCGTGCTGCTTCCAGTGAAAAACTAAAAGAGACAGAACCTTCAACTAGATTCAGTGTTAAATTTCCGGACATGAGTTTTCTATCAAAACGTCTAAATAATTCATGTTACCGGGATTTAACTTGAAATTACGTAAGGGTTTGCAACATTCTTTAGATGTTCCCAGTTTTACAATGTAAGTTGTAAAACAAAATATTTAAAGACTGATTTTATGACCTACGATAATAGGGGTGCAGTACAAAAAGTTTTAATTATTACTTTATTCCTCAACATATTTGTGATGGCATTGAAAGCTGTTGTGGGATATTTGACAGGTTCTTTAAGCTTACAAGCTGATGCCTTGCACAGTGTGACTGATAGTGCCAACAATATTTTAGGATTAGTTGCTAGTCGGTTCTCTTCGCCAAAACCGGATCGCGAGCATCCTTACGGACACCAAAAATTTGAAGCAGTGGGAGCGTTAGGGATTTCTGCTTTTTTAGGCATAGCCTGTTTTGAAATTCTTCAAGGAGCAGTGGAACGAATCATCCATGGCGGTCAGATGGTTAGAATCTCACCATCAGAATTATGGATACTGCTGATAGTTTTAGGAGTCAATATTTTTGTAGCTTTTTACGAACGTGGTGTAGGACAGAGAGTTGGTAGCCCGATCCTGATTGCTGACGCCAAACACACCATGAGTGATATTTGGGTGACCATTTCCGTTATTGGTGGATTGATTGGTGTATGGTTGGGCGTTCAATGGATAGATGTAGCTTTAGCTTTTCCCGTCGCGTTGTTAGTTTTTTGGAGTGGTTGGACAGTTTTAACAGAAAATTTACCCTGGCTAGTTGACAGAATAGCGATCGCACCGGAAGCCATTCATGCGATCGCAGTTTCTGTTCCCGGTGTTCTCAACTGTCACGATATTGCTTCTCGGGGCGTTTTAGGTCGTCAGGCTTTCATTGAGATGCACTTAATCGTGGATGCAGCAGATGTAGAGACTGCTCATCAAATTACAGAAGAAGTAGAGAGGCGGTTAGAAGAACGGTTTCATCCAGTTAGAATTCTCATTCACGTCGAACCACCAACTTATCAATCCAGTCACATTACTTTTTGATAGTGGTTAGTTGTTGGTTGTTGGTTATTCAAACCACGAACTACTAACCACTAACCATTAACCTATTCCCACTCTATAGTTCCAGGTGGCTTGGAAGTGATATCGTAAACGACACGGTTCACGCCTTTTACCTCATTAACAATTCGGTTGGAAATCACTTCTAAAACATCGTAAGGGACACGCGCCCAGTCTGCTGTCATACCATCTTCACTTTGTACGATCCGCAAAACGATGGGATAGGCATAGGTACGTTGGTCACCCATGACTCCCACACTGCGAATTGGAAGAAGTACAGCAAAAGCTTGCCAGTAATCGTGATACAAACCACGTTGGTTAATTTCTTGACGCACGATTAAGTCAGCATCGCGTAAAATGTTCAGGCGTTCGGCAGTGACTTCACCTAAGATGCGAATTGCCAAACCCGGTCCTGGAAAAGGATGTCGTTGTACGATTTCTTCTGGCAAACCGATAGCACGTCCGACTTTACGGACTTCATCTTTAAACAGCTTCCGTAGGGGTTCCACCAGTTTAAATCTCAAATCTTTAGGCAATCCCCCAACATTGTGATGGCTCTTGATTTTGACTGCGACTCGTTCCCCAGTTTGCGGGTCAACATTAGTATCGGCAGATTCGATCACGTCTGGGTAGAGGGTTCCTTGTGCCAAATAATCAAACGGACCAAGAGTTTTTGAGGTTTCTTCAAATGCACGGATAAACTCATGTCCGATAATCCGACGCTTTTCTTCAGGGTCGGTAACGTCAGCCAATGCGGAAAGGAAACGCTCTCTAGCATTGACGTATTCTACGGGAATATGAAACTGCTCTCGGAACAGTTTTATTAATCTCTCCGGCTCGTACTTCCGCATAAAGCCTTGGTCGATGAACACACAAGTCAATTGGTCGCCAATGGCTTTGTGCAGTAAGAATGCCAAAGTAGAAGAATCGACTCCTCCGGAAAGTGCTAGCAATACACGTTTGTCACCAACTTTAGCGCGAATTTCTCGAATGGCCTCTTCTACAAAAGCAGCCGTCGTCCAAGTTGGTTCGCACTCGCATATGTGGTACACAAAGTTACGAATTAAAGCCAATCCACCAATAGAATGAACGACTTCTGGATGAAATTGAACCCCGTAGAGTTTTTTCTTGTGCTCGGCGATGGCTGCACAAGGGGTATTTTCTGTATGTGCTAGCACTTCAAACCCAGGTGGCATATTGATGACTGAGTCCCCGTGGCTCATCCACATAGTTGTGCCATCTTCGACATTAGTCAGCAGGTCTGTCGGGTCATCTATATGTAGAGAGGCTTTTCCGTACTCCCCTCGGTCAGCTTTTGCCACTTCTCCACCCATTTGTTGCACCATGAGTTGCATACCGTAGCACACACCCAAAATAGGAATTCCTAAATCCCATATCTTTGGATCGCAATGGGGAGCGCCGTTGTCATACACTGACTTTGGTCCACCCGAAAGGATGATTCCCTTGGGATTGAGTTGACGTAGTGCTTCAGCTGTGGTGCGATAGGAAAGGACTTCTGAATAAACCTGTGTTTCACGAATTCGACGAGCAATCAGTTCGGAATATTGAGAACCGAAGTCTAGAATTACAATGATTTGGCGATTGAGTTGCCTCAAAGATTCCTCTGTTTGAGGCGCTTGTTGTGTGGGTAGAGTCACCGCAGTATTCATGACGGGATGGTGTAAATTGAATGAAGATTGACAACTAGGGGGTATTGATTGATACCAGTTTCTGCCTTACCAGATGGTGATGGTAAAATAGCTCTTTCCTAGACGCGACATTGCTGCGCGACTGTACAGACCTTATACGTAGCAGTGAGATTACGAAAAAACTTACTCTAACCTGGTAAAAAAAGTTATTGAACGCTAGTGTTTAAGATTATTCATATTAAATTAACATAGTTTTGCCATGAGAGTATGTGCAGTTTTGCTTTTTACAATAACTTTGCGATCGCGATCGAAAAGGACTGAGCCAACATACGGTAATGTCCCTGCTTCACCGATCTGGTTCTTTATATAATCTCGCGAACGAGAATCAATTTCTTGCACAATAGAAGTATATACCCGTTCTACCCAATCATGACCACCAGATGTATGTAAAGAGCGGAGGTAAACCAAAGCTGCTTCTGCTGTACTGCTGTTAAACACAACCTGCAAGTCTTGAGTGGGTAGACCAACATTAGCACAATGAGCTACTAGAATGTCCCGACGTCCATCAGCAAGATGATGATGGGTGTGAAAGATTCCGCCCGCAAGTTTTATGAGCTTGCCATGATATCCAAATAATAGGATTTGCTTAACATTTTGTAAAGCTGCTTCTACAAGCATCGGACCAAGCCAATTAGCTGTTTTTACCAGTTTTTCTCGGTCAATCCCTAGTTTTCGCGCTAAATCTAAACCATTTTCACCAACACAAAACACCAAACAATCAAACCGGGATACTTTATATTGTAACTGTTCTCGAAAAGCTTCCAATTGACCCGGAGCACTTAAGGGTTGAGAAATCCCTGTTGTTCCGAGTAGAGAGAGACCTTCAACAACACCAAAAGCAGCGTTAGAAGTCCGAAGAGCAAGCGATCTGCCTTCTGGTAAAATAATTGTTACAGTAATTCTTTCTTCCGGTGCAAGCATTGGCTGCAAATTCTCTTGCAACAACCTGCGAGCGTAAGCGTAAATAGCAGGTTTCCCCCCAGTTTCAACTATTTTTCCAATTCCCTCTCCCCCTTTAATAGTTATTTTCTCCCCATCTTTCCCTTGTGTTCCCAACTCCACCAACGCCCAGATAGGAGTGTTTCTTGTAATATCTAGATTATCTCCAGGATCGGAGCGAGCGATCGCCAAAGCCATATTGTCGGACAACCCCGCAACCTGTTCTACAGGTATGTCTACCACTTGGCCAGGTTCAATCAAGTCTACTGATACAGAAAGTACGGCTTGACGGTAATGCAACCAGTGCAAAGCAGCCATAGCAGACGCACAAGCAAAGACAGGAAGAGTATATCCAGGAACCATAGGAATTATGAATTATGAATTATGAATTATGAATTATTTTCTGAATTCATAATTCATAATTCATAATTTCTTCCATGTTTTGCCAAGAGATGTCTTGCTGAATGTAACGTGGGGCTTCTGGATTGTAAGGGCTTGCAACTCGATCGATTTTGATAATTTTTGCGTCATTTGGGATTACGGGTATGTCGGGATCGAAAGCAGTTGGACGCATTAATGAACTGGAAAACCCTTTGAAAATAGCAATTTGGTCTTGTTCTCCTGCAACTTCTATTGTTACTAGTAAAACCTCTTGCGGATGTTTAGTTGTGTATTTTTCTAACTGCTTGTTAATAGAATGGGTCATAAATTAACAGATTATTGACAATCGCTAATAAGTGAGTTTAGAGCCCCAACTTCTTGAAGAAATTGGGGCTCCAACCAGCTTTTATAGTACAAAGGTACCGAATTTCTTTGTCAGGGATAGAGGGAGGATACGCCTGACTCACAATTATTGAGGTGTTGCTGAGCGTCCTTGCTTTCCTAACTTAATAAGGACAAAATAGCTTAAATAAAGCACGTAGATGACTAAACCAAGAATGCCAAGAAATCCAAGGAATCCTGGTTTTGTATCGTGATGGAAATAATCTTTAAACATAAGCGGTGCTTCAAACCAGACGCGACAATATGATGTTGCGATCGCAGTTTCAGAAAAAGCACAAACTATGAAAGGTATCAAAGCGAATGCACCTAAAATACAGTAAACAGTGATACCCCAACGCCATGAAGTAAAAATTAATTTTAGAAGTCCGTCTGGCTGATACTCTATTTCATCATTGAGATCTATCCAGAACCATAATGAAACGGGAATTAAAATACGAGCTATCAATCCTGAGATAAAACTAACACCAAATCCACCAATCATTAAGTATATCGTAATGGCTAGTAAACTGGCGACTCTCCAGTAAATTAGAAGTAAGCGTTGTATGGCTTCAGCTTTTTGTACAAAAGCCCAAAGTAGCAGAATTACAGGCAAAATAACTGTAAACAATACTGCTACTCGGTAGTCTATCCAAACTAGGGGACGAAACCAGACTTCAGGCATAATATTTCCTCATATTAGCGAGCGGGGACCAATTACCAATTAAGTATGACAAGTCATTTCAACTCACATGACTATAGTTTAAGTTTTCCCTCAAGAGGTTCAATCCCCCACTAGCTAGTCAGTTTTTTGTAGTTTGCTCATTGCTTGTTGGCTATCGGTCACAGATCGCTGTAAAAATAAAACCTCACTCTATTCCTCTAGACCCTGCTGTAACACGGGATGAAAAAGGTTGGAGTGAGATTCACACACAAGTGCTATTAAAGCACACAATTTTCAGTAAAAGGCTTGTGGTTGTGTTTCCACTAGCCCTAAAATAAGAGTTATGGAGTTAACTCTTAGTCTTCGTAAACTCTGCATTCATCTGCTTCTGGGTTGGCATCACAATATTGCTCTAGGGATGTTTTGCGCTTTGCTTGGCGTTGGTGAGAAGCCTCAGCTTGTAGTTCTTCCACTGCATCCCAAGCTGCTGCACATTCGGCAGAATTGCTACCTGTGACGTCACATGTAGCACGGGCTTGTTCAACTTCTTGGTCGATCTTGTCTTGAATGTTGCTCATTGTCTTAGTTCTTGTTGCGTGTTTTCAATACTAGTATAGAAAAATTTTCAAAATGACAGTTTTTCGTACTATCATCCCCTATTTTACTGTGTCTGTGCAATAATTTTGTCAATTAATGGATCTGTGCTTCATAACTATTACAGCATTTATGATAGTAACAGTGTATTCATCTATAATGTCTTAATGTTTTACAAGGTTACCGAAAAACTGTAAATTATACAATACTTCTTGATGTAAATACTAATATTATAAAAGTATAATCATTCTAAAAAATAACAGATTGCTGAGAGGATTAGTTAAGAAGTCGCATCAATTCTATTAGGATGCGTTATAGTAGTCCCCAAAATAGAAAAAGAAACTGGCTTACTTAACAACAAAAGCCGAAGAACAATATAGAGTGTAAAACTCATGGCAGACCAAATGCAGTGGGCAAATGCCCTATCAACCCGTCCTTCCTTAGAAGCAGCTGTTTCAGATGTAGTACAGCGCACTGTCTCATCGCTAACAGCACCTCCAGATTTAGGGCTGGTGTTTATTTCGTCTGCTTTTACGAGTGAGTACTCTCGCCTTTTGCCACTCCTAAACGAGCAACTGTCAGCACCTATATTGTTAGGTTGCAGTGGTGGTGGTGTGATTGGCACAACTCAGTGGGGAAAAACACAAGAGTTGGAAGCAGAACCCGCACTCAGTTTAACTTTGGCACACCTACCTGGGGTTAATATCAAGCCGTTTCATATTGTTCCTGAAGAATTACCGGATCTCGATGGACCACCAGATGCGTGGATAGATCTGATTGGCGTACCACCAACACCCGTGCCGCAATTTATACTATTGTCTGGCTCATTTTCTTCAGGAGTCAACGATTTATTACAGGGTTTAGATTTTGCATACCCAGGGTCAGTCACAATAGGAGGACAGGCAAGTGGTGGTGGTTTGGGAGGGCGGATCGCTCTTTTCTACAACGACCTTCTCTATAGAGAAGGAACTATTGGCATCGCCCTGAGTGGCAATATTGTTTTAGAAACAATTGTGGCACAGGGATGCAGACCTATTGGGAACCCTTGCCAAGTCACAAAAGGCGATCGCAATATCATCCTAGAACTTAACGAGCAAGTACCGTTAAAGGTATTGCGAGATTTGATTGCTGATTTGAGTGAAGAAGATCGCATGCTAGCACAACATTCCTTATTTGTTGGTTTAGCAATGGACGAATTCAAGCAAGAATTGCATCCAGGAGACTTTCTAATAAGAAGTATTTTAGGGGTAGAACCATCCGCAGGGGCAATTGCGATCGCCGACTACGTTCGTCCGGGACAGCGCTTGCAATTTCACTTACGCGATGCTCAAGCATCCGCTGAAGATTTAGAATTTTTGCTGCAAAGGTATCAAAAACACAGTTCTTCAGACGCAGCCGCAGTGGGAGCGCTCATGTTTTCTTGTGTTGGTAGAGGAGAGGGTCTTTACGGAAAGCCGGATTTTGATTCTCAATTATTCAATCGCTACATCAAAAATATACCATTAGCAGGCTTCTTTTGTGGCGGCGAGATCGGTCCTGTGGGGGGTAGTACGATGATACATAATTATACTTCTGTGTTT